>CAYXTJ010000122.1:0-6222 GCA_964467715.1 uncultured Sphingomonadaceae bacterium
CGGCAATTGCTTTGCGTAGTAGAGGTGATTCGATGTTCGACTTTGCCGCCACACAGGGCCTGCCCAAGCCCGAACTTTACCGCGAGCTGCTTGCCGCCGCTGACGCTCTGACAGCGGGCGAAAGTGATGGCGTCGCCAATATGGCCAATGTCGCGGCGTTGCTGTGGGAATTCCTGCCGGACGTGAACTGGACGGGCTTCTACCGCGTGGTGAATGGCGAGCTGGTGCTTGGCCCCTTTTCCGGCAGGCCTGCCTGCATCCGGATTGCGATGGGCAAGGGCGTATGCGGTGCGGCTGCAGCGCAGGCCTCCACCCAGCTCGTGCCCGATGTCCACGCCTTCCCCGGCCATATCGCCTGCGACGGAGCAACCGAATCCGAACTGGTGGTGCCCGTACTGCGCGATGGCACGGTGATCGCGGTGATCGACCTCGACAGCCCCAGCCGCGCGCGCTTCGATGCAGAGGACGCGGCCGGCATCGAAGCGCTTGCCGCGCTCCTGTCTGCACGGATCTGAGCCGCAGCTTCTGCCCTGCCATCGCCCCGTTTCGGGACAGCCCGTGTTAGAAGCTTGGGAATCGCGCGCCTTGCCATAGTAAAGACGGCGTAAATGCGCGGGCTCCCTGCGAGTCCCGTCAATGATGAGGGGCGTATTTCCATGTCGAAGCACATTGCCATTCTTGCTGCTACTTCCGCGATCGGCCTGCTGGCTGCCTCGCCCGCAATGGCGCAGGTGGATGATCGCTATGCCGGCGTATCCGGCCCGGTCGATGCAAGCACGGCGTACGGCCCCGGCTGGGAAGCGGAAGCTGCTGCAGGCGCGAGCTACAGCGATGCAGGTGCCGCCGTGGTGCAGGAATATTACTCGGACCCTGTCGTGGCAGATATTGACGGCTATGTGCCTGATTATGTGTATGAATCCGACTCCGAATATGAAGACTACCCGGCTGATGGCGAGCGCCGTCGCATCTATCGCACCGTGGAGCGCCACGAAGAGGCGCCGCGCTTCGCCTACATGGCAGATCAGCGCGAGGAATGGCTCTCGCAGTGCCGCGCGCTTCGTGCCGGTTACGACCAGCCCTATTATTACGAGGAAGAAGATGACGACAACGGCGGCATCATCGGCGGCTTGCTTGGCGCTGTTGCCGGCGGCGTGATCGGCAACCGGGTGGGCAGCAAGGGCGATCGCCTGGCAGGCACGCTGATCGGCGCAGGCCTTGGCGGGCTTGCTGGCGCGGTGATTGGTGCTGCCATCGATGGCGGCGATGACGATGATGATCGCTACTACGCAGACGAAGGCTACGGCTTTGATTATTGCGAGGCCTACCTGCTCAATTACGAGCGCGGTTACGGCGTGGCAGGACAGGCCACCTATGCACAGGTGGCCATGGTGCCTGTTGCTCAGCAGCCGATGCAACAGCAGCCGCAGCGCCGCATGATCACCCGCGTGATCGATGAAGAGGTGGAGGTCGAGCACCCCGCCCCGGCTCCGCGTCGGCATATCCGCCGCGCTGCACCGGCACCGCAGGGCAAGCTGCACCCGATCAAGTAAATCGCTGAACCAAATAGGGAAAAGTCCCGGGAGAAGTTGCGCCGCGCAACTTTCCCCGGGGTTTTTTCATGCGCGATGAATTGCGCTGGCGGAGGTGCGGTTAGATGCCGCCGCCTGTCAGGCGCTGGCAGATCAGGTCCAGCTGGTCGAGCGTGCGATACTTGATCGTGACTGACCCCGAACGCGGATCCGCATCGGTGGTGATCTTCACCGGCAGGCCGAGGAATTCCTCGAGATGGTTCTGGACCGCGGTGATGTCTGCATCCTGGCCCGGATCGCGCGGCTCGCGTGCGGTGCGGCGGCGAGTGCTGGCTTCCCCTGCACGGGCGAGCTTCTCGACTTCGCGAACCGAAAGCTTCTTGGCAATCGCCTGCTGCGCCAGTTCTGCAGCGTTGTCCCGGCCAACCAGTGCGCGGGCATGGCCCATGTCCAGCCTGCCGGCCTCAAGGTGGCCAAGCACTTCCTCTGGCAAGGACAGAAGGCGCTGGAGATTGGCGACATGGCTGCGCGACTTTTCGACCAGCCGGGCAATCTCGGCCTGCGTCATCTCTTCCAGCTCTGACAGGCGCTGGTAAGCGCGCGCTTCCTCGACCGGGTTCAGATCTTCGCGCTGGATATTCTCGATCAGCGCGAGCGCAATCACATCCCGTTCGCTCAGATCGCGAATTATTGCAGGAATTTCATGGAGTTGCGCTTTCTGCGCAGCCCGCCAGCGGCGTTCGCCGGCAACCAGGCGATACTTGCCGCCACCCAGCGTGGTGACGATCACAGGCTGGATCACACCACGTGAAGCGATGGACGCGGCGAGCTCTTCCAGCGCCGCCTCATCGAAATAGCGGCGCGGCTGGTCCGGATGCGGCTGGATTGCGGCCACCGACAGATTGGCGAGGCCTTCGGTTGTTCCCGATGCCGTTGCCGTAGCGGTGGTTGTGCTAGCAGTACCAGTGGCAGAGGGATTGGCCAGCGGCTCCTCGCGGCGGCTCTCCCCCAGTAGCGCGCCCAGCCCCTTCCCCAGCTTGCGGCGGGCAGCAGGCCTCGTGGGCGCTTCGTTTTCGTTCTCGCTCATGCTGCAACCCTCTCCTGCGGCAGTCTGCCGATCAATTCGCGCGCCAGCGCCATGTATGCGCGGCTACCGGGGCATGCATGGTCATAAACCAGCGCGGGCAGCCCGTGGCTCGGGGCTTCGGACAGGCGAACGTTGCGCGGGATCACGGCATCGAACACCAGATCACCCAGGCATTCGCGCACGTCGTCTGCCACCTGGTCTGTCAGGCGGTTGCGGCGATCGAACATTGTGAGGGCGATACCCACGATGCCCAGATCGGCGTTGAAGCGCTGCTGCACCTGTTCAACCGTCTGCAGCAACTGGCTCAGGCCTTCCAGCGCGTAGAATTCGCACTGCAACGGCACCAGCAGCGTATCCGCAGCGCAAAGGGCGTTCAGCGTCAACAGGCCCAGCGAGGGCGGGCAGTCGATAAAGCAGATGTCATGATCGCGATGATTGTCCAGCGCTTGGCGCAGGCGGTGGCTGCGATTTTCGACGCCGACAAGCTCGACTTCGGCGCCGCTCAGGTCGACCGTCGCCGGAATGAGATCGAGGCCGGGTATCTTGGAGCGGACGATGCATTCGTCCAGTGGAGCCTGGTCAACCAGCACGTCATAGCTCGACATGTCGCGATGGGCGGCATCCACGCCGATTCCGGTGGATGCATTGCCCTGGGGATCAAGATCGATCAGCAGCGTCTTCCAGCCGGTTGCAGCCATAGCCGTTGCGATGTTGATGGCAGTGGTGGTCTTGCCTACCCCGCCCTTCTGATTGGCTATGGCAATGCAGATCATTAGAGTGGCGGCCTCCCGTGCCCGATCATGATTCCTGCCTGAGGATCAGTGGCAGATTGTTCCACGTGGAACATTTTTCGCACTGATTCGGGCTGGTCCATCAATTCTTGACCTGCGGAGCGCCCCTTGGGCAACAACCAAACGGTCTCCTGTGTGGAAAAACGGGCGGATAAGCTGAGGAGTTTTCCCAGCGGTGCGAAGGCGCGCGCACAAATTACCCGCATTGGAGCACTTTCGACATTTTCCAGCCGTGAGCCGTGCACATGGCATTTTTCCAGCCCGAAGTGCTTGGCAACGCCTTCGAGCCACTGAACGCGCTTCTTGCGCGATTCAACCAGATGTATCTCCAGGTCCGGGCGGGCAATCGCCAGCACCAGGCCGGGCATTCCCGCCCCACTGCCAAGATCCATCCATGGGGACGTTCCACGTGGAACATGCGCGAGCAGCTGCAGGCTGTCGGCGATATGGCGTTGCCATACCGACTCCAGGCTCTTGTTCGAGATCAGGTTCTGCCGCGCATTCTCCGCCGCTAACAGGCCTATGAATTGCTCCAGACGGTTGGCCGCATCTGCATCACACAAGGTGGCGCTGTAAGCGCGGGCTTCGGCTTCGCTTTCGATCATGCCGCCTCACCTCTGGCGTTCAGGCGTCGGGCATGGACCAGCACCGCTGCAAGAGCTGCCGGAGTTATTCCGCGTACCCGCCCTGCGGCAGCCAGCGTATCGGGTTTTGTCTGCGTCAACCTTTCGACCATCTCATTGGATAGGCCCGGCACCTCAGAATAGGGAAAACCCTGGCCCAGTTTGACATTCTCGCTCGCCCGAAGATCACGCAATTCCGCATCCTGTCGTGCGAGGTAGGGGGCGTAGGCTGCATCTTCGGCAAGCTCTTCTGCAAGCGCCGAATCGATATCGCAAGCTTTCGGCAGGAAGGGAGCGATTTCGCTTAGCGAAATACCGGGGAACCGAAGCCATTCACGCAAGGTCATACGCCCGGCATCGCTCTTGGCCTTTACCCCTGCGGCGGCGATTTCTCCCGCGCTGATCGCCTTGTCGAGCGCGATCTTCCACGTGGAACGTTCGGTCTCGCGTGCTTCAAGCCATTCCTGCCGATCGCTGCCGACACAACCAGCGGCGACCGCAAGGGGAGTCAGGCGTGTGGCCGCGTTATTCGCGCGCAGGCGCAAGCGGTACTCTGCCCGGGCAGTGAGCATGCGATATGGTTCGCTCACGCCATGCAGGGTAAGGTCATCGACCATCACCGCCATATAGCTATTGGCACGGTCTAGTGGCGCGGGATCGCTATCCTTCACCGCTGCAGCGGCGTGCATCCCGGCGATCAGGCCTTGTGCCGCCGCCTCTTCATAACCGGTGGTGCCGTTGATCTGGCCGGCACAATAGAGCCCCGGCATTGCCTTGAGCTGCAAATCACGCCCCAAGCCACGCGGATCGATGTGGTCATATTCGACAGCGTAACCCGGAACTTCCATCTCGACCTGTTCCAGCCCCTCCATCGTGCGCAGCATCGCCAGCTGCACATCGGTGGGCAAGGACGTGCTGATGCCGTTGGGATAGACCAGATGCGTGTCCAGGCCTTCGGGTTCGAGGAAAACCTGGTGGCCGTCCCGATCTGCGAAGCGGTGAATCTTGTCCTCAATCGAAGGGCAATAGCGCGGACCTGCAGCACCAATTGCCCCGGTAAAGAGCGGCGACCTGTGAAGATTGTCGGCAATGATCTGGTGGCTTTGCGCGTTCGTCCGGGTGATGGCGCAGAAGACCTGCGGATTGACGCGCCCATGCGAAAGCGGGGACATGGTCCACATCTCCGCATCAGATGGCTGCTCTTCCAGCTTGGACCAATCAATGGTGCGGCCATCGAGACGCGGCGGCGTGCCCGTCTTCAATCGCGCCATGGGAAGCTTGGCATCGCGCATCTGCTGCGCAAGCACATGGGCGGAAGATTCGTTGATGCGCCCACCGGTCATGCGCTCCTCGCCGCGGAACAGCGTGCCACCAAGGAAAGTGCCGGTGCACAGGATCACGGCCTTTGCAGAAATCTCTGCACCATCAGCAAGGGCAATGCCGGAAACGCGCGGGCCATCGAAGAGCAAGCGGGCAGCCTCACCTTCCACCACGGTCAACATGTCCTGCGAAGCGATCGCCTGCTGCACAAAGGCGCGGAAGAGCTTGCGGTCGGCCTGCACACGCGGGCCCTGCACCGCACTGCCTTTCGAGCGGTTGAGCATCCGGTAATGGATCGCGGCTGAATCAGCAGCGCGGCCGATCAAACCGTCGAATGCATCCACCTCTCGCACTAGGTGGCCTTTGCCCAGCCCGCCTATCGCCGGGTTGCAGCTCATCGCGCCGATGGCATTGGCATCGAAGGTGACCAGCGCCGTCCGAACACCCATGCGCGCGGCAACAGCGGCTGCTTCACAGCCAGCATGGCCACCGCCGATAACAAGGACGTCAAAATCACTCATGGGAGGCGCCGATATAAACCTTGCAGGCGCAGATCATAGCCCTGATTTTCAGCAGCGATGTTCCACGTGGAACACGGCATTCACTTACCGATGCAGAACCGTCCGAACAGGGCATCGAGGACATCTTCAGTCGAACTGCGTCCGGTCAAGGCATCGAAGGACAGCCGCGCCAGCCGCAACTGCTCGGCAAGGATCAGCGGATCCGTTGCCCCACCATCCGCCGCATCGCGCAGGGCAGCGCGCGCCTCACGTACCAGGCTCCGCTGCCGCCGGTTGAGTGCCAGATCTCCCGGACCCGGCATCTTTCCTGAAGCATGCTCAACCAGCGCACGCTTGAAGCTGTCCATGCCC
>CAYXTJ010000123.1:0-6182 GCA_964467715.1 uncultured Sphingomonadaceae bacterium
CTGTCTGCCCATGTCGGCATCTGGACCAGCGCCGCACTCACCGCTGCGCCGGAACAGGTCCAGCGGCACGCGCCGATGCACCAGGCTGAGGCGGTTGGCCTTGATCACCAGCGGTGCGCGGCCCGGCGTTCCGTTCTTGCCGTCAAACCAGGCAAAGGCGCGGTCCCACGTGGTGTCGGCCAGCACTTCGCCCGCGCTCTTGCGGCAGATGCCGAGCACGTCGGCCTGCTTGCCGTCGCGGTGGCGGGTGACGTGGCCCAGCTGCGTCATCTTGCCGCCGCCCAGCCAGCGCAGCAGCGCGGCCCCTTCGGCATCGGACAGCCTGTCTGGATCGGCGGAAATCAGCTCGCGCATCCTGGGCCAGTCAGCCACGGCTGCGCGCACATCGCCAATTGCCCGCTTCAGTTCGGCTTCCAGCAGGCGGCGCTGCTTCGCGTCGATCCGGTCCGTTTCGATATAGATGAAGCTCTCGCGCTTTTCGCCCGACCCTTCGCCCACCGGCAGTTCGGCAAGGTCCCAGTTGGAATCGCGGCGAACCGGCAGGATGGGATGGACCAGCATGTCCACGGTGAGGCCCTGCGCGGCAATCGCGCGCGAGATCGAATCGACGAGGAATGGCACGTCACGGTTGACCACGGCAATGCGTGTCACGCGCTTGGTGCCGCCAGTTGTGGCGCTGATCAGGATGGAGGGCTGGCCGTCATCGCGGTGCTGCGCGGCTTCGAGTAAATAGGCCGCGGCCTCGTCCAGCTCCTTGCCTTCCAGCCCCTTTCGCCGGGCAGGTTGGAAGCGGTGATCCGCTCCTTGATGATAGACAGGTGTTTGCTGACGGGTTTGCTTGCCGAAGCGGCTTTGGCCATGATGCGGACCTCTCCTGTGACCTGCATTCGCAGGTCAAACCGATGATTGCGACGGTCGTTCCGGCTTTTCCCGGAGACGATCTCTAGACCTTCAAATCCGCGATGGCACCTGAAAGCTGGTAGATTGTGAAACTATTTTCACGCTCCCAGCGCCGCAATGGTCAGGCGCAGGGATTCCTGCCGCGCCAGCGGATCATAAGTCGCGCCAGACACGATGATCTCGTCTGCCTTTGTGCGCTCGACAAAGCGGGTGATCCGGTCTGCCACGGTCTGCGGAGAGCCGACCGCGCGGGCTATGCCCAGCCGTTCGAGCATGGCCTGCCCGCCCATGTCGAGGCTTTCGCGGAAACCCGGCACAGGCGGGGGCAGCTTGCCCGGATCGCCGCTGCGCAAGCGCACGAAGGACTGGTCCTGCGAGGTGGCGAGAAGCTCTGCTTCCGCGTCGCTCTCAGCACAAATCACCGTCATCGCCGCCATGGCATGCGGCTTGTCGAGATAGGCGGAAGGGCGGAACTGCTCACGATAGGTCGCCAGCGCCGCATCAAGGTGTTCGGGCGCAAAATGGCTGGCAAAGGCATAGGGCATGCCCAGCTGCGCGGCGAGCTGCGCGCCGAACAGGCTGGAACCGAGCATCCACAGCTCCACCTTGGCACCAAGGCCCGGCGTGGCGGTGATCGGCAAGTCGATATCGCCTGTCAGCATGGCGCGCAGTTCGACCACGTCCTGCGGGAAATATTCCGATGCGCGCGCCAGGTCCTTGCGCAAGGCCTGCCCCAGGATCGGCGCGGCACCCGGCGCGCGGCCAAGGCCAAGGTCCACTCGGCCGGGGAACAACCCGTCCAGCGCGCCGAACTGTTCGGCAATCACGAATGGATTGTGGTTGGGCAGCATGATGCCGCCTGCGCCAATGCGGATGGTGGAGGTGCAGTGGCCGATATGCGCTAGCACCACCGCAGTCGCGCCGCCGGCAATGCCGGGGGTGGCATGGTGCTCTGCCACCCAGAAGCGCTTGTAGCCTGCATCCTCGGCAGCGTTTGCCAGTGCGCCGGCCTCTGCCAGCGCATCGGACACTTCAAATCCTTCGCGGACGGGAACAAGGTCAAGAACGCTGAGCGGGATCATCGGTCGGGAAATTCCTCTCCAATCTGTTCCAGATAGCTGCGCGCGGTTTGCGCCTGCGGCGAGCCGCCCGCAACTGCAACCACCGAAAGCCAGCTGTCGCGCGCGGCTTCCATGCGCCCGCCCATCGCGGCGATCACGCCAGCCTCAAGGCCCACGGCCGGATTTGCCGGATCAAGCTGCACTGCCGTTGCGATCCAGCTCTGGGCGGATGGCAAATCCTCCATCCGCCGAGCCAAAGTGGCTGACAGCAGCCAGACTTCTGCGTTCTGCGGGGCGAAGACGCGCGCCCTTTCCAGCGACAAGGCCGCTTCATCCGGCTGGCCCATGTTGACCTGCACCCGTGCGATATCGGCGGCGATGCCCCCTGCCAACGCATTTTCACCGGCCGATGCGGCATCGCCTTGCGCGGCTTGCAACAGCAGCAGGGCGAGGATGTTGTCCTCTCCGGCAAAGGCGGCATTGCCCGCCATCGCGCCAAGGCGTGCCCGCTCTGCAAGGTCGTCAATCGGGCGGGCATCGCGCGCTTCCACAAAGGCTTCGCGCGCGGCGTTCCAGCGCAGCAGGCCCATATAGGCAAAGCCGAGGCATTGCTGGGGATGCCCGCGGGCGGTGCGGGACATGCCTTCCATCCACTCGTTGGCGGTGATGATGGCTTGCGCGGGATCGCTGCGCGCTTCTGCCATGCAGGCAACCAGCCGGTCATCCTCCAGCGTGGCAGGCGCAGCGACGGATGCGGCTTGCGCGAAGATCAGCGTGGCGGCGAGGAGGGCTGGCATGTTCGTGTGTGGTCCGTATCAGTGGATCGAGGCGACCGTCCGCAGCAGCAGGGCGATATCGCCTTCGCGTGACAGCCGGTGGTCCCCGCCCTTGACCAGAGTGACCTGCACATCTTCTGAACGCAACGCGTCCGACAGGCGCAGTGCCGTTTCGGGCGGTACGTCCGCGTCCTCTTCTCCATGCAGAAGGCGCACGGGGCAGGCGAGGTCGATTTCGCTGTCTAGCTGCAATTGCGCCTGACCGTCTGCCCAGAAGCCCGGATGGGTAGGCATCGGGTCATAGCCGTAATCGCTTTCCTCGTAGATCGTCTCGCCAGCCTTCAGCGCGGCCTTCTGCTTTTTGGAATATCCCCAATTGGTGAAGTCCGGCGCGGCGGCAATGCCGACAAGCCCTGCCACGCGATCGCCCAGCGCCCAGGCCGCCAGCAGCATCAGCCAGCCGCCCATGGATGAGCCGGCGATGACGATACGCCTGCTGCCGATGACCGGTTCTGCAAGCCCCACCACTTCCTCGCACCAGCGCGACAAGGTGCCATCGGCAAACTCACCCGGGCTCTGGCCGCAGCCGGAATAATCGAGAAGCAGGCACTCGCGCCCGCTTGCGACGCACCAGTTGAAGATCGCGGTCGCCTTGCCGCCTTCCATGTCGGACATGTAGCCAGGCAGGAAGATGATCGCCGGGCCGGTTCCGGGCGTGTGGCGATAGGCGATGCGGCGGCCCGCAACCTCTGCAAACTGAACGTCGGTATCACTCATCGCCAGCCAACATGGCGCTTCAATCGGCCAGCGCCAAGGGGTGCGTATCGATGCCTTAGTGACTTTGCAGGATTTGCGCCCTATATCGCCCCCATCATGACGCAGCAGCGCAGCATCACCACAACCACTACCACCCCGCTTTGCCGGGGGCGGTCGGTCGTGGCCTGATACGCGACTGCCGCCACCCGGTTTCGGGTGGCATCGCGCCAGCTTCCCGAAACCGGTAAAGACCTGACTCGCGGCGCGGGGAAAACCGGATATGCGGTATTACATCGATACGGAATTCAACGGCACCGGCGGCCAGCTGCTGAGCCTTGCACGGGTGCGGCAGGATGGCGAGTGCTTCTACGAAGTGCTGCACGCGCATGAGCTGGTGGTGCCGTGGGTGAAGGAGCATGTGGTTCCGCACTTCGACAAGGAGCCTGTCGCGCGGCTGCAGCTGGTCAAGAAAATGCAGAAGTTCCTGCGCAAGGATGAAGGCCCGCATGTCTTCATCGCGGACTGGCCGGAAGACCTTGTCCATTTCAATGCCATGCCGCTGCGCGATCATGGCAAGCGCAACGATCCTTTCCGCTATACCTGCCTGCTGCTCAACCTTGCCGGTTTCGACACCGCGCTTAACAGCCGCAACCCGCACAATGCGCTGGAGGATGCCCGCGCGCTGGCCGCCTATGTCGAAGGCAATCTGGCGGGCGATATCGACGACATGGAAGAGGCCGATCTTGCGCTGGTGCGCAATGCGTGCGGCACTTCGAACGATCAGAGCCTTGCCTAGCCGCCAAGACCCACGCATAGGCCGCAACCATACCCGAACACGGAATTTTTGAAGAATGACCGAACTGCTCAAGATCAGCCTGCCCGATGGCTCTGTCCGCGAAATGCCTGAAGGTTCGACGCCTGCCGACGTGGCAGCCGCAATCGGCCCCGGCCTTGCCAAGGCCGCGATTGCCGCACGCGTGGATGGCGAGCTGCGCGACCTTACCCGCCCCTTCGATGGTGATGCCGAACTGGCGCTGGTCACGTCGCGTGACGAGGAAGACGCGCTGGAACTGGCGCGGCATGACTATGCCCACGTGCTGGCAGAAGCGGTGCAGGCGCTGTGGCCGGGCACGCAGATCACCTTCGGCCCGGCAACGGACGATGGCTTCTATTATGACGTGATGGCCCCGGCCAGCCGCGAGCCCTTCGGCGTGGATGACCTGCCCGCCATCGAGGCAAAGATGCGCGAGATCATCAAGGCGGACAAGCCCTTGCGCCGCGAGGCGTGGAGCCGCGCTGACCTGATCGCCAAGTGGGAAGCCGATGGCGAAAGCTTCAAGGCCGAATGGGCGAAGGAATTGCCCGAAGGCGAGGAACTCACGGTGTACTGGTCAGGCGATGACTGGCTGGACATGTGCCGCGGCCCGCACCTGCCTTCCACCGGCAAGCTCGATCCCGATGCCTTCAAGCTGATGCGCGTTGCCGGGGCATATTGGCGCGGTGACCAGAAGAACGCGCAGCTGACGCGCATCTACGGCACTGGCTGGCTCAACAAGAAGCAGCTGGCAGCGCACCTCACCCGGCTGGAAGAGGCCGCCAAGCGCGACCACCGCAAGCTGGGCCGCGAGATGGACCTCTTCCACCTGCAGGAAGAGGCGCATGGCTCTGTCTTCTGGCATCCCAATGGCTACAAGATCTGGCGCGAGCTGGAAGCCTACATGCGCCGCGCGATTGACGGCGCGGGCTATCAGGAAATCAAGACGCCGCAGGTGATGGACGCGCGCCAGTGGGAGAAATCCGGCCACTGGGGCAAGTATCGCGAGAACATGTTCGTGATCCCTGACGAGGTGCCCAATACCGAGGATGACGGCCCGATCGTGTCCAACGACGCGGACTGGATGGCGCTGAAGCCGATGAACTGCCCGGCGCACGTGCAGGTCTTCAAGCAGGGCATCACCTCCTACCGCGAACTGCCGATCCGCCTGTATGAGAACGGCTGCTGCCATCGCAATGAACCCCACGGAGCGCTGCATGGGCTGATGCGCGTGCGCCAGTTCACGCAGGACGATGCGCATATCTTCTGCCGTGAAGACCAGATCGTGGAAGAGGTGCGCGCCTTCTGCGAACTGGCAGACCGTATCTACAAGGACTTCGGCTTCACCTACGAGATCAAGCTGGCCCTGCGCCCCGAACAGCGCTTCGGTTCCGATGCGGATTGGGACAAGGCCGAGGAAGAGCTGCGCCAGGCCGTGCGCGATGCCGGTATGGCGAACGAGGATTTCGGCTGGGAAGAGCTGCCCGGCGAAGGCGCCTTCTATGCGCCCAAGCTGGAATGGCACCTGACCGATGCCATCGGCCGCACCTGGCAGGTGGGCACGATCCAGTCCGACCGCGTCCTGCCCGAACGCCTTGATGCTACCTATATCGGCGAAGATGGCGAGAAGCACCGCCCGGTGATGCTGCACCGTGCGATCTTTGGTTCGTATGAACGCTTCATCGGCATCCTGATCGAGCACTTCGCTGGCCGTGTGCCTGCGTGGCTGGCACCGGTGCAGGCGGTGGTCGCCACCATCGTTTCCGACGCCGATGCCTATGGCACGCAGGTGGTAGAGAAGCTGGCGGCGCTTGGTGTCCGGGTGGAGACGGACTTCCGGAACGAATCCATCAACTACAAGGTGCGCGAACACAG
>CAYXTJ010000124.1:0-6165 GCA_964467715.1 uncultured Sphingomonadaceae bacterium
GTTTAACTACGATCAGCGCCTGTATCTCGACCAGAACGGGGCGCGTGCCTTCCATCGCAGGGAATACCGAACTGCCCGCCATCGGCTCTTCTCGGCCAGACAGGAACAGCATGGAAGGGTTGGACACCTCTGCCAGGCCGTGGCCCTCCATGGCAAAAACGCCGATCTCGTCGACAGCGCCAAAGCGGTTCTTCAGCGCCCGCAAAATGCGGTACTGGTGGCTGCGTTCCCCCTCGAAGCTCATCACCACGTCCACCATGTGCTCCAGCACACGGGGGCCCGCGATATTGCCGTCCTTGGTGACATGGCCGACGAGCACCAGTGCCACGCCATTTTCCTTGGCATAGCGGATCAGTTCAAAGGCAGAGGCGCGCACCTGGCTGACAGTGCCGGGCGCGCCTTCGATCATGTCTGAATGCATCGTCTGAATGGAATCGATCACCAGCAGGGCGGGCGGCGCGCCATCAGCCAGCGTGGTCAGGATGTCGCGCACCGATGTGGCCGCCGCGAGCCTGATCGGCGCATCGGCAAGGCCAAGCCGCCCTGCCCGCATCCGCACCTGGCCGGTGGCCTCTTCCCCGCTGACATAGACCGCATCTCCACCACCCCTGGCGATGGCGGCAGCCGCCTGCAGCAGCAATGTCGATTTGCCGATGCCCGGCTCACCGCCCATCAATATCGCGCTGCCCGGTACAATCCCGCCACCCAGGGCGCGGTCGAATTCTGCGAGGCCGGTTGTCTGCCGCTGCAAGGGTTTGGTGGGAGAATCAAGCGATTCGAACATGATGGGCTTGCCACCAGTCGAAAGGTCATGCTTGGCCGAAAACTTGGTTTCCGGCGCCTCTTCCACCAGCGTGTTCCACTCCGAACAATCGGAACACTGGCCCTGCCAGCGGTGGGATACGCTGCCGCATTCGGTACAGATAAATCGTTTCTTGGGCTTCGCCATGGTGGACGAATAACGAGAACATTAGTGGAACGCAATTGCCTTTGCGCGCGCGCCTTGCCACACAGTGTGCATGCGCCAGAAGGAACTCCGCATTGCCCTTGTCTGCTACGGCGGCATCAGCCTTGCGGTGTACATGCACGGGGTCACCAAGGAAATCTGGAAACTGGCCCGCGCCAGCAGGGATTTCCATGCCGGCGTACCATCAGGCCCCGGTAGCGAGCAGGTCTATCGCGAGATTTTCGAGCGGGTTGCAGCCGAGCACGAAGTGGGCCTGCGTTTCATTCCTGACATTCTGACAGGTGCCAGCGCAGGCGGCATCAATGCGGTGTTCCTGGCGCAGGCGATCCATTCAGGCCATTCGCTGGAACCGCTGACGGACCTGTGGCTGGACAATGCCGATGTTGACCGGTTGCTGGATCCAGAAGCAAGGTTGTGGACCTGGGTCACCAAGTTCTGGGCACCGCCCGTGGTGGAATTCCTGCTCAGCCGCCCGGGCAATGTCGTCTCGGAAAGCGTTGCGCCGGAAATGCGCCGTGAGGTGCTCCACAAGCTCGCCCGCTTCGTGCGCAGCCGCTGGTTCCAGCCGCCCTTCTCCGGCATCGGCTTTTCCGGCCTGCTGCATGATGCCTTCACCGCGATGGAAGAAGGCCCGACAGACAGCCCCCTGTTGCCGCCCGGCCACCCGCTGGACCTGTTTGTGACGGCGACCGATTTCCACGGCTACCTGCAAGCGCTGCGCCTCAATTCACCGCCGCTAGTCGAGGAAAGCGAACACCGCCTGCCGATCGGCTTCCGTTCGCGTGCACCCGCAGTCGGTGGAATTCCTGTCGCGCATTCGCTGGAGCTGACCCTTGCGGCACGCTCCACCGCCAGCTTCCCGGGCGCATTCCCTCCGCTGAAGCTGGACGAGATCGACATGCTGGCAGACATGCGCAGCCTGGCGTGGAACAGCAAGGACAAGTTCCTGCAACGCGTCATGCCGCTGCATGTGGCGGAAGATATCCTCGACAGCGTCTCTCTCGTCGATGGCTCGGTGCTGGTAAACGCGCCTTTCTCGGAAGCACTCAACGCGCTGGCTGGACGGCCGTCGCACCGCGAGGTGGACCGCCGTTTTGTCTATATCGACCCCACGCCCGACAGGCGGATGCGCAAGGAAACAGCGCTTGCCGATGTCGGTTTCTTCAAGGCGATCCTCGGCTCGATCTCATCGATCCCCCGAGAACAGCCGATCCGCGACAACCTGGAGCATATCCAGGATATGTCGCGCGAGGCGGCCAAGATGCGGCATATCCTGGCGGCCCTGCGCCCGGAAGTTGAGCGCACCGTGGACAAGCTGTTCGGTCGCACCTTCTTCCTCGACAATCCCACGCCCAAGCGGCTCGCCAATTGGCGGGCCAAGGCGCAACAGGCCGCAGCGGAACAGGCGGGTTATGCCTTCCATTCCTATGCCCAGGCCAAATTTGCCGGGATAATCGATCGTCTATCGAAGACCCTGTTCAAAGCCGCGCCGGGCTTGCAGCTTGCCGAGCCGCTGCCCGTGGCCCGCCGCATTCGCACCCATCTCGAAGCGCAGGGGCTTGATACGCTGGCCAACCCCGAAGGCGGAGCGAGCGAGCAGGCGATAGCCTTCTTCCGCGGCCATGATATCGGCTTCCGCATTCGCCGCCTGCGCCTGCTGGCCCGCCGCCTGTCGCGTGACTGGGAGGATGATCCGGAGAACAGCGAGGCCGATCTCGATGCCGGGCGTGAGGCAATCTACAAGATACTCGCCATGTATTTTGCCGCTGACGAGGCGCCACTGGCGGACAGCGCAATGGCGATAAATGCTGCAGCGGTGATGGAAGACACCGGCAAGGTGCTCGATACGCTGGAGCGCGAACGGGACTTGCGAGGCCTCGACGCCAAGGCCGAAACCATGCTCTCCGAAGCGCTTGAAGCCATGCCCAAGGCGCTGCGGCGCAAGGTGCTGCTCGCCTACCTCGGTTTCCCGTTTTACGATGTCGCCACCCTGCCCCTGTTCCGCAACGAAGGCCTGACCGAGTTCGATCCGATCAAGGTGGACCGCATCTCGCCCGAAGATGCGTCCACCATTCGTGAAGGCGGGGCACCGGCCACCTTGCGCGGGATCGAGTTCTACAATTTCGGAGCCTTCTTCAGCCGCGCCTATCGCGAGAATGATTACCTGTGGGGCCGCCTGCACGGAGCGGAACGGATGATCGATCTGGTCTGCTCAACCCTGCCCGGAAAGGTGGAAGAACGCGATTGCCATGTGCTGAAGAAGCGCATCTTCCTTGCCATCCTTGACGAGGAGGAAGAGCGGCTGAAAGCAGATCCCGACCTTATCGCCGGGCTGCGCCGGGAGGTGGAGGCGATCGAGGCCTGAACCCAGGCTCAGCGATTGTGCGCGTCGAGGCTGGCCCAGACTGCGGTCACGAACTGATCATCGGAAATGAAGCCATTGGCGTTGTTGCGCAGCCCTTCCACCGGCTTTGCGGCAATCGCTTCTGCAAGCGTCGCGCCGCCGTCCTTCTGCGCCTTCACCCGCGCCACGCCGGTTTCGACCATGTTGCGGAACGCCATCAGGTCCGATCGTGTGGCCAGTTCTCCATGGCCGGGAATGATCACGGTCTCGGCATCGGTCATGGCGATGACCTGTCCCAGCGAATTGAGCAGATGCTCGACATTTCCGCCAGAATCGACGTCAATGAAAGGCCAGCCCAGATTGTGCATGAACATGTCACCCATGTGCACGACATTGGCCTTGCGCCAGCGGATGGCGCTGTCCCCATCGGTGTGGCCACCGCCCAGGAAGAACACGTCAACCACATCGCCATTGAGGTGGAAGGTCAGGCCCTTGTCGTAAGTGATGACTGGCAGCGCCGCATCAGGTGCGGATGGTGAGACATTGCCCATGACGGTGCTGCCGTCAGCAAGACGCTTGCGGACATTCTCATGCGCCACGATGGTCGCGCCGGCATTGCCGAAGTTTTCGTTTCCGCCAGCATGGTCGAAATGGAAATGCGTGTTCACAAGGAAGCGGGTCGGGCGCGCACCCAGCCCGGCCACGGCCTGCTGGATCTTGCCAGAAAGCTCGGCAAACTGGTCATCCACCAGCATTGTGCCGTCTTCCCCGTATCCCACGCCGATATTGCCGCCATTGCCGAACAGCACTGCAACGCCCGGCGCGATTTCCACGGGCCTGATCTGCACTTCGGACATGTCAGCCTGCGCCCACACGGCGGTGGCGCCAAGGGCAGCACCGGCAAACAGGGCTGTACGGGCAATAGTGCGCATGAGTGATCCTCCCTCGCTATAAAGGCGGGAGGATAACCACCGATGCCGGGCTTTGTCGATGCGGTCCGGAACTCAGCCGGAGAACACATCCTTCAGCCTGTCAAGGAAACCGCGGCTTTCCGGGCATTCTTCGCCCGTCTCTGTTTCCTTGAACTCGCGCAGCAATTCCTTCTGGCGGGAAGAGAGCCTGGTCGGCGTCTCCACGGCGATTTCAACCACCATGTCACCGCGCCCCCTGCCCTGCAGCACCGGCATGCCCGCGCCGCGCTTGCGCAGCTGCTTGCCGGACTGGATGCCGGCTGGGATGTCGATCGAATGCGTCTCGCCATCAAGGCCGGGGATTTCCACGCAGCCGCCCAGTGCAGCCGTGGTGAAGCTGATCGGCATGCGGGTAAACAGCGCCGTGCCTTCACGTTCGAACACCTTGTGCGGACGCACCTGGATAAAGATGTAGAGGTCACCTGCGGGCGCGCCATGAGGCCCTGCCTCACCGCGACCGGCAAGGCGGATGCGCGTGCCGTTGTCCACGCCAGGCGGCACTTCAACCTCGAAGCGCTGCACCTTGTCGACACGGCCTTCACCGCGACAATCAGAGCATGGCTGTTCCAGTATCTCGCCTTGTCCGTGGCATACCGGGCACGGGCGTTCGATTACGAACAGGCCTTGCTGCGCCCGAACCTTGCCGTGGCCGTGGCAGGTGTTGCAGCCGCGCTTGGAAGTACCCGGCGCTGCACCGCTGCCTGCGCAGGTATCGCAATGGGCAGCAACTTCCACCTCGATCTCGGTGGTCTTGCCGTGAAAGGCTTCTTCCAGCCCCACTTCCATGTTGTAGCGCAGGTCTGCCCCGCGACGCGGACGGGCTCGCCCGCCGCCTCCGCCAAAGGCACTGCCGAAAATGGTTTCGAAGATATCGCCGATATCGCCAAAGTCGGCTTGCGGACCGCCGCGGCCACCGCCGCCGCCCGCCATGCCGTTCACAAAGGCATCGTGGCCATAGCGGTCATAGGCTGCGCGCTTCTGCGGGTCCTTCAAGCACTCGTAAGCAGCGCCGACAGCCTTGAAGCGGGCTTCGGCTTCGGCGTCGCCCGGATTGCGATCCGGGTGCCACTTCATCGCCAGCTTGCGATAGGCGCGCTTCAGCGTGTCGCCATCTGCATCGCGGCTGACTTCGAGCAGGGAATAGAAATCTATTTCTGTTGCGGACATGGGGCCCTCTTCAAAAACGGTCCGCCACCGATGCTGCTGCACCGGTGGCGGTTTCGTTTCGCATCAGGACGATCAGCCCTTGTTGTCTTCGTCGACCTCGGAGAACTCGGCGTCGACAACTTCTTCGTCATCAGAAGAGCTGCTGTCACCAGCGTCACCTTCAGGAGCGCCTGCGGCCTGCTCCTTCTCGTAGATCTGCTGGCCCATCTTCATTGCCGCTTCGGTCAGCGCCTGTGCCTTGGCCGTGATTTCCTCGGCATCGTCACCTTCCAGCGCGGTCTTGGTTTCGGCCAGTGCCGCCTCGACGGCAGCCTTGGTGTCAGCGTCCACCTTGTCGCCGTTTTCTTCCAGCTGCTTCTCGGTCGAATGCACGAGGCTGTCTGCCTGGTTGCGCGCTTCGGCAGAAGCACGACGCTTCTTGTCTTCCTCGGCGAACTTCTCGGCGTCCTGGACCATCTGGTCGATATCGGCATCGGACAGACCGCCCGAAGCCTGGATCTTGATGGTCTGTTCCTTGCCCGTGCCCTTGTCCTTGGCGGAAACGTTCACGATGCCGTTGGCGTCGATGTCGAAGGTCACCTCGATCTGCGGAACGCCGCGCGGCGCGGACGGGATGCCGACAAGGTCGAACTGGCCGAGCAGCTTGTTGTCGGCCGCCATCTCGCGCTCGCCCTGGAACACGCGGATGGTCACCGCGGTCTGGTTGTCCTCGGCGG
>CAYXTJ010000125.1:0-5967 GCA_964467715.1 uncultured Sphingomonadaceae bacterium
CGACGAGATCGAAACGCTGGTGCCGCCCGGCACATTCCGCTCACCGCAAGGGCTTGCCGAGAGCACCGTTGGAAAGCGCCTTTACGTGAGTGATTGCCGGTATGGCCTTGCGGCTGTCGCGCTTGAGACCGGCATGGTCCAGCGGCTCACCACCGAACTTTCCATACTGCTCGACGGGATTGATGCGTTGCAGCTTCATGGTGACGAATTGATAGCCGTGCAGAACGGCACCAGCCCGATGCAGATCGTGGCGCTGGAACTGGACAACGATGGCCTCTCGATAACCGGGCACCGCATCCTCGAACGCGATCACCCGGAGTGGTCGGAGCCACTGGCCGCAACGATCCACAACGGGCGACTCTACTATATCGCCAATGGCGAGTGGGGCAGCTTTGCCGAAGGCGGAGAACTGTCCGAAGGCGCGGAATTGGTACCGACCATTATACGTAGTTTGCCACTTGATCCCCCGCCAATGGCCGAAACTCCCTGAATTCCGGCTCTGTTGGCCTTGCAGTATCGGGTCCCATTGCCTAGAGGCGCACACGAAACTCACAGCAAATCGAGTCTGTCTTGGTCGACCTGACACAATATCTGCCGATCCTGCTTTTCCTCGGAATTGCACTCGGCCTTTCTGCCCTGTTCGTTTTCCTTCCCATGGGAGTTGCGCGCCTTACCGGAACGCACAGCCCCGATGCGGAAAAGCTGAGCGAGTATGAATGCGGCTTTCCCGCCTTCGAGGAGCCGCGCGATCGCTTTGACGTGCGCTTCTATCTCGTGGCGATCCTGTTCATCATTTTCGACCTTGAGGCGGCATTTCTGTTCCCCTGGGCCGTGAGCCTCGATTTGTCCGGCTGGCCGGGCTGGCTCACCATGATGGTGTTCCTGGGAGAACTGATCGTCGGCCTTGCCTATGCCTGGAAGAAGGGAGCTCTGGATTGGGAATGAGCACGTCTGCCCCCACCATCGAAGCTGCGAAGGGCGGAGAAGTTCTCCAGCCTGACCAGGACTATTTCAACGCCCTGCAGACAGAGGTGAATGACAAGGGTTTCCTCGTCACGTCCACCGAAGAGCTGTTCCAGTGGGCGCGCACCGGCTCGCTGTGGTGGATGACTTTCGGCCTCGCTTGCTGCGCGGTAGAGATGATCCACGTGAACATGCCGCGCTATGACATGGAGCGCTTCGGCGTTGCCCCGCGCGCTTCCCCGCGCCAGTCGGACGTGATGATCGTGGCTGGCACGCTATGCAACAAGATGGCCCCGGCGCTGCGCAAGGTTTACGACCAGATGTCGGAACCGAAATACGTCATCTCGATGGGCAGCTGCGCCAATGGCGGTGGCTATTACCACTATTCCTATTCGGTGGTGCGCGGCTGTGACCGCATCGTGCCGGTCGATATCTACATCCCGGGTTGCCCCCCGACAGCTGAAGCACTGCTTTACGGCGTGATGCAGCTGCAGCGGAAGATCCGCCGCGAAGGGACGATTGAACGCTGATGGCTGCTGTTCTCCATTCCGCTCCGCGCTTTGCGTCCAATGCCGGCGTGAAGGATGCGCTGTCCGCCGCGCTCGGCGACATGCTGCTTTCGGCCAAGGAAGCGCATGGCGAAGTCGTGCTGACGGTCAAGCGCGAGAGCATCGAGGATGCCCTTCGCCTGCTGCGTGACGAGCATAGCTACCAGCAGCTGTTGGAAATGGCCGGTGTCGACTATCCGCAGCGAGCAGAGCGTTTCGAGGTGGTCTACATGCTGCTCTCGCTCACCAAAAACCACCGCGTGATGGTGAAGGTGAGCACGGATGAGGCAACGCCTGTTCCCACCGTCACCACGCTGTGGCCCAATGCGGGCTGGCTCGAACGCGAAGTTTTCGACATGTATGGCGTGTTGTTTGACGGCAATACCGACCTGCGCCGCATCCTGACGGATTATGGCTTTGAAGGGCATCCCTTCCGCAAGGACTTCCCGCTGACCGGCTATCACGAGCTGCGTTATTCCGAAGAGGAGAAGCGCGTTGTCTATGAACCGGTAGAACTGGCACAGGATTTCCGCAGCTTCGATTTCATGAGCCCGTGGGAAGGTGCTGAATACATCCTTCCGGGTGACGAAAAGGCCGATACCCCTCCGGTCGATGAGCCCAAGACCACCGAAAGCACCAAGCAGATCGGTGCCGGTGACAAGGCTGACGACAAGGCGGCCAAGGGCACCGAAGCCGATCCGCCCAAGATGGACGACAAGAAGGAGGAAGGCGAATGAGCGATATGCAGCTCGAGACCTCGCCGACCACCACCGGCGAAGAGATCACCAACTACACGATCAACTTCGGCCCGCAGCACCCTGCAGCGCACGGCGTGCTGCGCATGGTGATGGAACTGGACGGCGAGATCATCGAACGGATCGATCCGCACGTCGGCCTGCTTCATCGCGGCACCGAAAAGCTGATCGAGCACAAGACCTATCTGCAGGCGCTGCCTTACTTCGACCGCCTGGACTATTGCTCTCCGCTGGCGATGGAACACTCCTATGTGCTCGCCATCGAGAAGCTGATGAATGTCGAAGTGCCGATCCGCGCGCAGTATCTTCGTGTGCTGTTTGCCGAGCTGACGCGCATCTGCAACCACATGCTCAATATCGGTGCGCATGTGATGGACGTGGGCGCGATGACGCCCAACCTGTGGGTGTTCGAACTGCGCGAAGACTGCATGAACTTCTTCGAGCGCATGTCCGGCGCGCGCATGCACCATGCCTATCTGCGTCCCGGCGGCGTTCACCAGGACGTGCCGCTGAAGCTGCTCACCGATATCGGTGACTGGGTTGATGGCCGCCTGCCGGAACTGTTCGGCGATGCCATGAGCCTTGTGATGGACAACCGCATCTTCAAGCAGCGCAATGTCGATATCGCCGTTGTCAGCAAGGAAGACGCTGTGAAGTGGGGTTTCTCCGGCCCGATGATCCGCGCTGCAGGCATTCCGTGGGATATCCGCAAGAGCCAGCCTTACGAAGTCTATGACCGGATGGAATTCGACATCCCCGTGGGCACCAATTCGGACTGCTATGACCGTTTCATGGTTCGCGTGAAGGAAGTTTACGAGAGCGCGAAGATCATCAAGCAGTGCCTCGCGGAAATTCCCGAAGGCCCGATTGCCAGCAGCGACCGCAAGGTTTCACCGCCCAAGCGCGGCGAAATGAAGCAGTCGATGGAAGCGCTGATCCACCACTTCAAGCTCTACACCGAAGGCTTCCACGTTCCTGCCGGTGAAGTCTATGTGGCGACCGAAAGCCCCAAGGGCGAATTCGGCGTCTATCTGGTCAGCGATGGCTCCAACAAGCCGTATCGCTGCAAGATCAGCCCGACGGCCTTCAGCCACCTGCAGGCGATGGACTTCATGTGCAAAGGCCACATGCTGCCTGACGCAACCGCCATCCTCGGCGCAATCGACGTGGTGTTCGGGGAATGCGACCGGTGATACTCTTGGATATGAGTTATGCCTTCCTTGGCCTTGGCGGGACGATCTTCTTCTCGTTGCTTCAGGGCGCGCTCGTCTTTGCTTTGGCTTACTTTGTCGCGCGAACGCTGGGTTCAACGCATTGGCTTGCAAAGATGGCGCTGGTTCTTAGCTCGTGGCTCGTGTGGGTTGTCGGCGGCATGTTCGTCTGGGCCTTGCTCGGCGGAGGCTTCGGGTTCTTCGAGGGCGGTGTACCGCTCATGATCGTTCTCCCGACAGGCATCTATGGCGCGATCGTCGCTGCCGTTCTCTGGATTGCCAACGACAAGGCCAAATTGGAGGCAGACAATGTCCGCCGCTAACCTCGCCACTGCCGAAGCCATGATCGCAGCCTACAACGCGCAGGATGTGGACACATACGTGTCCTACATGACGGATGCCGCGTGCGAGGCGAATTATCGCGGCGACGTGGTGCGTGAAGGCAAGGAAGGCACGCGTACGGGCCTTGCTGCGGCGTTTGCCAAGTGGCCGCAGAACCATGCC
The DNA here is from genome assembly GCA_964467715.1 of uncultured Sphingomonadaceae bacterium. GTDB lineage: Bacteria > Pseudomonadota > Alphaproteobacteria > Sphingomonadales > Sphingomonadaceae > Alteraurantiacibacter. The sequence continues at coordinate 3,982 of CAYXTJ010000125.1, forward strand.
GAGATCACCGAGAAGCAGGCCATCGGCAATTACGTGCTCTTCCGCGAGCATGTGACGCGCGGCCCTGCCAGTGACGGTTCGGAACAGGTCGAACCGTTTGACGTGATCGCCGTCTATTCCTTCGAGGGCGACAAGTGCTCTCGTGTGGAGTTCATCCGGTGATCGCGCGAGAGCTCTTCATCCTTGTCGCAGCCTTTGCGGCCTTTGCTTCTGCCGTCGCCGCATATCTTGCAGCGTTTCACGGTGAGGCGCCGTTGAAGGACATTCTTTCCACCGCCTTTGCGGCAGTCGTCGGCCTCTATGCGGGCCGCTATCTTGAACGGAGGCTCGGCCATGGCCGCGCGTAAGATCGCTCCCGATACGCCCGCTCTGCGGGAACGCTGGGGCAATTTCGCATTCGATGCGAAAACCAAGGCGAAGGCCGACGCGGCCATCAAGCGCTACCCTGAAGGGCGCCAGAAGAGTGCCGTTATGCCGCTGCTCGACCTGGCCCAGCGCCAGGTTGGCCGCGAGACGGATACGCAGGGCTGGCTGCCGTTGCCGGTGATTGAATATGTCGCTGAATATCTCGATGTGCCGGTGATCCGGGTGCTCGAGGTCGCCACCTTCTACACGATGTACAACCTCGAACCGGTGGGCAAATTCCACGTGCAGGTGTGCGGAACCACGCCCTGCATGTTGCGCGGTTCGGATGATATCATCGCTGCCTGCAAGAGCCGCGGCATGAAGCCCGGCCACATTTCGGACGATGGCCTGTGGTCCTTCACCGAAGTGGAATGCATGGGCAATTGCGCCACTGCGCCGATGGTGCAGATCAATGACGACAACTATGAAGACCTGACAGTCGAACGGCTCGACAAGGTGCTTGATGCGCTGGCCGCCGGCGAAACGCCCAAGGCGGGCACGCAGGAGCCGGGTCGGCATACGTCCGAGCCCGCCAATGCGCTGTCCTCGCTGAAGGAAATGGTCGAAGAGAACCACGATTACAGGGGAGAGTGGTGAGTGCTGCTCTACCGCATCGCCATCGCTGCCTTTCTCCTGCTGGCCCCCGTGCTGTTCTGGCAGGTAAACTGGTACACGGCGCTGGTGCCGCTGGGGATCGCGGCGGCGCTCTATTTCATCATGCTCTCCACGAATGCCGAGGATAACGACTGATGCTGGCTGACAAGGATCGCATCTTTACCAATGTCTACGGTTTCCAGCCGTGGACCCTCGATGCTGCCCGCAAGCGTGGTGACTGGGACAACACCAAAGAGCTGTTGTCCAAGGCACAGGACGATATCATCGAGGAGATCAAGGCATCCGGCCTGCGTGGCCGCGGCGGTGCGGGTTTCCCCACCGGCATGAAGTGGTCATTCATGCCCAAGGAAAGCAAGGATGGCCGTCCATCCTTCCTCGTCATCAATGCTGACGAATCCGAGCCGGGCTCCTGCAAGGACCGCGAGATCATCCGCCACGATCCGCACAAGCTGATCGAAGGCGCGCTGTGCGCCGGTTACGCCATGCGTGCGCGTGCGGCCTATATCTACATCCGCGGAGAATATATCCGCGAGGCTGAAACTTTGCAGGCCGCGATTGACGAGGCATATGAAGCAGGCCTGATCGGCAACAATGCCAGCGGAACCGGCTATGATTTCGACGTGTTCCTGCACCGTGGTGCCGGCGCCTACATCTGCGGCGAAGAAACCGCGATGATCGAAAGCCTCGAAGGCAAAAAGGGCCAGCCGCGCCTGAAGCCGCCGTTCCCGGCAGGTGCAGGCCTCTATGGTTGCCCGACCACGGTGAACAACGTGGAAAGCATCGCAGTGGTGCCGACCATCCTGCGTCGCGGTGCCAGCTGGTTCTCCAGCTTCGGCCGCGATGGCAACAAGGGCACCAAGCTGTTCCAGATCTCCGGCCACGTGGAAAAGCCCTGCGTTGTCGAAGAAGCGATGAGCATCACCTTCGAGGAGCTCATCGAGAAGCATTGCGGCGGCATTCGCGGCG
>CAYXTJ010000126.1:0-5883 GCA_964467715.1 uncultured Sphingomonadaceae bacterium
CCGATGATGGAAATGAACACGACGCCGCTTATCGACGTCATGCTCGTGCTCCTCATCATGTTCATCATCACCATCCCGGTTGCGACGCACGCGATCAACATCGACCTTCCGGCTCCGAGCAACGAACCTCCGCCGCCGGACCAGATTGATCCGATCGTGAACAAGATCGTGCTCACGCCCGCAGGCGAGATCCTGTGGAACGCGACCCCGATCAATTCGAACGAACTGGTTCGCAACCTGCAGGAAACGCTCACCTTCGACGTGGAGCCCGAACTGCAGTTCGAACCGGACGCCAACGCCTCCTATGATCTTTCGGCTCGCGTGCTGAACGTCATCAAGGCATCGGGCGTCACGAAGTTCGGCTTCGTCGGCAACGAAAAGTATCGCGCATTCGGCAAGGGCGGCGCTGAATAAGCTCCCCGCCAGAACGGCGAACACAGATCAAGGGGCGGGATTTCCCGCCCCTTTTTCTTTGCCTGCAGCAGATTGCCGCCCCAGCCATCCGCGCACCAACCACCAATGCCGATTTGACCAATCTCCGTTTATGTGATGTTATTCTATTCTACCTTGCGGCAAAGTATCGCGAGAGGACATGGAAAAGGAGAGGTCATCATGGTTGCTCCTTTCCGCCGCCCCTACCCCACCTATCGGGTGAACGCCTATCAGGTGGCCGCCGACAATCCGATGAGCGAGATGAACACCACCCCGCTGAACGACGTGCTGCTGGTGCTGCTGGTGCTGCTGATCATGGTAATCATGTCGGTGCCGCTGACGCAACATAACCTCGACTCGGACCCGCCCCAGCCCACGCCGACCGACACGGTCATCCCGCCAGCGCCGCAAATCTCGGTCGTGATCCAGCCGCAAGGCACCGTGCTGTGGGATGGTGTGACGGTAACGCACAGCGAGCTCGAATCCCGCCTCACCGCGGCGGCAGCCATGAACCCGGCGCCAGTCATTCGCTTCCGCCCCGATCCGCAGGCGAGTTACAACGATGCCGTGCAGGTGATCGCCCTGATCGGCGATGCAGGGCTCGACAAGTTCGCCTTCGACGGAAACGAGCAGTACCGCACCTTCGGCAAGTAATGATCAAGCAGACCCGGAACCCGGCACGCGGCGGGAGCACTTGCCTTCTGCCCCGCCGCGCGCCAACCTCCTGACAAACGGGGGAGAATGACAAGCGAGGCCCTATCCGCGCCGCTTCTATCGCGCCGAAGCCTTCGATCATGGCGAGATGCTGTCGCGCCCGCGCTACGGCTTTCTGGCTGCGGCGGTGTTCACGCTGTTCATCGGTGCATTCATGGGATCCGGCATGACGTTCCAACCCAAGACGCACGCACTAGTGATCGACCAGCCCCCGCTCCCGACACCGGAAGTCCCGCTCAATGACATTCCCTCCACACCATTCGCATAACACCGGTTGGCGAACTGCTTTGGGATGGCGAGCCCGTCCACAGCGCCCAACTTGTAAGTCTGCTGCAAGCCACGCTGGAAGAGCCTGTGCAGCCGGGCATAAGCCTGGAACCCGATGCCGATGCCAGCTACGATTTTTCCCTGCGGGTTCTGAATATTATCGCCTCAACCGGCCTGGCAGACGAACGATTCTGCTTCGGTAATATCTCGCAATTCGGCAACTTCCCGAAGGATTCCCTTCCGTTGCGCCCGATACTGGTCCGGCCTGACGATCCACGAATTGCGCAACCAGGCGATCCTCCGCCCACCCGGCTACTGGATTACGATCCAAGAATGGAGCTCTGGCCAATCGACTAAAGCGGCTCCACCGCCATCGCCGCGCCCGCGAGGCTCTCCGCCTCCAGCAGCAGCTCCTCATCCGCCGCGCCTTGCGGCACGGCTTCGCGCCCGATCATCACCATGATCGGCACCGCCAGCGGGCTGACCTTGTCCAGTTCGACATGCACGACGCGCTGCGCCGCTGTCTCCAGAACCTCCGCCAGCCGGGCAATATCGGTCAGCTTGCTGCGCGCATCGGCCCAGGCTGCCTGCATCAGCACGTGGTCCGGCTCGTATTTCCGCAGCACGTCGTAAATCAGGTCAGTCGAGAAAGTGACCTGCCGCCCGGTCTTGCGTTTGCCGGGATGCTGGCGCTCCACCAGCCCGCTGATTACCGCCACCTCGCGAAAGGCGCGGCGCAGAAGGTGGCTTTGCTGCACCCAGTCGACAAATTCATCGGTCAGAATATCGGGAGAAAGCAGCGGCAGCGGATCGCGCACCGGTTTCAAGCCCCAAACGCCCAGCGAATAATCGTTCGCCACGAAACCACCGGGCATCAGGCCCATGTCTTCCATCCGCTTGGTGATCAGCATGCCCAATGACTGGTTCGCGTTCCACCCCGCGAAGGTGTAGTAGACGGTGTATTCCCGGCCCCCATGCGGAAAGCTTTCCACCAGCAGATTATCCGGCCCCGGCAGCTGGCTGCGCCAGTCCTGCACTTCCAGCCATTCGCGCACGTCATCGGGGAAACGGCCCCAGCCCGCACGGTCCACCAGCAGGCCGCGAACCCGGTCTGCCAGATGGGTGGTGAGCGGCAGGCGCAAGCCGCCGTAGGAAGGGATCATCGCCGCCTTGGTGCTGGCACGCACGACAAGGTCCATGTCCTTCAGCTGCTCCACCTCCAGCGTCATGCCGGAAAACTGGAAGGTATCGCCGGGAGACAGCGCTGCGGCAAAGCGCTCCTCCACCCGGCCCAGCGACCGGCCATTGCGGAAGCGCACGTTGAGCATCTCGCTATCCACGATGATGCCCGCATTCATGCGGTGCTTGTGCGCCTGATCGGGATGGGTGAGCCGCCATGTGCCGTCAGCATCGCGAGTGATGCGGCGGAACTTGTCATAGGCCTTCAAGGCATAACCACCCGTCGCCACGAAGTTGAGCACCCGGCTCCACAGCTCCTCGTCCACCCAGCTATAGGCGAGGCTGGAGCGCACTTCGGCCAGCAGCTCCTTCTCGCCAAAAGGCGCGGCGCAAGCACAGGCCATCACGTGCTGGGCCAACACGTCCAACGTGCCGGGGCGGAAATCCTCGCCATCGCGCATGCCCTCGTCCACCGCTTCCTTCGCCGCCATGGCTTCGAGGAATTCGAAACGGTTGCCCGGCACCAGCAGCGCGCGGCTGGGCGTGTCGAGCCGGTGGCCCGCGCGCCCGATCCTTTGCAACAGGCGCGAGGAACCCTTGGGCGCGCCCATCTGCACGACAAGGTCGATATCGCCCCAGTCCACGCCGAGATCGAGGCTGGCGGTGCACACCAGCGCGCGCAGTTCCCCGCGCGCCATCGCCCCTTCAACCTTACGCCGCGATTCCTTGGACAGCGAGCCGTGGTGGATGCCGATGGGCAGGTTCTCCTCGTTGGCGTTCCACAGGTTCTGGAAGATATATTCGGCAAGGAAGCGCGTGTTGGTGAACACCAGTGTGGTGCGGTTCCTGCGGATTTCCTCGTAAAGCTGCGGGATCGCCCATGTTGCCGCGTGCCCGCCCCAGGGCACATATTCGTCTTGCGGCAGGAGGATTTCGACCTCTGGCTCGGCCCCCTTCTCGCCATCAACAAGGGCGACGCTGTCAAGATCGCCCCACGGCGCTAGCCATTCGCGAAACTCTTCCGGCGAGGCGACGGTGGCAGACAGGCCCACGCGCTGCATATCGGGCGCGATGGCTTGCAGGCGCGAAAGCGACAGGGCGAGCAGATCGCCGCGCTTCTGGGTGGCGAAGGCATGGATCTCGTCCACCACCACGCGCTTCAAGCCCTTGAACAGCTCGAGGCTGTCCGGGAAACTCAGCAGCAGCGAGAGGCTTTCGGGCGTGGTCAGCAGCACATGCGGCGGGCGGGTGCGCTGGCGCTTCTTGCGGTCTGACGGCGTATCGCCGCTGCGCGTCTCGATCCTGATGTCGAGGCCCATCTCCTTCACCGGGGTGACGAGGTTCCTCTGCACGTCATGCGCCAGCGCCTTCAGCGGCGAGACATAGAGCGTGTGCAGGCCATCGGGCGGCGCCTCGCCTGCCAGCACCGAAGGACAGAATGCCGCCAGCGTGGGCAGGAAACCCGCCAGCGTCTTGCCCGCGCCGGTATCCGCCACCAGCATACCGTGCTGCCCGGCCTGCGATGCGGCGAGCATGTCCAGCTGGTGCCGCCGCACACGCCATCCGCGCGCGGCAAACCAGTCAGCAATTTCGGAAGGGAGCGCAGCCATTCTTACAAGATGGCAGCTTCCTCGCGCTTTTCCAGCGCGGCCGAAACACTAGTCCTCGATCGGGTGCGGGCCATCGCCTTGCGGCAGCTTCTCGGCCACGGCGTGCTCGGCCTCGGGGCTCTTCCTTGGAAACTGCACCTTCAGCACGATGAAGGCGCCAACAATCCAGATCAGTGCCAGCGACCAGTAGAACATTTCCGGGCTGCCCGTACCTGCCGTCACCCCGGCAAGCGAGGCACCGATGGGCCGGCCGAGATTGCCCAGCGCCATGTAGATGGTGAACTGCGTGGCGGCGATGGCTGGCGCGCACATGTGCATCGCCATCGTGATCTGGGACACGAAGTAGAACATGGCGACGAACTGCATGCCGATGACAAAGCCAGCCAGCACCATGGAATTGCTCCAGAACGGCTTGGCAAAACCCATGGCCGCGCAAAGGACCACACCGACGATCAGGGCACACGTCAGCGCGCGCCGGCAGCCGATGCGATCAACGATCGCCCCGCCCAGGAGCATAGCGAAAATGCCCGAAACGAGGCCCACGGTTGAGGTGAAGTTGGTGTATTCGGTCTGCTCCCAGTCTGCCGTCTGCTGGAACAGCACGGGATGGAAAGTCTCGAACCCGCCGGAAGGCAGGGCATAGAGCAGCAGCGGGATCACAAACAGCAGACTGAGCGGCTTCAGCACCTCGATAAAGGTCTTGCGCAGCAGCGGCCACCAGGCGGCAACCTGCAGGTCAAGGTTGCGCGGATGGGCTTCTCCGGCGGTCCACGGCAGGCGGCGTTCGCCTTCACGCTCGCGGATCTAGATGCCGTAAAGCATCACCAGCGCGGGCACGACAGAGGCGACCATCAGGGCGAAGGTGATGCCGAAGATGTCGAGCAGGTATCCGCCCGCCTCCGTGGTCAGCGCAATGCCGACAAGCTGCGCCCCGCCCATGATCCCGCCTGCCTTGGCGCGCTGGTCCTCCGGCATGATGTCCACCGCAAGGCTGTCTATCCGCACGTCCTAGAAAGTGACCGCCGCGTTGGCGCAGAAGCCGATCAGCGAGAGCAGGAACACGTCATTATAGGCAGGGGCAAGCAGTGCGCCGATCAGCAGCAGCACCACCATCACCGTTTGTGCACCGATGATCCACGCGCGCCGCCGCGCCATCGGCAGGAAGGTGTAGCGATCGATGAAAAAGCCGTTCACGAACTTGAGCGACCACGGCAGCGCCGCAATCGATACGACGCCGGCAATCTCCCCCGTGCTCGCCCCGTTGGCCGCCATCCACGGCGGGAGGCGTAAAAGAAGAGCCTGGTGGGGAAGCCTTGCGTGAAGTAGAACAGCACCAGCGTGACAAGGCGCAAGCTCCTGCTCTGCGTCAGGACAAGCGCGGAACCTTGCGCGGGAATGCTGGCCATCGATCCTTACCCCCGGTTGGAAGCGGCCAGTGTGCCCTATTCAGGCGCCATATCTAGCGCGGGAACAGGTTTAGAGCTTCGACATCCTCCAGCGGAATGTCCAGCAGCAACAGGCCGGCCAGCACATCGCGCCATTCGCCGGCGCTTGCGATCTCGCGCTTTTCCGCCGCGCCATCGCGGGCAACGGAAAGCATGGTGCCGTTGAGCGAGATGAAGCCGGTCGGCAGCACCAGGCTGATGATCGGGCTGAGCACAAAGCGGCCTTGCGGGAAGGT
>CAYXTJ010000127.1:0-5535 GCA_964467715.1 uncultured Sphingomonadaceae bacterium
TATAGCCGGCGATCGCTTCCGGGTTGACTTCCGGCACCACCAGCGGCACGTCCGGGTCCATGCGGTAGAGAGAGCTGTTGTCGATCACCACGCAGCCGGCAGCCGCAGCCTTGGGGGCATATTCCCTGGTCGGGCCGCTGCCGCAGGAAAACAGCGCGATATCCCATCCGGTGAAGTCGAAATGTTCGATGTTCTTGCACTTCAGCATCTTGCCGGTGTCACCCAGCTCGATTTCGGTGCCCTGGCTGCGCGGGGAAGCGACTGCGGCCACTTCGTCCATCGGAAAGCCGCGCTCGGCCAGAATGGCGAGCATCTCGCGCCCGACATTGCCCGTGGCACCCACTACTGCAACACGATACCCCATTGATTAACTCCGTAATTCGTCGCGGCGCTGCCTAGCGCGCCTGCGCTTGAGTGCAATGAAAAACGGGGCGGTTCCCGAAATCTGGAACCGCCCCGCCTAATTCGTTTATTCCGGAGAACTCTCGTGGCCTTACTGGCCAACATTCTCCCGACGCTCGGCGATGCGGGCGCGCTTGCCGGTACGGCCGCGCAGATAGTAGAGTTTGGCCCGACGCACGATACCGCGGCGGACCACGGTAATCGATTCAATGTTCGGCGAGTACAGTGGGAACACACGCTCCACGCCTTCACCGAAGCTGATCTTGCGAACAGTGAAATTGCTGTTGATCGAACGGTTCGAGCGGGCAATCACCACGCCTTCGAAGTTCTGGGTACGGGTGCGCTGGCCTTCAACGACGCGCACACCAACGCGCACGGTGTCACCGGCACGGAATTCGGGGATGTCTTTCCCCTCTGCAAGCGAAGCAATGCTTTCTGCTTCGAGATCCTGAATAAGACCCATGGTCCTAGTCCTTCATTTCACGCCGCGCGCCAGAGGCAGGCTGGTCCCGAGCGTCCTCGTGACGCTCCCAAAGGTCCGGCCTGCGTAACCGAGTTGTTTCTTCCGACATGTGCTTTCGCCATGCCGAAATCTTCGCATGATCCCCCGATCGCAGCACTTCAGGGATCGTGCGCCCTTCCCATTCCTGAGGTCGGGTATATTGCGGGTATTCCAGAAGGCCGCTTTCGAAGCTTTCCTCTACACCGCTTGAAGGCGCGCCCATTACGCCGGGAAGCAGGCGAATGCAAGCGTCTAATATGGCCAGCGCCGCCGGTTCCCCGCCCGAGAGGACGATATCGGCAAGGCTTACTTCCTCGATTCTTGGGCGTGCCTCGAATATGCGCTCGTCAAAGCCCTCGAAACGGCCGCAGATGATGGTGACGCCCGGCCCCGCAGCGATCTCGCGAATGCGCTGCTGCGTGATCGGTTTTCCGCGCGGGGTCATGGCGAGGATGGGCACGTCAGGCTGTGCTTCGAGAGCGTGATCCAGCGCACTGGCCAGCACATCGGCCTTCAGCACCATGCCCGCACCGCCACCGGCAGGCGTATCATCCACCGTGCGGTGCTTGTCGGTCGCGAAGTCGCGGATCTGGACGGTTTCCATCGACCAATCCCCCCGCTCCAGCGCGCGGCCTGCCAGCGACACACCCAGCGGACCGGGAAACATCTCCGGATAAAGCGTCAGGACAGTAGCGGCGAAGCTCATTCGGATGCTTGCTTCTTGCGCTTCTTCGAGCCCAGCGCATGGCCCACCATACCAAGGCCGAAGCCCACCAGCAGGGCAATGATGCCCCAGATCATCATCGCCCAGAAATACAGCGGTGCCGGGTCCGGACACGGCGGTTCGGCACAAGGCGGCGTGCTGACGGTGAACGGCAACAACACCCCGCCAATCAGGAACATCACGCCCAGCGGCAGCGAGGAGAGGAAGGACACGCAGAACGGTCCCCAATCGGGCTTCTTGCGGGCGAGCACAAAGCCCATAAGCAGCGGCAGGCCGAAGACCAGCGCGGAAATCAGCAGTTCAACCATCATTCCCCCTTTGGAGCTGGCGCCCTGGGCGCAAAGCTGCGCCCGATCAAGCCCAGTGCGAAGCCCAGCCCCAGCGTGAATACCGATCCCAGCAGCGACACCCAGAAGAACAGCGGCGCCATATTGTGGCACGGCGGGTTGTCGCAGGTGGTGATATCCGATGTCATGGCAATCCACGCTGCAAAGCCGAGCATCAGCAGCGCGAAGGGCAATCCTGCCAGCAGACCACACTTCCACCACGCCATCTGCGGGCGAAAACGGGTCAGGAGATATCCCAGCACAACCGGCACGATCCAGTAGGCAATGCCGAAGATGATCTCACGAACGGGCATGGCATCCGCGCTAGCCTGCGTTTTCAAACAAGGCAAATAATGCGCGCCCGCCTAGTCGAAGGTATCGCCCAGCGATGGACCACGTTCGATCCGGCGGCTCATCGCAATCGCTCCGGGCAGCGAAACCAGCGCCCCGCCCCCGCCGAATACGAACAGCAGGAAGACGACGACCATGCCGGTTTCCTCCACGGAACCCGGAGCAAAGATGGCAATGCCACTGAACATCAGCGTCGGCACAAGACCAGCCAGCCCCACCGCAACAAGGATGCGCCGCCTGCGCGACCAGTTCCGGCGCCACAAGTAGATCGCTGCGGCTACCCCGGCCGCAAAGCCGTTCAGCAGGATGATTGCGAAAAAGAAGAAGATCAGCGTGAAGGCCACGCTGTCAGCTTGCCTCCGGCTCCATCCGCCCGTCAAGCGAAACAGTGGCGTTCTCCGGTTGTTGTGCGCTGTGTTCCAGCAAGGGAGCCGCCGTGACCGCCGGCATCCGGCCTGTCCGACCCGGCTTCATCCGCCTCGAGCCTTGTGGCGACCCACCATGCCATCGGCAGGCAAAGGATCATCGCCGCAATATCGGTCAGGCATAGCAGGGCAAGCGCACCCAGCAGCAGGCTGCTCATGGAATCAGATACATAATCGACGCCGGTTTCGCCAGCGCCGCTTCAGGCGCTGGCGAAACCGGCGTCGATTACGATGCGCGTGGCATCCCATTCGGGCACCGCTTCGGCGCGCATGGGCACCATGAAGCGCTTGGGCTTCTGGCCTTCGGGCGCGGACCGTTCGATCTCGATCACGTCACCCGCGCCAAAATTCTCGACAGCGATGACGGTCCCCAGCGCGTCCCCATCGGTGGAGACAGCGGCAAGGCCGATCAGGTCTGCGTGGTAATATTCGCCCTCGTCCAGCGCGGGGAGAGCGGATCGGGAGACGGTGAGCACGGTTCCGCGCAGCTTTTCGGCGGCATTACGGTCCGCTACTTCGGCGAAGCGGGCAATCGCCCCGCCCTTGCTGTCATCCCGCAGCTTCTCAAGCGTCAGCGCGCCGTCATTGAAGCTCTTGTGCTGTTTCAGCGAGGGAAGCCCCTCGCCGAACAGCTTCAGGCGGACTTCACCCGTCACCCCGTGAGCGCCGGTGATCGCGGCGAGGGTGACGGGCTTGTCCTGTGCCAAGATCAGCCTTCCGACTTCTCGTCAGCAGCCGGTGCTTCGTCGGCAGTTGCCGTATCGTCAGCCTGCTCGTTCGGCGTGCCGCCTTCGGCCTGCTCGTCAGCGATGGCTGCTGCGTCTTCAGCAGTCGCATCTTCCGGCACCACGTCCTCGACAGCTTCTGCCACTGCTTCAGCTTCGGCTGCGGCAGCCTTTGCGGCTTCTTCAGCTTCAACGGCCTTGTTGGCCTTTTCTTCAGCGCGTTCCTTGGCTGCTTCGCCCGGTTCGCCCTTCTTGGGGTTGTTCTTGGGAGCGCGTTCCTTGATGCCGGCAGCATCGAGGAAACGGGCAACACGGTCGCTGGCGGTGGCGCCAACGCTCAGCCAGTAGCGAGCGCGGTCTTCGTTCAGCTTCACGCGGTTTTCGTCATCCTTGGGCAGCATCGGGTTGTAGGTGCCGATCTGCTCCAGGTAGCGGCCATCGCGGGCCCGGCGGCTGTCAGCAGCCACGATGCGGTAATAAGGACGCTTCTTCGCACCACCACGTGCGAGACGGATTGTCACTGCCATTTTCTGTTACCTTTCCTATTCAATTCTTTGAAATATTGCAATTACTTCTTGTTCAACAAATTCTGCATGCCGGGAGGAAGTCCACCAGCGCCGCCACCGGGAAGCCCCGGAAGCCCGCCGGGTGCGCCGCCCGGAGCACCACCGCCCCCACCGGCACCGAACATGGCGGCAAGGCCCCTCAGCCCGCCCATCTTCTTGATCTGCTTCATCGCGCGGCCCATTTCCTGGTGCATCTTGAGGAGCTTGTTGACCTCCTGCACCGAAGTGCCCGAACCCGCCGCCACGCGCTTCTTGCGCTTGGCGTTCATCAGTTCGGGACGCGCGCGTTCCTTCACCGTCATCGAGCCGATGATGGCATCCATGTGGACCAGCACCTTGTCGTCCATGCCGGACTGGGCCATCGCCGCCTTGGCCTTCTTCATGCCGGGCATCATGCCCGCCAGCATGCCAAGGCCGCCCATCTTCTGCATCTGGGCCAGCTGGGTGCGCAGGTCGTTCATGTCGAACTGACCCTTCATCATGCGCTCGGCCAGCTTGTCGGCCTCTTCCTTGTTGACGACTTCGGCGGCCTTTTCGACCAGCGAAACCACGTCACCCATGCCAAGGATGCGATCCGCCACGCGGGCCGGATGGAAGCGCTCGATGGCGTCGAGCTTTTCGCCGGTACCGGCAAACTTGATCGGCTTGCCGGTGACGCCGCGCATGGACAGCGCCGCACCGCCGCGGGCATCGCCATCCATACGGGTGAGAACGACACCGGTCAGCGGCACTTCATTGCTGAAGCTCTGCGCGACGTTCACCGCGTCCTGGCCGGTCAGGCTGTCCACCACCAGCAGCACTTCTGCGGGGGTGGAAACGCCGGCAACCGCCTTCATTTCCGCCATCAGCGCTTCATCGACATGCAGGCGGCCTGCGGTGTCGAGCAGCAGCACGTCGCTGTTCTGCAGCTTGGCGGATTCGAGCGCGCGGCGGGCAATGTCGACCGGCTGCTGGCCAGGAACGATCGGCAAGGTCGCGACACCGGCCTGCGTGCCGAGCACTGCCAGCTGTTCCTGCGCGGCCGGACGGTTAACGTCCAGCGAGGCCATCAGCGGCTTCTTGCCGTGCTTGTCCTTCAGCAGCTTGGCGATCTTGGCGGTGCTGGTGGTTTTACCCGAGCCCTGCAGACCGACCATCATCACCACTGCAGGCGGACGAACATCGAGGTTGAGGGGAACGCCCTCCCCGGCCTTGTCATCCTCGCCGCCGAGCATGGCAACCAGCTCGTCATTGACGATCTTGACCACCTGCTGGCCGGGCTTGACCGACTTCAGGACCTGCGCGCCAACCGCCTTTTCGGTAACGCGGTTGATGAAATCGCGCGCGACGGGCAGTGCCACGTCGGCTTCCAGCAGGGCCACGCGAATTTCGCGCATGGCATCGCGCACATCCTGCTCATTGAGCGCGCCGCGCCCACGCAGCCGGTCGAAAACATTGCCGAGATTGTCGGACAGCGTATCGAACATGTGCTCTGCTACTCCAAAAGCGACACAAACAGTGCCAAACGCGAAAAA
>CAYXTJ010000128.1:0-5485 GCA_964467715.1 uncultured Sphingomonadaceae bacterium
GAAGACATTGCTGACGAGCATTCCGATGCCACGCCCATCCCGCGCTCGCTGGCGCGCCGTCCCTCGGCAGAACCCAAAGCGGTGCGTCAGGCGGTGCAGGCTATCGAAGCGGCCAAGGCTCCCGTGCTGGTGATCGGCGCAGGTGCCAACCGCAAGATGACCGGCCGCATGTTGCGTCAGTTTGTCGAGAAGACCGGCATCCCCTTCCTCACCACCCAGATGGGCAAGGGCGTTATCGACGAACGCCACCCGCTGTTCCTTGGCTGCGCGGCGCTGTCTGCCGGCGATTTCGTCCACCGCGCGGTGGAGGATTCGGACTGCATCATCAACGTCGGCCATGACGTGATCGAGAAGCCGCCCTTCTTCATGAAGCAGGGCGGGCCTTGCGTGATCCACGTCTCCACCCGCACGGCCGAGGTGGATCCGGTGTATTTCCCGCAGATCGAGGTGATCGGCGATATCGCCAACGCCATCTGGCAGATCAAGGAAGACGTGGTGCCGCAGGGCAAGTGGAAGTTTGACCACATGCTTGCCTATCGCAAGGGCGAGGTGGACCACACAGCGCCGCTGGCAGCAGACAGGCGCTTCCCGATCTTCCCGCCGCACCTTGTGCAGCAGGTGCGCGATTGCCAGCCGGAAGATGGCATCATCTGCCTCGACAACGGGGTGTACAAGATCTGGTTTGCACGCGGTTACACGGCGTATCTGCCCAACACCGTGCTGCTCGATAACGCGCTGGCCACCATGGGGGCAGGCCTGCCGTCTGCGATGATGAGCGCCATGCTCTATCCCAATCGCAAGGTGATGGCGATCTGCGGCGATGGCGGCTTCATGATGAACGATCAGGAGATGGAGACCGCGGTGCGCCTCGGCCTCAACCTGACCGTCCTCATCCTGCGCGATGACAGCTATGGCATGATCCGCTGGAAGCAGGCGAACATGGGTTTCAAGGACTGGGGCCTGACCTATGGCAACCCGGATTTCGTGAAGTTCGCGGAGAGCTTTGGGGCAAAGGGCTACCGGATCGAAAGCAGCGATCACCTGCGCGAAACGCTGGCGCATTGCCGCGATGCGCCGGGTGTCCACCTCATCGATTGCCCGGTCGATTATTCGGAGAACGACCAGATCCTGAATATCGACATAAAGAAGCTTTCGGCCGAATTGTAGTGCAAGCCGTTCCCCTCCCGCAAACGGGAGGGGGGAGAGACAGCAATGAAACTCAAAGACACCTATCCGCTCTACCTCAACAACAAGGCCGCGCAGCCCAACACCGATCTCGAGGTGCTGGACAAGTACACGGGCGAGGTCGCTTTTCGCACCGCGCTTGCAACGCCCGATATCATCGGGGAAGCGATTGCCGGGGCCGTGCGCGCTACTGAGCCGATGGCGCGACTGGCGAGTTACGAGAAGCGCGACGTGCTTGAATATTGCGTGGCACGCTTTCGCGAGAGGTTTGACGAGCTTGCCTATTCGCTGTGTGTCGAGGCGGGCAAGCCGATCAACGATGCGGAAGGCGAAGTCGGCCGCTTGATCGACACCTTCAAGATCGCTGCCGAGGAGGCCACCCGCAATTACGGCGAAGTCCAGCCGCTCGACATTTCCCCGCGCGCCAAGGGCTACATGGGCATGTGGAAGCGCGTGCCGATCGGGCCGTGCAGCTTCATCTCGCCGTTCAATTTTCCGCTCAATCTGGCAGCGCACAAGATCGCGCCTGCCATCGCCATGGGCTGTCCTTTCGTGATGAAGCCCGCCAGCATGACGCCGCTTGGCGCGATCATCATGGGCGAGGTGCTGGCCGAGTGTGATGTTCTGCCCGAAGGCGCTTTCTCGATCCTTCCTGCAAGCCGCGACGGGGCGGACCTGTTCACTACTGACGAGCGGCTGAAGCTATTGAGCTTCACCGGATCGCCCGGCGTTGGCTGGGCGCTGAAGGCCAAGGCAGGCAAGAAGCCGGTCGTGCTGGAACTGGGCGGCAATGCTGCGGTGATCGTGGACAAGGATGCGGACCTTAACGATGCGATGGAGCGCATCATATTCGGCGCGTTCTACCAGTCCGGCCAGAGCTGCATCGGCGTGCAGCGCATCATCATTCATGAGGATGTTTATGACGAGTTCAGGGACATGCTCGTGGCCAAGACCGCCACGCTGAAGGCGGGCGATCCCAAGGACCGCGATACCTTCATCGGCCCGATGATCTCGGTGAAGGAGGCAACCCGCCTCAAGGGCTGGATCGACGATGCGGTGGCTGCCGGCGCCACGTTGCTGTGCGGCGGCGGGCTGGAAGGCGCGATGCTGGAAGCGACCTTGCTTGAAGGGGTGAACCCGTCCTGCGATGCGGTAACGGAGGAAGCCTTTGGCCCGCTCGCCAACCTCTCGAAATTCTCGGACTGGGACGAGGCGCTGGCGGAGGTCAACAATTCGAAGTTCGGCCTGCAGGCGGGCATCTTTACCAGCGACATCCACAAGGTGCTCGAAGCATGGGATACGCTGGATGTCGGCGGCGTGGTGGTGAACGATGTCTCGTCCTACCGCGTTGACAACATGCCTTATGGCGGGGTGAAGGATTCCGGCCTGGGGCGCGAAGGCATCCGCTTCGCCATGGAGGACATGAGCGAAATCCGGAATCTGGTGATCCGCCGGGTTTAGGGCCTTTCTCCTATGGAGGAGGGGTTACCCCTCCTCCAGCATCAGCAATTCGCAGGTCACGACCATGCGGGGCGGGCTGGCCTGATGGTCCACGGCCAGGATAGCCGCATCCGCCACGAGCTGGCCCGGAATCGCAAACTCGTGCTCGGGCAGGAAGGCGATGAAACATTCGCCTGACTCCACCGCTTCCTCGCCCTCGCAAGCGAACTCGACCGTATGCCGCGTGCCGGCAAAGGTGATGCTCGCCCAGCTGCGCTCTGCATGGCGCACCAGTTGCGCGTGACCGTTGGCAAGCGCGTGCAGCGCCTCGATCAGCCGCTCTCCCGGCGTCCGGCGACGCTCGGCGGGCGGGCGCGGGGCTGACTTCACCTCAATATGCATGGGTACGCCCCCAGTATTCGTTCATGAAATGTTCCCCCCGTGCTTCTGTGACAGAACGCGGAGTCCTGCCGTTGCGAAGATCGAGCACGAAGCTCGGATCGCTGGTGGCAAGGCGTCCGAACTTGGTTGCTGGCATTCCTGTGCGGCGCAGGAAGACTTCAATCTTGCGGATCAACATCGCGGTCCCTGTCTCGTTGTTTTTGCGCGTGTTCGGCGCTGCGAGTCGCCGTACAGCATTGCTGGATCGCGAAATCCTACTTGTCTAGGAAAAATACGTCGTCTATGTGTTTTTTCCTGCAGACGAAAGTGAACGATCATGGGCCCTCAGAAGAAACTGGCATCGCTGGCGCGGGCGAAGGGTGCCAGCCTTGCCTCCCTCTCGCGTATGCTGGGGCGTAATCCTACGTATTTACAGCAATATGTCTCCAAGGGATCGCCGCGAAAGCTGGAGGAAGAGGATCGTAGCAAGCTTGCGCGGTTCTTTGATGTGCCTGAGGCTGAGTTGGGGGCACCGAAGGAATTTTCCTATGTCCTCGATGGTGACTGGGTGGAAGTGCCGCGCCTCGCTCTGGAAGCGTCAGCCGGCCCGGGGGCGGCGGTGACGGGCGAGAACACCTCTTTCGACAGCTTCCGCTTCTCGCGCAAATGGCTGCGTGAACAGAACCTTGAGGCAGACAAGCTTTCCGCCGTGCGCGTGATCGGCGATTCGATGGAGCCGCTGCTGCGCGAAGGGGATGACCTGCTGGTGGACTTGAGTGGCAAGCCCTTCCGTGATGGCATCTATGTCGTGCGGCTGGAGGAAAGCCTGCTGGTCAAGCGCGTCACCTTGCAAGGGGGCGGGCGCTTCTCGCTATTGAGCCAGAACCTCTCCTACCCGCCGCTCTCCGTGCAGGCCGAGGATATCGACCTCGTTGGCCGCGTGGTGTGGAAGAGCGGGCGATTGTAATTCCCGCGCACGATTGCCACTAAGGCAGTATGACTGCCGTGAACGAAGCGCCCATGCGCGCCGCCATCATTCCCGTTACCGCCTTCGAGCAGAACTGCTCGCTGGTGTGGTGTTCCAAAACGCTGAAGGGTGCGCTGGTCGATCCGGGCGGGGACCTCGAGAAGATCAAGGATGCCGTGGTACGATCAGGCGTGACGGTGGAGAAAATCCTGCTCACCCACGGCCATGCTGATCATTGCGGCCAGTCCGGTATCCTCGCCAAGGAGCTGGGTGTGCCGATCGAGGGACCGCATGAGGATGACCGCTTCTGGATCAGCCGCCTAGAGGATGATGGACCGCGTTTCGGGATGCATTGCGAGATTTTCGAATCCGACCGCTGGCTGAAGGATGGCGACACCGTGTCCTTTGGCGAAGTGGAGATGGAAGTGGTGCATTGCCCCGGCCACACGCCAGGCCACGTGATCTTCTTCCACCGGCCCACCAAGTTCGCCTTTGTGGGGGACGTTATCTTTGCCGGCTCCATAGGTCGCACCGATTTCCCGATGGGCAATCACCAGGACCTGATCGACGCCATCACGCAGAAGCTGTGGCCGCTGGGTGACGAGGTGACCTTCGTTCCCGGCCATGGCCAGCCCAGCACCTTCGGGCAGGAGCGCAAGACCAACGCCTATGTCAGCGATGCGGCGCTGGCGCGGGGTTAGACGATCCGCAGTGCCGCCAGCACCGCGGCGATGATCAGCCCCAGCATGGGCAGCAGCGTCAGGGCCATGCCTGCCACCCGCTTTTTCGATACCGTTTCGCTGTCCATTCCGAAGGCATGCAGCACGCGTCCCACAAGGAAAGTGGCGATTGTCAGCGCCAGCACCAGCCCGCCGTGGCCGATCAGTTCCAGCGCGCCAACAAGGATCAGCGCGAATGGCGTATATTCGACAAAGTTCAGCTGCGCCCTCATGCGGCGGGCAAGCAGGGCGCTGCCGCCGTCGCCATGGGCGATCTTCTCCTTGCCGCGCACCTGCCCGCAGCGGAAACCCAGCCAGATGGCAATCAGCGCTGCCGCAGCGCCGGCAAACAATGTAACATGCATGAACATGGGCTTTCTCTCCCGAACCTGTCCCCTGCGCGGGTGATAGGCGGTCAGAAGGTGGCTTGCAACGCGATCAGAATCCTCTATAGCGCGCGCCTTCGCCGTATCCCGTGGCCTGCCTGCCACCGCGCTTGCGCGGCAGCAGTGCTTGCCCTAGGGCGGCTGCCATACACATTCAGAACTCAAGGAACAGGTGCCGCCATGGCTGTCCCTAAAAGAAAAGTTTCGCCGCATCGTCGTGGCAATCGTCGTGGTCATGACTCGCTGAAGGTGGAAGCCTTCCACGAATGCTCCAACTGTGGTGAACTGAAGCGCCCGCACATGCTGTGCAACGCTTGTGGCCACTATAACGGCCGCCAGATTCTCGAGCCCAAGGGCCTCTAAGCCCTAAGCTGAGGGGGGGGGAGAGTCGCGTATGAGCCTGCCGC
>CAYXTJ010000129.1:0-956 GCA_964467715.1 uncultured Sphingomonadaceae bacterium
CTGGCCAGGCCGCTTCAGATGCTACCGTCGAGGCGGGTGAAGGCACGATCCAGCCTTCGCCCATAGCCGGTTTGCTTCAGCAAGGTAGTGCATTTTGTTCGTCCCTGAAATCGTCCATAGAATCCCGCTGCGCCACGATTGATCTGGCCCCCGATCTTGCCCAGGATATTGGTTCGCGGCGCTGGTTTCGTGGACTCGGGACGATGCTGGGCCTCAGCGTCGTTGCTCTTTCTTTCTGGCCAGACCTCAGTGCAGTAGAAGCGGTGAAATCAATGCCGGTAGACCCAGAGGTCCGCGACGAGTTCCGCAGCCAGATGGTGCTGCCACTTGCCTTGGGAGCAGACAATGGCCGGCATATGGGGGCGACATCGCTCGTTCGCTCGCTCAAATCGGCACCAGAGCGGCCCATGCTGCAACTCGTTGCGACGCTCGGAAAGGGTGATAGCCTCGACCGCATGATGCAGCGAGCCGGTGTGGGCGCCGCGGATGCCAACCGGCTCACTTCTCTGATTTCAGGCGCAATCCCGCTTGGTGAGATCGAATCCGGGACCCAATTTGATATTACGCTCGGCAAACGGCCTGCGGCAGGTCAGCCGCGACCGCTGGACAAGGTGGATTTCCGTGCGCGTTTCGATCTCGATATCCGGGTCGAACGGATCGGTGACTCCCTTGCCATCGAAAAGCGGCCCATCGAAGTTGATTCAACTCCGTTGCGGATCCGCGGTCGGGTCGGAAGCAGCCTTTATCGTTCTGCGCGCGATGCCGGAACGCCGATGAAGGCAATCCAGCAATACCTTCAGGCAATCGACGACTATGTAAGGCTTGAACGGGATATCGCGTCGTCTGACGAATACGATATTATCATTTCTTACAAGCGCTCAGCCAAGGGCGAGCGTCAGGCCGGAGACTTACTGTATGCGTCGCTGGAGCGTAACGGCAAACCGCGCGTGCAGTTG
>CAYXTJ010000129.1:966-5229 GCA_964467715.1 uncultured Sphingomonadaceae bacterium
GTGCTGGGGTGACGAAGGTTTGTTTTTCGAAGCGACTGGAGCCGGGCAGCAACGGTCGGGCCATTTTTCACCGGTACCCGGTCGCATGACGTCCCGATATGGTATGCGCCGCCACCCGATCCTCGGCTATCGACGGATGCATTCAGGTGTCGATTATGCAGCGAGCTATGGGACGCCGATTTATGCGGTTAGCGACGGTGTCGTATCGTTCGCCGGCCGTAATGGCGGCCATGGCAAGTTCGTCAAGATCAAGCACGCGAATGGTCTTGGCTCGGGTTATGCGCACATGAGCAGGATCGCGGTTTCGCGCGGGGCGCGCGTCAAAGGCGGGCAAGTGATCGGCTACGTCGGTTCAACAGGGCTCTCGACCGGACCCCACCTGCATTTCGAGGTCTATCGCGGCAGCCGAAAAGTCGATCCCTTGTCAGTCCGATTCGAATCCAGGCCGCAGATATCCGGGAAGGAGCTGGATAGTTTCCGCAAGCGGCTGGAAAGCCTCCAATCGGTACCAGTTGGCGTAGCATTTGATGACATGGTTCCAACCAAAGAGGTCGAAACGGAACCCCGGCGGGAAATCGATCGCCTCACTCGCCAGGGTTAGCGCGTCGCTTCCGCCTGAAAGGGCGTCTCCACCTGGCGCGCGTCAACGGCAATTGAAGAAGTCGGCGTTTTCCGGCAGGTAGTCCGACCATGACAGCTTCCTATCCTAACACGCGCTTGCGCCGCAGCCGATCGACTGGCTGGAGCCGGGCCATGCACCGAGAGACGGTGCTTTCGCCTGCTGACCTGATCTGGCCACTTTTCGTTACCGAAGGACAAGGTGTTGAAGATCCCATCGCTTCGTTGCCCGGGGTATCGCGCTGGTCCGTCGATGTGATTGCTCGCCGGGCCAGGGCAGCGGCTGATCTGGGGATTCCCTGCCTTGCATTGTTTCCCAACACGCAGGAGGGCAAGCGAGGCGAAGACGGGAAGGAAGCGCTCAATCCCGACAATCTCATGTGCCGTGCCATCCGGGCGATCCGCGACGCAGTCGGCGACGATATTGGTTTGCTTACAGATGTTGCACTCGATCCCTATACCAGTCACGGCCAGGATGGTTTGATCGACGATGCGGGTTATGTCTTGAACGACCCGACGGTTGAGGTGCTGGTGGGCCAGGCCCTGAACCAGGCTGAGGCGGGTGCAGACATCATTGCGCCATCCGACATGATGGACGGACGTATTGGTGAAATTCGGCAAGCGCTTGAGCAGGGTGGGTATGTGAACGTCCAGATCATGAGCTATGCGGCCAAGTACGCGTCCGTCTTCTACGGACCGTTTCGCGATGCTGTCGGTTCTCGGGACCTGCTGAAAGGCGACAAGCGGACGTACCAGATGGATCCGGCCAATAGCGATGAGGCCCTGCGCGAAGTTGCAATGGATATTGCCGAAGGTGCGGACAGCGTGATGGTGAAGCCGGGGCTGCCTTATCTCGATATCGTGCGCCGGGTGCACGAGGCATTCGAGGTGCCGGTGTTCGCTTACCAGGTGAGCGGCGAATACGCGATGATCGAGGCTGCCACTGCGGCTTGCGCGGGGGACCGCGAGGCGCTGGTCATGGAAACGCTGATCGGCTTCAAGCGCGCGGGTGCATCGGGCGTGCTTACCTATCACGCGCCGCTTGCGGCAAGGCTGCTCAATGGCTGACTTCCGGCTGGAGACGGAGCGGCTGGTCATCCGTGACTGGCAGGGCGAAGCGGACTGGCAGGAATTCCACCGTCACACCAACACGCCCGCAGTGATGCGCTGGCTCGGCGGCACGTTCGACGAAAGCCTCGAGGCGATGCAGCGCGAGCGGGTGGAGCAATGCGCGGCAGACAACGGCTTCTGCTTCTGGTTGGTCGAGCGCCAACCGGATGGCGGGCATCTTTCGGGCGAAGTGCTGGGCTTTTGCGGCCTCAAACGCAGCAACCAGCCGGGCGGGCCGCAAGGCGAATTCGAGATCGGCTGGCGCTTTCGCGAGGACAGCTGGGGCAAAGGCTATGCCAGGGAAGCGGCAGAGGCAGTGCGCGACCATGCCTTCGCCGCACTCGGCGCGCCGCATATCATCGCGCTGACAGTCAGCGAGAACACGGCAAGCTGGGGCCTCGCGCTGCGCCTCGGCATGAAGCGCGACGAAGCGCTGGACTTTGCCAGTGCGCAATTCGGCTCGGACACGATCATCGCCTATTCGCTGACGCGGGCTGACTGGGAAGCTATCCATGCTCCTGCGTGACCGCTATCCCGGTGCGACCATCCTTCCTTTCGACGGCAAGGAACCGCAAATCCACGAGAGCGCCTTTATCGCGCCCGGGGCCTGCATCATCGGCGATGTCACCATCGGGCCAGAGGCGAGCGTCTGGTACAATTGCGTTTTGCGCGGAGACATACACCGGATCGAGGTCGGCGCGCGCAGCAATGTGCAGGATGGCAGCGTGTTCCACGTCGAAGGCCCGCGCCCGGAAACCGATGGTTGCCCCACCATCATCGGAGAGGATTGCGTGATCGGCCATATGGCGCTGGTCCATGGCGCGACGATGGAGGATCGCGGCTTTGTGGGCATGGGCGCGATCGCGATGGATGATTGCCGCATCGGTGCGGGCGCCATGCTGGCGGCGGGCGCCTTGCTCAGCCCCGGCAAGGCGATTCCCGCAGGTGAAATCTGGGTCGGCCGCCCGGCGAAATTCCTGCGCAAGCAAGACCCGGCGCAGATCGAGAAGGTGCGCTTCCAGACGGAACGCTACTGCAAGCTGGCAGCAAGGCATCTGGCGCAGATCCGTGGCGAAACCCAAGGCTGACTTTCCGCCCGCCGAGGCGATCCGCGCGCTTGCCGACGGCGAAGGGCGGCTGGCGCTGCGCGTCACGCCCGGCGCGAAGGTGGAGGGGATCGAGGTTGCCGGCGGCAAGCTCACCGTGAAAACGCGCGCCAAGCCGCAGGATGGGGCGGCGAATGACGCTGTCCTTGCCATGCTCGCCAAGGCTCTGGGCACCGCGCCTTCGCGCCTTGCATTGTTGCGCGGCGCAACTTCTCACGAGAAGCTGGTTCAGCTCGATTGAGGCGCGCCCCGCCGCTCGATGGCGAGGGCAGCGACAAACAGCACTGCGGCCAGTCCGGCGGCCAGCATGGCTGCCAGCGCGCCGCCCTGCGTGGAGGCGAAAGCGCCGCCAACAGCGCCTGCGGCGAGGCTGCACCACAATCCCAGGTTCGCCAGCCAGTCTTCCCGCGCCTTGCCGCGTATCGCGCTTGCCAACCCTTGCCCGAAACGCACCAGCGCGCCTGTCATGTAGGTCAGGCCCACGGTCACTTCGCCATCGCGCAGGAAGGCGTTGTTGAGCACACCCATCGCCAGCACCGCGCACGCCATGAAGGGGGCGGGCAGGCCAGCCACTCTCGCCCCCGCCGCCAGTACCAGCAAGGCGGCAGAAAGGCCCACGACCATGGTCTTGCGCCGCGCTTCCGCTGCTTCGGCCACCAATGCCCCCAGCGTTACGCCTGTAACAAAGCCGCCGATCAGTAATGCGGGGATGAAGGCGCGCGCAGGCTCTGTCGCGATATCGACCCCCAGCCGCGTGCTGTTGCCTGACGTGAAGGAGACAAAATACTGGTCTGCCGCAAGGTAGCCTGTCGCATCCACGAAGCCGGCAAGGCCCGCAATGGCAAAGGCAAGCGCGCGTCGGGAACGGTCAAAGCGGTGCATGGGTGCAGTCTTGCGGCGCGGGGCCGAGATTTACAATCCGCAAATCGGTGCGGTCAGGCGGGCATCCGGGCCATGCCCTTTGCCATCATGTCGAAACGTTCGAGCATGAGCTTGCCGATATCGTGATCGCCCATGCCGCAATCCTCCACGGCACGGGTCGTGCATGTCACCCCTTGGCGGGCGGTTTCGGGTGTGACGCCAAGCCCGCGGTGCGCGCTCATCATGCATTTGTCAGGATTTTCGGCGGACCAGTCTCGCGGGCCGCCAGCCCATCCGGTCAGGAAGCCGGCGAGCGACTGGCGCATCGGGCCAAGGTCTGCCGCATGCATGGCGCGCAGTTCGGCAAACTCCGTCTCGCTCTCCATCAGGTCATAGAAGCGCTCGACAATGCGGGTGATGGCGGCGCGGCCACCCAGCTGGTCATAGGGTGTTTGCGCGGCGGTGGCGGTTTCGGTCACGGCGATCTGATCCTTCGCGGCATGGAATATTCCATGCCCGCAGATAGCGCCCCCTCAGAACAGCGCCTTGAGGCGGCGCAAAAGGAAGG
>CAYXTJ010000130.1:0-5214 GCA_964467715.1 uncultured Sphingomonadaceae bacterium
AATCGCCCCGCGCCATCGCGACAGGCACGCAAAGCCTTGCGGCCCTGCTCACCTCGCTCTCAGCCCAAATCAGCCGGACGAAGCAGCTTTGCAATCGCGGCATGAATATCGGCCGCGGCCGCCGGCTTACTCAGCATGATGCAATTGGCTTGCTGAATCTTGGCCAGCGTATCCTTGGCAATATCGCCGGTCAGTACGATCCCGGGTAGGTCAGGGCCGAGGCGGGACCGCAAGGCGGCCAGCACGTCGATCCCGTTCATGCCGCCGGGCAGGTTGTAATCGGTAAGGATCAGGTCGGGCGGCGTTGTCTCCTTGTCCAGCAGCGCCAGCGCGGTCGGGCCGTCCTTGGCCGAGATCACGCGATGGCCGCCTGCCGCGAGCAAGAATTCGAGCGAATAGCGAACGCCGGGGTCGTCTTCGACCAGGACGATCATCTTGTCGCTTACGGCATGATCGAGCACCGTCGCTGCCGCGGCGGGATCGGGCATGGACGCCAATTGCGATATCGCGCCGCGCGTCACCTTGATCGAGAACACCGAGCCCCGTCCCGGCCATGATCGCACTTCGATCGTGTGGCCCAGCACCTGGCCCAGTTCGCGCACGATCGTCAGACCCAGCCCGAGCCCGCGTTCGCGCTCGCGCGCCGGGTTATCGACCTGGTGAAACTCGTCGAAGATCGAGCCCAGCTGATCGGCGGCGATCCCGATTCCGGTATCCCAGACCTCGATCCGGACCATGTCACCGCAATGACGGCATCCCAGAAGGATCCGGCCATGCGGCTGGGTGTACTTGATCGCATTGGCGAGAAGGTTGCGCAGCATCACTTCGAGCAGCCGCGGGTCGCTGAACAGCATCGTATCTGTCGGCACCACTCGCAGGCCAATGGAGGCGTTTTCGGCAAGCGGCAGGAATTCCGTCTGAAGCCGGGTCAGAATATCGGCGGCAGGAAAGGACGACTTCTCGATATTGAGCACGCCGGCTTCGATCTGGTTGATGTCGAGCAGCGAGTTCAGCATCCCCGCCATCGAATCCAGCAGCACGCCGAAGCGCACGACCAGTTCGCGCGCAGCCTCGTCATCGAGGCTCTGGAGCAGGGTTTCCTGGATCAGCTTGAGCGATTGCAGCGGCTGGCGCAGGTCATGGCTGGCCACGGCCAGAAAGCGCGACTTGCCGCGATTGGAACGGTCGGCTGCTCGCCGTGCCTCTTCCAGCGCGATGGCCGTGCGGCGGCGTTCGGTGATTTCGATGAAGGTGATGACCACGCCCTCCACGCGGTCATCATGGGTGCGGTAGGGGAAGATACGGCGCTGGAACCACGATGCACCGGGCCCGCCGATCTCGCGTTCAATGGTGTTGCTGTCGCGCAGCACGATCCGGGCATCGGCCAGCAGCATATCATCATCAGCGAGCGGCTGGAGATCGGCAAGCGGGCGGCCGATGTCGCTGGGGATGACATTGAAGATGATCCGCGTTGCCGGCGTGAAAAAGCGGATGCGCAGGTCTGCATCGAGAAACAGGGTCGCGACATTGGTGCTGTAAAGGATGTTCTGGAGATCGTCCGAGGCCACCCGCTGCCGGTCCAGCGTTTCCTGCAGCTGGCTGTTGAGCGCGATCAGCTCCTCGTTCAGCGATTGCAGTTCTTCCTTGGAGGTCAGCAGCTCCTCGTTGGTGGACTGGAATTCCTCGTTGACCGAGAGCGCCTCGTCATTGATCGCCTGCTGTTCAAGCACCAGCGCATCGCGGCTCTGGACCGCCTTGAGCAATTCGGCATGGACCGCCTCAAATTCGCGTTCGAGCTCGTGGAGCTGCGACTTCTGATCATCGCTCGCCGGTGCGCGATTGGCGGCCCCGGTTACGGGTTCCTCGGTGAAGGTGACCAGGTGCAGTTCTTCGCCATCGTTGTCGACGAATTGCACGCTTATGGTGACCGATACGGCCTGACCTTCGATGGTGATCTGGCACGGCTGGCTGCTGACCAACGGGCGCTCCCGATCCGCCCGGGCAATGGCGAAGCGCAAGGGACCGCGCAGGCCCAGCGGCACCAGTTCGAGCAAATCGAGCGTCGGCGGCCCCGCTGCCACCTTGAGATAGCGGCTGACCGGCCCCACCGAATAGAGGCACTGTCGCTGGGCGTTGATGAGCAGGCTGGTGGGGGCGAAGAGCTCCAGCACCTTGTCGCGGCACAGGTTGGCAAGGCCAGCCTGGCGCGAGATCTGCTGCTTGGCCGCCTGCGTGTCGAGCCGCGGCAGGTTCTCGGCGAAGCTGAGCGGAAATTCCACTTCCCCGGGCTTGCTTGGCTTCACATGGCGGTAGAGCCGCTCGCCTTCGTGCAGCACGGCAAAGCGATCGGCCGCCTGACCCACCGTTTCAGCCAGACCCAGCATCAGAACGCCGCTTTCGCGCAGCGCGAAATGAAACAGCGAGATGACTTTCGCCTGCGCTTCGGGCTTGAGATAGATCAGCAGGTTGCGGCACGACACCATGTCCATGCGCGAGAACGGGGGGTCGTTGAGAACGTCCTGTACGGTGAACACCACCGATCCGCGCAGGCCCGATGTGACGCGGTAGCCGTTCTCCTCGGCCACGAAGTAGCGGGCCAGCCGGTCGGGGGGAATTTCGTCACTGATGGTGAGCGGATAGAACCCCTCACGCGCGAAGGCGATGGCCTGCGCGTCGATATCCGAGGCGAAGATCTGCAATTTGATGTCGCGCCGCGAGGCGATGATCGCATCGCGGAAGATCATGGAGAGGGAATAGGCTTCTTCCCCCGTGCTGCACCCCACCACCCAGATCCGCAGCGCCCGGTTGGCGGCGACATTGCCGATCATGTCCGGGATGATTTCGCTCTCGAGCCGTTCGAAAACACCGGGATCGCGGAAAAATCCGGTGACATTGATGAGGAGATCCTGCGCCAGAAGCTCGCATTCGTCCTGGTTGTGCTCCAGTTCCTCGGCATATTGCCCGAGCGCGCCGGAGGGCAGGCCCCGCAGCCCCATGCGGCGATGGATGCGCCGTTCAAGCGTCCCGCGCTTGTAGGCGCTGAAATCCTGCCCGATCTTCTCGCGCAGTAGCGATATGATCGCCTGAATGTCGATCTCCTGACTGGCGTGTGGATGGGGGGCGGTTGCCCGTGACACACTTGCGATCTGCGCTGCGATCCGCACCAGCTCTGCGGGTATCTGCGCCAGCGGGAGCACGGCGTCGGCCAGTCCGGTCAGGATCGCGCTGCGCGGCATCCCGTCATACTCGGCTTCGTCCGGGTCCTGCACGATGATGCTCCCGCCGCTCTGCTGAAGCGCGACCAGCGCGCCGCTGCCATCCGAACCGGTGCCCGACAGGATGACAGCCACCGCCCGCGGCCCACATTCATGTGCCAGCGAGCGGATCAGGAAATCGATGGGCAAGCGGGCGTGGCGCGGTTCGCGCGGTTGCGAGAGGTGCAGGACGCCGTATCGCACCGCCAGAAAGTGGCCGGGCGGACAGATGCAGATTTCGTCCGGGGCGATGGCCATGCCCTCTTCAGCCTGCCTGATCCGCATGCCGGTATGCCGGGCCAGCAGTTCGGCCATCTGGCTTTCGTGATCAGGATCGAGGTGCTGCACCAGCAAAAAGGCCATGCCGGTCGTGTCCGGCAGGGCATCAAGCAACCCAGCCACCGCATCCAGCCCCCCGGCCGAGGCCCCGATCGCGACAATCGGGAAAGCGGCGCCCGCTGTGCTGCTGCTGTGCGGCGCTGCGCGCTCTGCCGGATCGCTCTTTGCGCCTGGCAAAGCCGCCCCGTCGGATTTGTCGCCCTCGGCGTCAGATGCGGGGATGTCCGACATAAGAATGGTAGAGCTAGCAGCAAAGAAGGCGGCTGGCATCCTGTAAATGTCCCGGTGCAAGCCTGGTGGTGAGCTTCCCCCTTCTGGGTGGTCCAGATTCTGTTTTAGGATTTGGACTGAAGGAGGAAAGGAATGGCGAGGAAGCACAAGCCGGAGGAGATCATCGGCAAGCTGCGTGAAGCAGAGATCGTGTTGGCGCAAGATGGGGCGGTGTCGGATGCCTGCCGCCGGATCGGCGTCACCGAGCAGACCTATTACCGCTGGCGTAAGGAATACGGCGGGATGAAGATGGACCAGGCCCGTCGGATGAAGGAGCTAGAGAAAGAGAACCAGCGACTACGTCGAGCGGTGTCGGACCTGACGCTGGACAAACTGATCCTGCAGGAGGCTGCCAAGGGAAACTTCTGAGCCCCGCGCGGCGTCGGCGCTGTATCGATCACATCAGAGGAATGATGGCTGTGTCCGAGCGGCGGGTGTGCCGTGTGCTCGGCCAGCATCGATCGACGCAGCGCAAAGTGCCACGCGGGGCAGATGACGAAGCAGCCCTGACAGAAGACATCATCGCACTTGCCAGGCAGTATGGCCGCTACGGCTACCGCCGGGTGACGGCTTTGCTGCGCGAGGCAGGCTGGCATGTGAACTACAAGCGGGTAGAACGCATCTGGCGGCGCGAGGGGCTCAAGGTTCCGCAGAAGCAACCGAAGCGTTCACGGCTCTGGCTCAATGATGGGTCGTGTATCCGCTTGCGACCAGAGTATCCGGGGCATGTGTGGTCCTACGACTTCGTGCAGGGTCACACGCATGATGGGCGCAAGTTCCGCATCCTGTCGATCATCGACGAGGCGAGCCGCGAATGCCTGGCCTTGCCGGTGGCGCGGCGATTGCGAAGCGAAGACGTCCTGGAGGTCCTTGCCGAACTGTTCCTCATGCGCGGGCCGCCCGCATACATCAGGTCTGACAACGGCCCCGAGTTCATCGCCAGGGCCGTGCAGGAATGGCTGGCAAAGATCGGCGTGAAGACGCTGTACATTACGCCAGGCAGCGCTTGGGAGAACGGATACTGCGAGTCCTTCAACGGCAGCCTGCGCGATGAGCTACTCAACGGGGAGATCTTCTACACCTTGGCCGAAGCGAAGGTCCTGATCGAAGGATGGCGCAGGCACTACAACACCGTGAGGCCGCACAGCTCGCTCGGTTATCGCCCACCGGCTCCGGAAACACTAATGCCGCCATGGCAGCCCTCCGGTTCCGCTTCGCTACACCTGCGGTCAGCCATGGCGCCGGAGACAACTATGCACTAACAATCATACCGGACCACTCAATGGGGGCCGCTCAAAACCGTTATACATCAACGGTTTAAATGGCGCACCCGACAGGATTCGAACCTGTG
>CAYXTJ010000131.1:0-5093 GCA_964467715.1 uncultured Sphingomonadaceae bacterium
CGGACGTGATGTTCGTGATCCAGCGCGTGCTGGAACAGGCCGGCAAGCTGACGCTGCTGGACCAGAACCGCGTGATCCGCCCCGACCCGAACTTCCGCCTGTTCGCCACCGCCAACACGGTGGGCCTTGGCGATACCAGCGGGCTGTATCATGGCACGCAGGCGATCAACCAGGGCCAGATGGACCGCTGGAACATCGTCACCACGCTGAACTATCTGCCTGAAGAAACCGAGCGCGAGATCGTGGGCGCAAAGACCGACCTCGATCCCAAGCTGGTGGCAGACATGATCCGCGTGGCGGACCTGACGCGGCAAGGCTTCATCAATGGCGATATCTCCACGGTGATGAGCCCGCGCACAGTGATCAGCTGGTCCGAAAACACCAAGATCTTCGGCGATCCCGGTTTCGCCTTCCGCCTCACCTTCCTCAACAAGTGTGACGAGGCGGAACGCATGCTGGTGGCTGAGTATTACCAGCGCGTATTTGGCGAAGAGTTGCCGGAAAGCGTTGTCAGCAAGGCTTGATTGCCAACGGTTTAGTTTGCATGATCCGACCCGGAATTTTCTGAAGGGTCGGGGCAAATCAATGAGATCAGGTCGTATTCTGGCGACGGCAGCCGGTTTGCTGTCGGCTGCTCTGGGGATCTGCGCGCCGGTTGCAGCGCAAGATGAGGTGAAGTGGCGCCAGTCTCCGATCATTTTCTTGCCTAGCGAAGTGCGCTCCGGCCAGCAGATGCTCAATGAAGGAGACCTGATCGTTTCGTTTCCCCTGCGATGGATATCCTCCACCCGCCTTAGCCAGGACGTGACGCTTGATCACGACGGCGAGAGCGGACTCTACTTCCGCGCATCGTGATGCTGGCCGATGGCGTGCCGCAAGAAGATACCGTGATTTTCTGCACCCGCAGCCGGGTGGCCGAAGCGCGCGAAGGAACCGGTCTGCTTGGCGCGCTGGTGGGCAGCTGGTTCAACGGCCTGATGGATGCGCAGACCTGTGTCGAGGATACAGACAAGGACGGGCTGCTGGACAGGGCTATAGTTCTGGGTGAGGGCGATGCGGTGATCGATCTCGGTCCGGTCGGCGATGTTCCTTATGAAGAGCTGGTGGCCGAACCGATTGGCAGTGGTGCGGATGTGGCGCAGATCACCTTGTCGGGGGTTGGCCGAAACCGCATCCACCTTGCCTTCAATATCTTCCAGCGCGGCGAAGCGCGCGATTTCACCACCATGCAGAGCAATGGCTTTACAGCTTCACGCTACAATACTTTCCGCTACGGCGAGGGGCATCCCGGCAGCATGGACCTGCTAGGCATTCGCATTGAGGTGGTCGAAGCTGACCGCAAGGAAGACCGTGCACTGATCACTTGGCGGCCAGTCGCCCGTCGTGATGATTTCGTGGTCGTGCCAGACAATATCGTGGCCAGGTACGGATACTGATCCCCGGCGGGAGAGGCAGCAAAGCCACTAACCCCCCTCGAATCTGCGGTTCATCGATTGAACGCTTGCATCAGCCGCATCTGCGGCTAGCAAAGTGCTTTCATCTGAAACGGGGATTGACCTTGACTAACCGCCTCTGTGTCGCCGCGCTCAGCACTGCTCTTTCGCTTGTTTTTTCTGCGCCTGCCATCGCCCATGAGGCTGACGTCAACCGCGCCACGCTGGAACGCGACGTCACCATCCTTTCTGCCGACAACATGGAAGGCCGCGAGGCCGGCACGCGCGGCCATGCGCGGGCGGCGGGCTATGTCGCAGGGCGCTATGCTGCCGTAGGCCTTGAGCCCTTCGGCGATGACGGCACCTATTTCCAGGCGGTGCCCATGCTGAAATACGAGCGCGCCGAGACCGGCAATTCGCTCTCCATCGAAGGCATGGAAGGGCTGACCATGTGGGAGGATTACTACCTCTCGGGCGGATCGCAGGACGAAAGCGGCAGTATTACCGGCGAGGTGGTGTTCATCGGCTATGGCCTCGACATTGAGGGGCGCGATGATTTCGAAGGCTTGGACCTTGAAGGAAAGATCGTGCTGCGCGTCTATGGCGGCCCCGAAGGCATCGATACCGAAGAAGCGGCGCATTACCGCTCGACCCTGTCCGCCCGCGCATCGGAGCGCGGTGCCATCGGCTCCCTGCTGCTCTACACGCCGGCCCTTGGCGAGCTTTACGAATGGGACAGGCTGGTTGAAATGTCCCGCCACGACAGCTCGATGACGTGGATTGACAAGGACGGCGCGCCCTATTCTGCTGCGCCCAATATCCGCGCATCAGGCGCGCTGAACGAGGCGGCGTCGCGGGCGATCCTCGAAGGGCTGGATTTCGATTACGATGCGCTGGTTGCTGCCGAAGCAACCGACGCCAAGGTCTTCCCCAGCTTTGCCACCGGGCGCTCCGCCACCATCCAATACAACAGCCATTTCGAGCGGCTCGATACGCCCAATGTGGTTGGGCTTCTGCCCGGCAGCGATCCCGAAATGGCGGACCAGTTCGTGGTCCTCACCGCGCATCTCGACCATGTCGGCATCCAGCCCACCGAAGAAGAGGGCGATGACGAGATCTACAACGGCGCGATGGACAATGCGGTGGGCATCGCCAGCATGATCGAGGTGGCGCGCCTGCTGGAAGAACATCCGCCGCGCCGCCCGGTGCTGTTCGTGGCGTTGACGGCAGAGGAGCAGGGGCTGATCGGTTCATCCTATCACGCCGCCAATCCGGACCTGCCCGAAGGCGCATCGCTGGTGGCCAACGTCAACCTCGACATGCCGATTTCGACCTATGTCTTCAGCGACGTGGTGGCTTTCGGTGCGCCGCGCTCCAACCTCTATCCTCAAGTGCAGGCAGCAACCGCGGAATACGGCCTGAAGTTGAGCCCTGACCCGCAGCCGGAGCAGGGCTTCTTCACCCGGTCTGACCAGTATTCCTATGTCCGCAAGGGCGTGCCCGCGGTCTATCTCGACATCGGCTGGGGCAATGGCGGCGAGGCAGCGCAGGAGGAATTTCTGGGCAGCCACTACCACCAGGCATCGGACCAGGTGGAGCTGGTGGATTTCGAGGCGCTCGAGCGCTTCACCGGCGTCAACTATTCCATTGCCCGCAACATCGCTAACATGGCGGAACGCCCGGCCTGGAATGAAGGTGATTTCTTCGGCGAAAGCTTCGCCGGGGAGTAATCGCCCGGGCCCAGCGCGCTACTGCTTGCCTTGCGCCCGAACCTCGCGCATCCTTTCCAGGCAATTGGTTTTGGGGAGTAAAAAGGGTCGTGCGCAAGGCAATTCTGGTGGCAGCTGCATTGGCAGCGCCATTTCCGGCATGGGCGGATGGAGGGGCTGAGTGGCAGGAATCGCCGCAATATTTCCGCGCCAACGAAACGCCCGATGGCGAGCACAGCCATGTTGAAGGCGATGTGATCGCCAGCATCCCCCTGCGCTGGCTGGTTGCCGCACGGCTCGGCAGTGATGTCAGCTTTGTCGTGAACGATGAAGAGGTCGCGATGGCTGAGGGGCAGACCTTGCCCTTGCTGATGTTCATGCCCGATGGCACGCGCGCTTCGGCGCAACTGGCCTTCTGCACTCCGCGCCGCCGGGGCGAGAATGCCACGCGCAGCGGGCTTGGTGGCGCGCTGTTCGGCGGATCGCTGTGGGATTCGCTCGCCAAGGACCTGACCGACACGCAGTTCTGCCTGCGCGACAGCGATGGGGACGATCTGCTCGACACCACCTTCCTCGTCGGCGAGGGCGAGCTGGATTACGTCCTCGGGCCGGATATCGAACCGCTGCCGATGGAAGTGGCCGAGGATGCCGAGATTTCCGAAGAGGACATGGTGCGCATCCGCCTGCACAGCGTGGGCCGTAACCGGATCGAATTCGGACTGGAACTGATCCAGCAGGGCCACAACATCGATTTCACATCGGTCAGCGCACTGGGTGCGAGCGGGCACAGCCTGACCAGCGTGGACGTGCGCGACGGCTATCCCGAAATGACCGAGATATTCGGAATGCGCTTCCAGATCACCGCGCATGACCGCAAGGCCAACACTGCAAGTCTGCGCTGGCTCGGCGGCGAGCAGGAGCGGCCGGTGATGGTGCCGGAAGGTTACCGGCGCACGATCACTTACGGATACTGAGCCGCGCTATCCCTGCCGGGCTGTTTACCCTCTTCGGAAACGCCATCTTGCCTAATTCCAGGTGAAGAAGGCTGCGGTGTCGCAATACCAGCGGCCGCGCTTCCTGCGGTCGCCCTTACGGGACGCAGTTTATGACCGCTTGGCGCGTTTCCGATCTTGTGCAGAAGCTGACGGTGAAGTGCCGCAGCAAGTCCGGCCAGAATGTGGAGCTGGACGTGCTCGACATGTCTCCCGGGGGATGCATGGTCGACAGCAAGCGCTGGGCGGTTGACGAAGGTTCGCGCGCGCTCGTGCAGCTGCCCGGCCTGTCGTTCCAGCCGGTCACCGTTGTGTGGCTGGAAGATGGCAAGGCGGGCCTCGCCTTCGAAAGCCCGATGCATGAAGCCGTGTTGGAAAACCTCTGGCAGCGCCTTTCGGTACCCAGCGCTGCCTGAGGTTTTCCCGCTGTCTTGCGGTGTTTATTCGCCGGAAACCAGCAGCGGCACGCGATAGATCGTCATCGCCACGTTGCGGATGCCTTCGGGCGTTTCCCATGCCACACCCGCAGGCGTGGAAGCGCCCATCGCGCCGACATAGAGCATGTTGCGCTCCGGCCCGGCCAGCGTGACCGTGATGGTGCGACGCGGGGCGGGGATCACGCCCAGTTCCGTGCCATCGTCAGCAAAGACATAAACGCCGGCATCACCCGTTACATACAGGCGGCCATCGCCGTCCACCGCCATGCCATCGCCGCCGAAGCCCTGCGTATCGCGGGACAGCGTGGCGAAGACGCGGGCGTTGGAGGTGGAACCGTCCTCGGCAATGTCGAGTGCCACCACGTCTGTCCGGTCAGTCACGTAGAGCGTGCTGCCATCCGGGCTGGTGACCACGCCATTGGTGAAAACCTTGGCTTCATAGGTGGTGGTGACATTGCCCTCGACATCGGTGTGCCAGAGGTTGCCTTGCGTGAACCACGCACCGCCGCGGCCATCGCTGGT
>CAYXTJ010000132.1:0-5060 GCA_964467715.1 uncultured Sphingomonadaceae bacterium
CGCAACCGCGAAGGCGACGAGATCGAGATTGACGACAACGGCTTCCCCGTGCGCCCGGCCCTGCTCGGCAGCTTGCGGGGGCGGGACTATGACGTGGTCTACCTTGGCTACAACGCCGATGGCCGCGTGGGCCGCGTCAACGTTACCGCAAGCGCCTATTGGGCGCTGGGCGAGGACCGCAACTCCTTCTTCACCGACCGGCCGGCAGACATCAACGCCCAGTTCGGCGCGATCGAGCTCTCCTATGACCGGGACTGGGCGCGCTTCCGCCTTTCCGGCGCATGGGCCAGCGGCGATGGCGATCCCTTCGACGACAAGGAAACCGGTTTCGACGCGATCTTCGAGAACCCGGTGTTTGCAGGCGCGGATACCAGCTACTGGATCCGGCAGACGCTGCCCTTTGCCGGCGGTGGCCGCGTGATCAGCGTGAACGGGCGCAACGGCATCCTCAATTCGCTGCGTTCGTCGAAGGAACAGGGCCAGTCCAACTTCAACAACCCCGGCCTGATCCTTGCCGGGCTTGGCGCCGATTTCGACATTTCGCCCGAACTGCGGGTGTCGGCCAATGCCAACCACCTGTGGTTCGAGGACACCGCGGTGCTGGAGGCGCTGCGGGTCGAGGGCTCGATCCCGTCGGACATCGGCTTCGACCTGTCGGCCTCTGCCATCTGGCGCCCGCTGGCAACGCAGAACATCGTTGCCCGCCTGTCCGGTGCGGCGCTGGTTGCCGGGGACGGCTTCCGCGACATCTATGACAATCTCGGCAACGACCGGACCTATTATTCCGTCCTCGCCAACCTGACGTTGAGCTATTGATGATGCTGAAGCGCCATATCGCCCTCGCTGCCAGCCTGGCAGTTGCCGCCACCGCCTTCGTGCTCGGCCCGGAAACGCAGGCCGCAGGTGGCGGCGAAACCCCGATCGAGCGGGACTACTCGCTGGTCCGCGCAGGCCCTGCGCCGCAAAACCAGTCCATCGAAGAGATGATGGCGAAATCGGACGGCTGCTTCTCCTGTCACGTGGAGACCGATGCGCCCACCATGCATGCCAGCGATGCGGTGCGGATCGGCTGCGTGGATTGCCACGGCGGCAATCCGGACGTGATCGGCAATCCCGATCTCGATTTCGACCACCCGGAATATATCGCCGCGCGCGATGCGGCCCACGTACTGCCCACGCTGCCGGAAAGCTGGCATTTCCCCAGCTCGGCCAACCCGGAACGTTCCTATTCGCTGCTGAACCGCGAGAGCCCGGAATTCGTCCGCTTCGTCAATCCTTCCGACTACCGCGTCGCGCGCGAGGCTTGCGGGGCCTGCCACATGGAACTGGTGGAAGCCAACGAACGCTCGCTGATGGCAACCGGCGCGATGCTGTGGGGCGGCGCGAGCTACAACAACGGCATCCTGCCTTTCAAGAATTACGTGCTTGGCGAAGCCTACACGCGCGATGGCGTGGGCGCCGTGATCCAGAGCCCCGGCGCTCCTGCGGGAACGGTCACGCCGGAACAGGTTGCGCGCGGCGCGCTGGCCGCGCTCTATCCGCTGCCCACCTGGCATGTGGTCCCGCCTGCTGACGTGTTCCGCGTGTTCGAGCGCGGCGGGCGCAACATCGCCAGCCAGTTTCCCGAAATCGGCATTCCCACCCCTACCGGCCTGATTCAGCGGCTGGAGGAGCCGGGCCGGCCTGACCTGCGCCAGTCGAACCGTGGCCCCGCCACCGGCCTGCGTGCCGCGATCCCCGTGCTCAATATCCACAAGACGCGCCTCAATGATCCCTTCACCTGGTTCATGGGCACGAATGACCAGCCCGGCGATTATCGCCATTCTGGCTGCGCGGCCTGCCACGTGGTCTATGCCAATGACCGCGAGCCGCGCCATTCGCTGACCTATTCGCAATATGGTCGCGACGGGCAGACCATTACCGTCGACCCAACGATCAACCGCAAGATGCAAGGCGATCACGGTGATGGGCATGGTGACGACCATGCTGCGGCCACTGACCAGCACCACAACGACACCGACAGCCACTCCAGCAGCGGCCACGGCGGGCTGATCCAGCCCGGTCTTGGTGAAGGAAGCGGCGGCGGCGAGTTTGACCCAAACCGCGAGCGCGGCCACCCGCTGCAGCACGTCTTCACCCGCGCGATCCCTACCAGCCAGTGCATGAACTGCCACATGCACCAGCCGAACATCTTCCTGAATTCCTACCTCGGCTACACCATGTGGGATTACGAGAGCGATGCGCCGCTGATGTGGCCGGGACCGGAAAATCGCACCCCGCGCCCCGAAGGCATGAGTGACGAGGACTATGCCGCCACCTATCTTCGGCAGCGCTATCCCACCGCTGAAGAAGTGCGCGCCGTGCTCGACCGCAACCCCGAGGGCGCGTCCCCGCGCGGACTGTGGGCGGATGTCGATTTCCTGCGCAATGTCTATGACCTCAACGCCGAAGCGCGCGACACGCAGTTCGGCGATTACCACGGCCACGGCTGGAACTTCCGCGCCATCTTCAAGCGCGACCGGGAAGGCAATCTGCTCGACGCGGAAGGCAACATCCTCGACCCGGATGATCCCGAGATCTGGCGACGCGAAGGCGAGGGCCAGTTCGTCGAAGCAGGCGTGAACCCGGGCAAGGCGGTGCACATGATGTCGATCCATGCCGAGAAAGGCATGCAATGCGCCGATTGCCACTTCAGCCAGGACAGCCACGGCAACGGCCTGATCTATGGCGAGGTCGCCAACGCGATTGAGATAGGCTGCAAGGACTGCCACGGCACGGCGGACAATTATCCGACCCTGCGCACCTCCGGCCCCGCAGCCCCGCCCGAAGGCCATGACCTGTCCCTGATCCGCAACCCGGATGGCCGTCGCCGCTTTGAATGGGTCGAGGGTGACAACGGCCGCCGCACGCTGATCCAGCGCTCCATCGTCGACCCCGAACTGGAATGGGAAGTCAGCCTGGTGCGCAACAGCGTCGACCCGACCAGCCCCGATTTCAACGGCAAGTCGGCCCGCGCCAAGCTGATGAGCCGCGATGGCGCGGAAACCGGCAATTTCGAGTTCGGCCTGGGGATTCCGGCTGACAACCGGGCCCATGGCGACGATGACATGGCCTGCTTCACCTGCCACCTGTCATGGACCACCAGTTGTGGCGGCTGCCACCTGCCGATCGAGGCGAACTGGGAAACCGAAGTCCACCGCTACGAAGGCGAGACGACCCGCAACTTCGCAACCTACAACCCGCAGGTCGCGCGCGACCAGATGTTCCAGCTGGGCATCCACCAGACCACCAAGGGCAACCAGATCGCCCCGGTCCGCTCCTCTTCCGCGCTGGTGCTCTCCTCCACCAACATCAACCGCGAGCGGATCTATATCCAGCAGCCGCCGATCAGTGCTGTCGGCTTCTCCAGCCAGGCCTTTGCGCCGCATTTCCCGCACACCGTGCGGCTGACGGAAACCAAGACCTGTTCGGACTGCCACCTGTCCGAAGCGGAAGACAACAACGCCATCATGGCGCAGCTGCTGTTGCTGGGCACCAACTACGTGAACTTCATCGGCATGAATGCCTGGACCGGCCTCGAAGGCGGTTTCCAGGCCACCCGCGTTACCGAATGGGACGAGCCGCAGGCGGTGATCGGTTCCTACCTGCACCGCTATGCCTATCCCGATTACTGGCGCATGCATGTGGAGGACAACAACCGCGAACTGAGGAACTGGACGCGTGGCGACCCGTTCGATGCCAACCTGTCAGGCGAAACCAAGGCGCTGGAAGAATTCGCCAACGTTGTCGAAGGCACGAGGGATGCGGTCCGCTGCCTGCAGATGCGCGGCGAATACATGTTCGTCGCAGAAGGCAAGGGCGGCTTCCGCGTCTACGACATCGCCAGCATCGCCAACAAGGGCTTCTCCGAACGCATCATCTCCGCGCCGTTCAGCCCGCTGGGGCATGACAGCCACGTGGGGACCGAGAACGCCACCTGCATGGCCATCCCGACCAACCAGGCCATCGCGCCGGAACGAAACACCGAGCAGATGCGCGAGATGAACCAGGAGCAGCCGTTCCTGCCGATCTACCACTATGCCGTGGTGACGGACGCGGTGGAGGGCCTGATCCTCGTCAATGTCGATACCTTCGCCGATGGCGAGCTGCGCAACAACGACCTGCGCCGCCTCGAGTACACGGACGGCAGCGATGCCTGGAACCCGAACGGGGTGCTGGACGGTGCACGGCACATCAACCTGGCCGGCGAGATCGCCTATATCACCGCCGATATCGGCCTTGTGGTGGTCGACCTCTCGAACCCCGAGAGCCCGCAACTGGCCGCCGTGCGCGAGATGGACGATGCCCGCGCCTCTGCCATCCAGTTCCGCTACCTGTGGGTGACCGATGTTGAAGGCATGAAGGTGTTCGATGTCACCGACCTGCGCAATCCGGTGCTGCGGCCCGAGGGAACCGTGCAGATGGAGAACGCCCAGCGGATTTATGTCGCGCGCACCTATGCCTATGTTGCCGGCAAGCACGAAGGGCTGGTGATCGTGGACGTGACCCGGCCGCTCAACCCCCGGGTATACCGCCGCGAGACGCTCGGCGGCACGATGACGGACGTGGAAGACGTGACCGTGGCCTCCACCAATGCCAGCCTCTTTGCCTATGTTGCTGACGGCAGGAACGGGGTGAAGGTGCTGCAACTGACCAGCCCTGACAGCCAGCGCAATTTCTACGGCTTCAGCCCCGCGCCGATGCCCGAACTGATTGCCTGGGCCTCGACCCCCACGCCTGCATTGTCGATGTCCAAGGGCCTCGACCGTGACCGTGCGGTGGACGAGACCGGCGGCCAAATCGCAATCTTCGGCCGGCTTGGCAGCCGTCCCTTCACCCGCGCCGAAATGGAGGACTTCTTCCTCAACGATGCCGGCATCCCCTGGCGCGTGAGCGACGAGGTGGACATGAGCGCATGGGTGCCGGGCCGCGGACCGGTGCTGGCAGCCAATACGCAATAGGCAAGCTGGGGCATTGAGGCAAGCAGGCCTGCGCGCGACGCTATTGCGCCAGCTTCTCGC
>CAYXTJ010000133.1:0-5027 GCA_964467715.1 uncultured Sphingomonadaceae bacterium
ACCCGGTCGATGATCATTTCCAGCATCTGTACTGTGGCGGCAATCACCACGATGTTGGACTTGGTGAGGCCGTCCATCAGCGTCAGCAATTGGGCGACCAGCCGCTTCTCTGCCTCACCCTGCACGCGCTCGCGCTTGGGGGCGATGGAATCGATCTCGTCAATGAAGACGATGGCAGGCGCGGTGCGTTCGGCTTCCTCGAACACCTCGCGCAGCCGCTTCTCGCTCTCGCCATAGGCGGACCCCATGATTTCCGGGCCGTTGATCGTGTAGAATTCGGCATCGCTTTCATTGGCGACGGCCTGCGCCAGCCGCGTCTTGCCGGTGCCGGGCGGGCCGTGCAACAGCACGCCCTTGGGTGGATCGACGCCGAGGCGGGTGAACAGCTCGGGATAGCGTAGCGGCAGTTCCACCATCTCGCGCAGCGCGGTGATGGTGTCCTCCATTCCGCCGACATCGTCATAGTTGACCGTGCCGCGGCCGTCGCGCGGTTCCTCGAACT
Organism: uncultured Sphingomonadaceae bacterium; assembly: GCA_964467715.1. Taxonomy (GTDB): domain Bacteria; phylum Pseudomonadota; class Alphaproteobacteria; order Sphingomonadales; family Sphingomonadaceae; genus Alteraurantiacibacter. Next base: position 503 of record CAYXTJ010000133.1, read on the forward strand.
CGGCGCGCAGTTCCACCTCGGTATTCTCGTCAATATGGACGATGCCCTTGGGCGTAGTGGAGACGACCTGCAGGCGAATCTGGGTGAGCGCATAGGCGGGCGCGTTGAACATGCGGCGCACTTCGGGCGGCATGTTCTGCACCGGCTGCTGGCCGTGGGTGGCGACAAGGTCCCCTGCCGAAATCGGGTGCTTGTGGAACACCCGCTTCAAGGCCTCGGTCGGGCCTTGCAGACGCATTTCCTTCCGTGCGGGCGCGAAAACTACGCGGCTGGCGGGCTTGGGGTTCGCCTTGCGCACAATCACATGCTCGCCGCTGGCGGTTTCGGCGTTGGCGCGTTGCAGACCGTCAAGCCGTATCACCTCCAGTGCCTCGTCCTCCTCATAGGCAGGCAGGGCAATGGCAGAGGAAAGGCGCTTGCCCTCGATCTCCACCGCATCACCTTCGGTAATGCCCAGCGCCTGGAAGGCCGAACGCGGCATGCGTGCCACCCCGCGGCCGGATTCCTCCTGCCGCGCCGCTGCAACCTGCAGCTTGATGCTGCCAGCCTTCAGTTCCGCTGCATCCGCATCTGCCATATCGGGGTCCTGTCCTCGCCACTTGTGTCTTGCAGAAGAAAGCTAGGAAGCGCGCGAGGCGATTGCAAACAGGCTTTTCGATTCAAGTGCCTGGCCGGACTGCACAACGGTGCCAGCGATGGCGCAGCAGCGATCTCCCGCCTGCTCGACAGCCGGGGCTGAACCAGCACCGCTGAAAGAGAAAAGGCCCGGTCGAAACCGGGCCTGAAAAGTTTTGGGAGAGGATGCCTGAAAGGCAAGGCCGACATGCTCCCGGATCCCCCATCTCGCAAGTGCACAAAATGCAACTAACGTTCGATTTTCTGCAACTCAGCAATAATCCATTGTTACTGCTTTTGATTTTCCGGCTTCATTAGAGAATCTATCTTTTGAACTTACGCCAGAAAAGGGCTTTCGAAGAAGGCTGCTGCATTGCAATAACTTGCAAAAGGGCTGGTGACAGCCACCCCTCCACGTCCTATTCCGAAACCAAGCAACATCCTCCAGCAGGAGCCCAAGATGAAGAAACTCTTCCCTGACGCTGCAGCAGCACTCGATGGGCTGCTATTTGACGGGATGCTGATCGCCAGTGGCGGGTTCGGCCTGTGCGGCATCCCCGAGCGCCTGCTCACCGCCATTCGCGAAAGCGGCGTGAAGGACCTGACCTTTGCTTCCAACAATGCCGGGATCGATAACGAAGGCATCGGCATGCTGCTGCGCACCAAGCAGGTCAGGAAGATGATCAGCTCCTATGTCGGCGAGAATAAGGAGTTCGAGCGGCAATTCCTTTCCGACGAACTGGAGGTAGAATTCTGCCCGCAAGGCACGCTGGCCGAACGGATGCGCGCAGGCGGCGCGGGTATTCCCGGCTTCTACACCAAGACCGGCGTCGGCACGCAGGTGGCCGAGGGCAAGGAACACAAGGACTTCGACGGGGAGACTTACATCCTCGAGCGCGGGATCTTCGCGGACCTCGCCATCGTCAAGGCATGGAAGGCGGACGAGACCGGCAACCTGATGTTCCGCAAGACCGCGCGCAACTTCAACCTGCCCGCCGCCACATGCGGCAAGGCCTGCGTGGTCGAGGTGGAGGAAGTGGTGCCGGCAGGATCGCTCGATCCGGACTGCATTCACCTGCCCGGTGTCTATGTCCAGCGGATGATCGTAGGCGCGCCTTACGACAAGAAGATCGAATTCACGACGGTGCGCCAGCGGGAGAGTGCGTGAACCGATGATCCTTGGCACGCAATCACGGACGGTTCTGGCCCTGTTGCTGGCAGGCTCTGCTTTGCAGGGCTGCGGCGGCAGCGGGCTGAACGTGCTTGCCGCGATTGACGGGCCCTATGTCCCGCCGTCCGAACGCGCCCAGCGCCCGCCTGCCACAGCTGACTTCGATCCTCCCGCACCTGCCGAGGCACCCGCAGAAACGGCAGCAGAACTGGCAATCCCAACGCTGGAGCCGCAGGAAGCCGTTGCACTTGGCGTAGAGGAGCCGGTGGTGGAACTGGCACTTGCACCGGTGGAAGAGCCCGCGGCAGAGCCGGAGCCGGTTCTGGCTTTGCCCGAAGTGCCCGCCAATACTGCTGCCGAAGGTGCGGTGATCGCGGAGGCAGCTCCGGAGCCGCCCGCCGAAGATGCCTTGGTAACCGCCTTTGCCGACCTTGAGGTAGAGGAACTGCCGGCAGAGGCTCCCGCGCTGGCCAGCGCCACAGAAGACACGCCGCCCGCCCTTTCATCGGCCGAAACCGCAACGCTGGTTGCAGCCGAACCGCCTGCCATCGCCCCGGAGCAAGCGCCCGAAATCACCGAACCGGCGCTCAGCTCGGTCGGCCCCGGTTTCCTTCCGGCGAACCTGCCTGCTCCGTCAACGCCGATCCCGGCATCGGTCTCCACCGCCTTTATCGGCCCCGTACTTTCGCGTGATGACGAACAACCGGTGCAGCTTGCCACGCGCCTGCCATCCGCATTCGACTATACCGCACCCGCTGCTGCGCCCGCCCCGGCAAGAGAACCGGAAGTGCAGGTGGCCGAGCTTGCGCCAGTGGCCACTCCTGCACCAGAGCCGGAGCCAGAGCCGGAACCGGATGCTCTTGCCGTAGCGACGCAGGAACCGGCTGACCTGCAAGGCGCGGCCGGTGCGCTGGGCTATGCGGTGGTCAGCGCCTTGCCCTCGCCCGAAGCGCAGCCTGCAACGCCGCGCGCCGGCGCAACCGGCAGCAGGGGCTGGGCCTATCTCGGCTTCTACCAATTCGCCTTGTCCAAGCTGGAACAGTCACCTGCAGGCGGCGCACGCGAGAGCATGTTGCTGCTCGATCCACCCAGCCTTGATCCGGAGTTGCAGACATGCGGCAATCTGCCGCCTGCCGTGCTGATCGATCTTGACCCCGCGAACGGCCTGCTGCCGCTGGTGAGCAGCAACCGCACCAGCCCGGAACTGGCAGGATATCTGGCAGACCTGCGCCAGCGCGGGATCACAATTTACTGGATCAGCGGCCACGCGCCCAACGCGGCGGGCCGAATTCGTGAACGCCTGACGCAGAGCGGGCTCGACCCGGACGGCATCGACCCGCTGATCGTCACCCGCTTTGCCGGGGAGAGCAAGCAGGAGCGCCGCTACGCGCTGGGCGAAAGCAATTGCCTGCTCGCTATCCTCGGCGATCATCGCGGCGATTTTGACGAACTCTACGACTTCGTGCTCGACCCGATCATGGCCGGGCCGCTTGAAGTGCACGTCGGCGATGGCTGGTTCATCGCCCCGCCTCCACTCGACTGAAGGAAAAGACCTATCATGCCCTGGACCCGTGACGAAATGGCCGCCCGCGCCGCAAGCGAGCTGGAGGACGGCTTCTACGTCAATCTCGGCATCGGCATTCCCACGCTGGTGGCGAACCACATTCCCGAAGGAATGCAGGTCACGCTGCAGAGCGAAAACGGCATGCTCGGCATCGGTCCCTTCCCCTATGAGGGCGAGGAGGATGCAGACCTGATCAATGCCGGCAAGCAGACCATCAGCGAGCTGCCGCATTCGGCCTATTTCGACAGTGCCGCCAGCTTCGCCATGATCCGCGGCGGGCATGTCGACCTCACCGTTCTGGGCGCGATGGAGGTGTCCGAGAAGGGTGACATCGCCAACTGGATGATTCCCGGCAAGATGGTGAAGGGCATGGGCGGCGCGATGGACCTTGTCGCGGGCGTGAAGAAGATCATCGTGGTGATGGAGCATGTCTCCAAGCACGGCGATCCCAAGTTCATCCCCGAATGCACCCTGCCGCTGACCGGGCAAAACGTGGTCGACATGATCATCACCGATCTGTGCGTGTTCCAGCGCCCGGACCATGACAGCCCGTTCAAGCTGGTCGAGCTGGCACCAGGGGTCACGGCAGAGGAAGTGGCCGAGAAGACCTCCGCGCATTACGTGAGCTGAAACCGGTGGCGGGCTCCTACACGCTGATCACCGCCAACCGAAACTATTCGAGCTGGAGCCTCAGGCCCTGGCTGCTGATGAAAGCGCTTGGCATCCCCTTCGAGGACCGGGTGGAGCCCTTCACAAAGCCGGTGAACTGGGACGAATTCCGCGCCTTTTCGCCCACCGGGCAGGTTCCGGTGCTGCTGCATGGTGATCGCACGATCTGGAATTCGCTGGGCATCGCGCTCTATCTGGCGGAGCGCCATGGAGGCGTGTGGCCGCAGGAGGAGGTGGCAGGTGCCTTTGCCTACAGCGCGGTGTGCGAGATGCACGGCGGCTTTTCCGCCTTGCGCAACCAGTGCCTGATGAATGTCGGCTTGCGCTTGGAAATGCCCCGCATGACGCGGCGCTGGCCAAGGACGTCGCCCGCATAACCGAACTGTTCGAGCACGAGCTGGACAGCTTCGGCGGGCCGTGGCTGGCTGGGCCGGACTTCTCTGCCCTCGAGGCCTTTTACGCACCTGTCGCATGGCGCATACGCACCTATGCGCTCGACGTTGGCC
>CAYXTJ010000134.1:0-4975 GCA_964467715.1 uncultured Sphingomonadaceae bacterium
CGACCGAAGCCGACATTCTCGTGACCGGCATCAAGGTGATCGACCTGCTCGCACCTTACGCAAAGGGCGGCAAGATCGGCCTGTTCGGCGGTGCCGGCGTGGGCAAGACTGTTCTCATCCAGGAACTGATCAACAACATCGCCAAGGGCCACGGCGGCGTGTCCGTCTTCGCCGGCGTGGGTGAGCGCACCCGCGAAGGTAATGACCTTTACCACGAATTCCTAGATGCCGGCGTTATCGCCAAGGACGAGGAAGGCAACGCCATCTCCGAAGGTTCCAAGGTGGCACTCGTCTTCGGCCAGATGAACGAGCCCCCGGGCGCCCGTGCCCGCGTGGCGCTGTCCGGCCTGACCATGGCGGAATACTTCCGCGACCAGGAAGGCCAGGACGTGCTGTTCTTCGTGGACAACATCTTCCGCTTCACGCAGGCAGGTTCGGAAGTGTCCGCCCTGCTCGGCCGTATTCCCTCGGCCGTGGGCTATCAGCCGACGCTGGCGACCGACATGGGCAACCTGCAGGAACGCATCACCTCGACCACCAAGGGCTCGATCACCTCGGTGCAGGCCATCTACGTGCCCGCCGACGACTTGACCGACCCGGCTCCGGCAACTTCGTTTGCTCACCTTGACGCAACCACCACGCTGAACCGCGCCATTTCCGAGCTGGGCATCTACCCGGCCGTGGACCCGCTGGACTCGACCAGCCGCGTTCTCGAACCGCGCGTTGTCGGCCAGGAGCACTACGAAACCGCTCGCAAGGTCCAGGAAACGCTGCAGAAGTACAAGAGCCTGCAGGACATCATCGCAATTCTCGGCATGGACGAGCTTTCGGAAGAAGATAAGCTCACCGTGGCACGCGCCCGCAAGATCCAGCGCTTCCTGTCCCAGCCGTTCCACGTGGCCGAGGTGTTCACCAACATCCCGGGCAAGTTCGTGCAGCTGGAAGACACGGTGAAGAGCTTCAAGGCAGTTGTGGACGGCGAATACGACCACCTGCCCGAAGCGGCCTTCTACATGGTCGGCGGCATCGACGAAGCTGTTGCCAAGGCCAAGAAGATTGCTGAGGAAGCCTAAGAGCGATGGCACTCCACTTCGAACTCGTAACCCCGGCCAAGCTGGTCCGGTCCGAGGAGGTCCACATGGTGGTCGTCCCCGGCGCGGAAGGCGAATTCGGCGTGCTGGAGGGCCATGCTCCCTTCATGTCCACCATCCGTGACGGCGCCGTACAGGTCTACAAGAGCGCTGGCGGCGAGCCGGAGAGCATCGAGGTGCGCGGTGGCTTCGCCGAAGTGGGCGACAAGGGGCTGACCGTCCTCGCGGAACACGTCGAGGATTGAGGTTGAAGGCCCGCAAGGCCCTTCTCCCCCTCTGTTATGTAGCACTATGCGCCGCAGCATTTTCGGGTGCTGCGGCGCAAGTCCTATCTGGCATACCGAACAACGAATATCATGATCGCAACGATTCCAGCTCCGTGCTGGAAAACGCGGTGCTCGCTTTCTGCCCGCAAGTGCTGATCAACCCCGAAAAGACCGGCTATTTCTATGGGCTGTAAGAAGAGTGGGACACAGAAGACGGCGGCCGGGCCTTCTTCCGCGATTTCATTGCCGAGGACATCCTCGTGCTCGCCTACCCGGAAGAACAGACCTGCACCGTATTGCTCGATGAATCGATCACCGACGTCACCCTCTCGCGCCGGATCATTGAGGGCAAGCTGCGGCTTGACGGTTTCGTGTGGCAGAACACCGATGAACCCAATCGCCTGTTCACCAAAGATGGCAGCGAATGGCGCTACGTGATCACGCAGGAAGAGGACAAGGTCTTCTTCCAGGTTCTGCGCTAGCCCGTCAGCCTTACCTCTTGCTCCGCGTCGGCGCGTGGAAATCCGGGTCCTTCCCGGCAATCCATTTCAGGAACTTCGCTACATCCTCCTGACTGCGGATCGCCTCCAGGTCCTCGCCCATGCGGGCCAGTTGGGCGTTGGTGAAATGGTTGTGGATCGTCTTGTGGCAGATCGGGTGGACCGGGCGTGTTTTCCGGCCCTTTTTTGCCTTGGGGATCATGTGGTGGTGCTGGACGATCTCACCCAGTTCCCGCTCGCACAGCCAGCAGGTTTGCTCCACCTGTTCGATATCGTCTTCGTCGCTCATCGCTGCCTCATAGACGCAAGAACGCGCCCGTCCCACCACAGGATCAGGCCTGCCGCCACGATGATCGCCGCGCCGAGCATTGTCACCGGCTCCGGAATATTGCCGAACAGCGCCCAGCCTAGCAGTGATGCGGTGATCAGCTGCACATAGGTTGCAGGGGCGACGTGGGCGGCACCGGCACGCGTGGTGCCGAAATAGACCAGCGCATGGCCGAGGGTGCCGGTGACGGTAATCGCAACACATCGCGCCAGCACGTTCCACGAAGGCCATTCCAGCGCCAGCACGGCGATACCCGTCTCTGCGGCGATGAAGCTGGCCGGCACGAGCAAGAGAGCTGCACCTGCGGTCATGAAGAATTGCATGGACAACACACTGCCCTTCCCCGCCGAAGCCCGGTTGCAGATCACCAGCGTCGACATGCCGAATGCCGTGCCCAATGGCAGCAGCGCAGGCCAACCAAGGTTCAGCAGACCAGTTTGCAAGGCCACCAGCACGCCGGTGAAGGCCGAGGCGATGGCGATCCAGGTCAGCGGGCGCACCTTTTCCCCCAGGATCGGCCCGCTGAGCAACACAGTGATGGCAGGCGAGAAGAAGGCGAGGCGATGGCAGAGGTCAGCGGCATCACGAATACCGCGCTGAAAAAGTAGATCGTGCCCACGGCAAGCGCGAGCCCGCGAACCATCTGCAACCACGGATGCGCCGGAATGAAGGCGCTGCGCCCCTCGCGTACGGCCGCAAGGTCCCGAGAAACAGCGCCCCCAAAGCAAAGCGCGTTGCTGCCACGGCGACGGAGGACCATTCGCCGATCATGGTCTTGGTGATCGCGTCTCCAAGCGAGAACAGCGCAAAACCGGCGATTGCCGCCAGCAAGCCGGCGCGCTCGCCGCCGGTCAAATAGGTCATTGCGGCCTGACCGCACGCCGCCGCGTGTCGTTCCACAGATAGAGCCCCGCGCCGATGATGATCACCGCGCCCAGCAAAGCCAGTGCATCAGGCCAGTCGCCAAAGAAGATCGCCCCCAGCGCCACGGCCATCAGCAACTGGCCATATGTCATGGGCGCGATTGTGCCCGCGCCTGCCCGCACCGTGCCCATGAAGATGAGGTACTGCGCCAGCGTGGCAGACAAGCCGATAAAGGCACAGCGGGCCACCACGGACCAGTGCGGCATGTTAACGGTGAAGTTCCCCACCCCGCTGAAATGGCCGACAAGGGTCACGCCCGTCAGGAAGATCATCGCCGTGACGGACATGTAATACTGCATGGCCAGAATGCTCGCCCGCCCGTGGCTGGCACGGTTGGCAATGATGGTTATCGCCATGCCGGTCGCCCCTATGAGCGGGAACAGCACGCCCCAGCCCGCGCTTTCGAAATTGGGCCGCAGCACGATGAAGACGCCCACGAAAGCGGCGAAGGTGGCGATCCAGGTGCTCGCCCGCGCGCGCTCTCCCAACAACAGCATAGCGAGCACCGCGGTAATCATCGGCTGGGTAAAGGCGATGGTGGTCGCCTCGGCCAGCGGCATGATCGACACCGCCAGAAACATGCCGATTGCCGAACAGCTGATTGCCACGCCGCGCACCCATTGCAGCTTGTCCTTCGGCAACGCCAGGGCGTTCAGGCCATCCTTGCGGGCCAGCAGGAAGGCGAGCAGCATGGTGCCCACGATGTAGCGGGTCAGCGCCATGGCCGGGGCAGGCCATTCGCCCGACATGCCCTTGATGATCGCATCGCCGATGGTCAGCGTGCAGAAGCCTGCAAGCGCGTAAAGCAGCCCGGCCTTGTCCGATTGTTGCATGTGGCGATCCGTCCCCTGTCTGGGGAATCCGCTTAGGCGCTTGTCGCCCGCGCCGCAAACAAAGCATCGATCAGGGCTGCCAGTTTTACCAATCGTTAAATGGTCATGCTTAACAAAGTCCTATGGAACGGCTCCCGAGGCCCGCATTTCCGGGGCCAGATGACCAAGCTGATTATCCAGATTCCCTGCCTGAACGAGGCGGAGAGCCTGCCGGAGACGCTGGCGAGACTGCTGCGCCGTATCGAAGGCGTGGACGTGATCGAATATCTCGTGATCGATGATGGCAGCTCGGACGGCACTGCGCAGGTCGCCCGCCAGTGGGGTGTTCACCATGTTGTGCAGCACCGCCGCAACCGCGGGCTTGCCGCGGCCTTCCGCAGCGGGATCGACGCTGCTCTTGCCGCCGGGGCAGACGTGATCGTGAACACCGATGCCGATGGCCAGTATGAAGGCGCAGATATCGCTGCCCTCGTCCAGCCGGTGATCCGCGGTGAGTCTGACAACGCCGTGGGCGATCGCGGTGTGGCCGACAACGAACATTTCCACCCCTTCAAGCGCCTGCTCCAGCGGCTGGGCAGCAATTTGGTGCAACGTCTTGCCGGTACGCACGTTAGCGATGCAGTGAGCGGTTTCCGCGCGATCAGCCGCGATGCCGCGCGGCGGATCAACATCACCACCGAGTTTTCCTATACCACCGACATGCTGTTTCAGGCGGGTCGCACGCGGATGGCGATTGCCACCGTGCCGGTGCGCACGCACGAAACCAAGCGCCCCTTGCGCCTGTTCAAGTCCATTCCCGGTTTCATCAGCCAGACCGGCGTCACCATCATGCGCGCCTACACCACCCACAACGCGCTGCGCGTGTTCGTGGGTTCGGGTCTGCTGGTCGCGTTGATCGACGCGCTTCCGATTCTGCGCTTCATGTGTTTCTGGCTCAATGGCGATGGCGATGGCCATATCCAGTCGCTCGTCATCGGCGGATCGCTGCTGATGCTGGGCGCGATCATGGCAGTGATGGGCTTGCTGGCAGACC
>CAYXTJ010000135.1:0-4959 GCA_964467715.1 uncultured Sphingomonadaceae bacterium
GGGCAAGGTGAACGACGCGCTGGTGCGCTATGCCCTTGCCGCCATGCTGGTGGTTTCTGCGGTGAAGATGATCTGTAGTTAGATCAGCTGGCGAACGAGCACTTTCGCCGCCGCATGGACATCGGCCCAGGTGACCGCAAAGCCATCATCCCCGCCGTAATAGGGGTCAGCCACGGCCTCGCCCTCGCGGCCCGGCACAAGGTCGAGCAGCAAGCCCACTTGCGCCGTTGCATCATGCGGCATCATCGCGCTGATCGCATAGAGATTGTCGTGATCCATCGCGAAGATATGCGTGAAGTCTGCAAAATCGCCGCGCGATAACTGGCGGGCGCGCAGGTCCGATATGTCCACCCCGTTTACCGCCGCAATATGCTGCGCGCGCGGATCGGGCGGATTGCCGACATGCCAGCCGCCCGTGCCCGCGCTATCCGCTTCCACCTCCAGCCCGGCTTGTCCCGCCTCGTGCCGGAAAGCGGCTTCGGCCAGCGGCGAGCGGCAGATATTGCCGAGGCAGACGAACAGCACGCGGATCAAAGCGTCAGAGCCATTTCCACGGCCCGGTGATGGCCAGCGTACGCGTGGGGGCATAGGCATTGACGAACAGCGTGCGGCCATCGGGCGAGAAACACGCCCCGGCAGGTTCTGTCTGCAAGCGCAGCCGCGCAAAGGCATAGGCCTCGCCCTGTGGGGTAATGCCGCGCAGGTGGTTGTTCACCGTGTCGGTATACTGGTCCTCGCACACGATCAGGTGGCCGTCGGGCGCGATGGTGATGTTGTCACCAAAGCTGTAGGTATCGCGGTCGGTGCTTTCGTAGAAAAGCTCCAGCGCGTCCGGCCCGTGCAGGCCGGGGCGCAAGCAGAAGATCTGCCCTTCCTTGGCCGCTCCGCCGCTGGTGCAGGTGAAGAACAGCTCGCCCTCCCCCATCCAGATGCCCTCGCCGCGGGCAAAAATGGCCGCGCCAGCCGCTGCGCCGCGCTGGCGCAGGTCGTCTTCGGGAGCCTCGACATTGTCGAGCGTGATCCAGCGGCCTGCGATTGGCTGGCCCACGGCGACGCTGACGGCGTCCCAGTTGCGGGTTTCGGCCACCCCATCCAGTACCAGCGCCTGCAGCGTGCCGCCGCGGGCAAGTTCACCCGGATAGATGGGAATGAAGCGATAGAGCATGGAATCGTTACGGTCTTCGGTGAGGTAAACGATGCCCGTCGCCGGATCGACACAGGCCGCCTCGTGCATGAAGCGGCCCATGGCGGTGAGCGCCACCGGCTCCACCTGCCGTTCGGCATTGGCGGGCACTTCGAACACCCAGCCATGATCCTTGTTTATGCGGCCGTCCGCCTTCGAGACATCCTCCTCGCAGGTCAGCCAGCTGCCCCATGGGGTGAGCCCGCCAGCGCAATTGCGGATCGTGCCGGCGAGCGAGCGGTACTGCCGCTTCACGTCCAGCGTTGTCGCATCCAGCACCACTGTGGTGGTGCCGCCGGGAAGCGGCCGCAGGCTGCGTGCCACGGTATCGAACGCAGCGCCGCTCGCGTCGCCGTCGCTGTCTCCGGGGCGAAGCTCATGGTTGCGGACCAGCGCCCATTCGCCATTGCCGAGGTCGAAACAACCCATTCCATCGGCCTTGTCGGGCACGGTTCCGCCATCGTCCATCGCATCGCCCAGCGAAGAGAGCACGCGGTAGGAAAAGCCGCGCGGCAGGTCGAGGATGCCAGCCGCATCAGGCAGCAGCGCGCCATAGCTTTCGGCAATGGGCGCAGCGGCGGCGGGTGCGGTGGTCCGGCCTGCGCAACCAGCCGCAGCAAGCGCGGCAAAGGCGCTGCCCGTATGGCGCAGGAATTGGCGGCGATCATGTGGCATTTGCAAATCCTTTCCCGCGCTTATGCCTCGCCCACAAGAGGCAAAGCAAGCACGGTAACGGCTCAATCCAGCCCAAGCGCAGCTTTGACATCGGCCCAGCTGACGAGCTTGAAGTTCTGCGCTTCAGCACCGTTCTGGCCGTCCTGCGCGATGAACAGGATGCGCGAGGCGTTGTCACCACCCAGCGCGAAGTTGAGCGTGACGGTGCCGGTTGCGGGCACGTCCACCGTCATCACCTCGTCCGGCGCGCCGACATAGCGGGCGATCACTTCGTAAGTGCCGGCGGGCACATCGCTGATGCGATAAGTGCCGTCGCGCTCTGTGATCACCTGGCGGCCCAGTTCGGGAATGGTGATGGTGGCGGACTGCAGGTTCACCGTGGCGGTTTCGTCAACCACGGTGCCGGCAACGTCACCTGCGAAAGCGGGAGTGGCGGCCAGCGCCATTGCGACAAAGCTGCTGGTGCCAAGAAGAATGCGGGATTTCATGTTCGGGTGTCCTCCATCGGAAACGTGATGGAGCGCCCACTATGGGCCGCACATGACAGGCTCTTGTCAGCTTGAAGTCAGTTTCGTGTCCCTTGAAATCTGTTGCAATCATGCCACTGAAAGATGTGTCAGGCACCGATCCAGCTTCTGAGGATCATCGCCACAACGCCCAGCGTGGCAACGCTGGCGGCCCAGATGCCCGCCATCCAGGCCAAGCGCTTCCAAAGCGGGGATTCTTTTCGATCCGCATCGTTGCTGGTGGGAGTTGGGGACGGACTCAATGGTAGCCCTCCCCGCCCACCTTTCCGCGGAACACCCAGTATGCCCATGCGGTGTAGCCCACGATCAGCGGCAGGGTCAGCGCCACGCCGATCAGCATGAAAATCTGGCTGCGTTCGGGTGCGGCGGCATCCCAGATGGTGATTCCCGGCGGCACCACATTGGGCCAGATGGTCACGCCAAGGCCCGCCATGCCCAGCCCGAACAGGCCCAGTGCATACCAGAAGGGCGCGCTCTCGCCCTTGGCCAGCGAGCGCCACAGCAGCACCGCGACAACCGCCGTGGCAATCGGCAGCGGGGCCAGCCAGTACACTTCGGGCGCGGTGAACCAGCGGTCTGCATATTCGGGGCGCAGCTTCAGGTTGTAGAGGCTGACCGCGCCCATCAGAGCAGCCGTGGCGAGTGCGGCCTTGCGCGCGAGGCCGCGTGCCTTTTTCTGCACATCGCCATCCAGCCGCCAGACCAGCCATGTCGCACCCAGCAGCGCATAGCCAGCAACCGTGCCGAGGCCGGTGAGGAGCGTGTAAGGCGTCAACCAGTCAAACCAGCTGCCGGCATAGGCGCGATCGACCACGGTGATGCCTTGCAGCAACGCGCCAAGGATCATGCCTTGCGACATGGCTGCAGCCAGCGATCCGCCCATAAAGGCCATGTCCCAGAAGGGCCGGTGCTTCTCGTCACGCCAGCGGTATTCGAAAGCCACGCCGCGAAAAACGAGGCCCAGCAGCATGGCGATCACCAGCGGATAGGTGGCCGGAAGGATGATGGCATAGGCGAGCGGGAAGGCTGCGAACAATCCGCCGCCGCCCAGCACCAGCCATGTCTCGTTCCCGTCCCAGAAAGGCGCGATGGAATTCATCGCCCGGTTGCGCCCCTCGCCCGGCTGAAAGCGCGGAAAGAGGATGCCGATGCCAAGGTCGAACCCGTCCATCACCACATAGGCGAAGATGCCGAAGGCGATGATGAGCGCCCAGATCACGGTGAGGTCCATGCTCATTGCCCGTCCTCCTTCTTCACCAGAACGCTTTGCGGCAGGGTTTCTCCTTCACCGGGGTTCTGCGTGGGACCGGGGGTGATGCCGGCGGTGCGGATCGGCCCCTGGTCGCCGCGTTTCACATCCGTCTCATGCACATGGGGCGTGGCTGCCATCAGCCGCAGCAGATACCACGTTCCGACGGAGAAGACCGCGAAATAGACCACCACGAAGGCCAGCAGCGATGCCGCCACGGCGGGCGCGGCGAGCGGGCTGGCGGCATCTGCCGTGCGCAAGAGGCCATAAATCAAGTAAGGCTGGCGGCCCACTTCGGTGGTGACCCATCCGGCGATCACCGCCACGAAGCCCGATGGCCCCATGATCAGGGCTGCACGGTGCAGCAGGTGCCAGTCATAAAGCTTGCCCTTGAGGCGTGCGAGCAGGCTGAACGCTCCCACTGCCATCATCGCAACGCCAATCGCCACCATGATGCGGAAGGCCCAGAACACCATGAACACCGGCGGCTGTTCGTCATCCGGCACCATGTCGAGCCCCGCAAGCGGCGCGTCGAGATCATGCTTCAGGATCAAGCTGGAAAGCTTGGGGATGCCCATCGCGTAATCCAGCCGTTGCTCGTCATCATTGGGAATGCCGAAGACATAGAAGGGCGCGCCATCGGGGTGGCTTTCATAATGCCCTTCCATCGCCATCACCTTGGCGGGCTGGTGTTCCATGGTGTTGAGGCCATGCATGTCGCCCACGAAGATCTGCACCGGCGCGACAATCGCCGCCATCCACATCGCCAGGGAGAACATTGTGCGGGCGTGGATATTCGTGCGGTCCTTCAGCAAGTGCCACGCGCCCACCGCGCCCACCACGAAGGCGGTCGTCAGGTAAGCCGCCGTCACCGTGTGCACCAGCCGGTAAGGGAAGCTGGGGTTGAAGATGATGTCGATCCAGCTGGGGCCGGGAAGGAACTGGCCGTTCGCCCCCATCTCGAAGCCGGTCGGCGTCTGCATCCAGCTGTTGACCGACAGGATCCAGAAGGCGGAAACGAAGGTGCCCGCCGCCACCATCAGCGTGGCAAAGAAGTGCAGCTTCCTGCCCACCTTCTCCATGCCGAACAGCATCACGCCAAGGAAGCCTGCCTCCAGGAAGAAGGCGGTCAGCACCTCGTATGCCATCAGCGGACCGATCACCGGCCCGGCCACGTCCGAGAATACGGACCAGTTGGTGCCGAACTGGTAGGACATCACGATGCCGCTCACCACGCCCATGGCAAAGGCGATGGCGAATATCTTCAGCCAGTATTTGAACAGATCGAGGTAAACCGCCTTCCCCGTCTTCAGCCACAGCCCTTC
>CAYXTJ010000136.1:0-4937 GCA_964467715.1 uncultured Sphingomonadaceae bacterium
TGCCGGGAGGAAAGGCGGAAAGCAGCCGCGAGGGGAAGGCGGCGGACAGCACGATGAAGTGTCCCTTGTCATCCTTGCTGCGAATGAGGCGGCCAAAGGCCTGCGCCAGCCGTGCGCGGATGATCCGGTCATCATAGGCCCCGCCGCCACCTGCCGCGCGCCGCGCGCGATGGAGGATGCTGGGCTTGGGCCAGGGCACCTGTTCCATCACCACGCAGCGTAGCGATTCGCCTGGCACATCCACCCCGTCACGCAAGGCATCGGTGCCGAGCAGGCTGGAGGCCGGATCATCGCGGAAGATATCCACCAGCGTGCCGGTATCGATGGGATCGACATGCTGGGCGAACAGCGGCAGGCCCGCGCGCGCGAGCCTGTCTGCAATGCGGCCATGCACCGCGCGCAAGCGGCGGATCGCGGTGAACAGCCCCAGCACGCCGCCTCCGCAAGCCTCGATAATGCGGGCATAGGCCCCGGCAAGGCCGGCAAGATCACCCTTCTTCACATCGGTGACGATCAGCACTTCGGCATTGCTGGCGTAATCAAACGGGCTTTCCGCCTGCGTCATCAGCGGCTTGGCTTCGAGATGCAGTGCGCCGGAGCGGGCGATGGCGCTATCCCATTCCTCACCCTCGGCGCTCCGGTCACACAGCGTGGCGCTGGTCAGCATCGCGCCATGCGTGCCGCTCAGCACAGTGCGGGCGAAGGGCTGGGTGGGATCGAGGAAGTGGCGATAGAGGCCAACGTCATATTCGCGCGCGTCTGACCGGGCGACGGCGAGCCAGTCCACGAAGTCCGGGCTGGCAGGTCCACCCAGCCGTTCGAGCAGTGCCTCCCACGCGCCGAGCATGTCAATCCGCCAGCCGAGCGAATGGCGCGCGCCTTCCAGCCGGGCGCGGCCTTGCGCGTCGAGCCAGTCCGGCGCGTCCTCGGCAATGGCTTCCAGCCTGATGCCGAGCCGGATCAGCGGCTGGCGAATTTCGGACAAGGCCACGGAGGTCTGCTGCGCCAGTTCCACCAGCTTGCCATCAAGCTGGGCGGCCTCTGTCTCGATGCCATAGCCCGCTTCCTGTCCGCCGCTTTCATCGCGGGCATAGGTGGTGACGCGCACGGCGGCGAGCAGTTCCTCGATTGGCCCCGACGGCTCACCATCGGCCAGCCTTTGCAGCCAGCCGCCACCCGGCAGAGCCTCTGCACCCATGCAGGCAGCAGCGATCGCTTTCGCGCTCTGCTCGTCATAGCTGGAAACATCCGCCAGCCGCGCGGCAAGGCCACGGCGGCGACCCTTTGAGCCGCGCTCCGGCCCCAGCAGCCAGCGTTTCAGCTCGATCGCTTCCATGCCGGTCAGCGCGGCGGAGAAGGTGGAATCGGCCGCTTCGAAGACGTGGTGCCCCTCGTCAAAGATGATGCGGGTGGGGCGCTGGGCATGATCGCGCCCGCGTGCCGCGTTCACCATCACCAGCGCATGGTTGGCGATGACAAGGTCTGCCTGCGCGCTGGCACGGGCGGCGTGTTCGATGAAGCATTTGCGGTAATGCGGGCACCCGGCATAGACGCATTCGCCGCGCTGGTCCGTCAGCGACTTGATCGCGCGGCTGCGGAACAGCGTGCCGAGCCAGCCGGGCAGGTCCCCGCCGATCATGTCCCCGTCACGGCTGTATGCGGCCCATCGCGCCACCAGCTGCGCGAGGATTGCCGCACGCCCGCCAAAGCCGCCTTGCAGCGCATCTTCCAGATTGAGCAGGCACAGGTAATTCTCGCGCCCCTTGCGGATCACCACCGGGCGGGTGCCGTCAGGCCGTTCCTCCGGCCATACACGCGCGCTTTCGCTGCGCAGCTGGCGTTGCAGGTTCTTGGTATAGGTGGAAACCCAGACAGTGCCGCCCGATGCGCTGGCCCACAGCGATGCCGGCGCGAGATAGCCCAGCGTCTTGCCGACGCCGGTTCCAGCCTGCGCCAGCAGCATGTGCGGCACATCGCGCTTGTCCCGCGGGGCGAAGATGCGCGCCACTTCCTGCGCGTAATGGTGCTGGCCTTCGCGATATTCGGAAGCCTCGCCAGTAAGTCGCGAAAGTTGCTGCTCCACCGCGTCTTCCGGCAAGTCCACCTGCCTTGGCTGCGGACGTTCGCCGTGCTCTTCCCATTCGGGCAGACGCGAGAAGAGCCATTTTTCGGCACGTTCCGGCTTTGCGATATGTGGCGCGATCACGCCTGCCCAGGGCCAACGGAGCCTGGCGTGGGATTGCAGCGCGCTCCACGCGCCTTCACGTTCGGGCCAGTCCGCGCTCTCGCAAATCTGCAACAGCGCGCCTGCGGCCAGTTGCAGGAAGCGCGGTACATCGTCGCCATCCTTCGGTTCTTCCAGCCCCAGCGCATGAGCCAGCCCCTTGGGCGTGGGCACGCAAAAGCGGGCAGGGTGGATGAAGGCGAACAGTTCCAGCAGGTCCAGCCCGGAAAGGTCGGGATATCCCAGTCGCGTGGCCACCAGCGGCGCATTCACCATCAGCAGCGGCGTATCTGCCGCAGCCATCACCGCCTCGCCCTTTCCCAGCGTGCGCGTCTCGCCATTGGCGGGGCGCAGCCAGCAGCCGGCATGGCTGGCGTGAAGTGCGGCAAGGGGCAGCGGTTGCGCGGGTTCGGCCATTGGTCATGACCATGCGCAGGGCGGAACGAAAAGTAAACGCGGCCCTTGCGCTTATGCCTCTTCTTTGAGGGTCGAAGCGGGAAGCCGCAGCGTGACGGACAGCCCCGGGTCAGCGTTGTCGACTATCAGCTTTGCGCCAAGGCGTGCGGCAAGATCGCGCACGATACGGGCGCCAAGATTGCCTTCCTGCGGCCATTTGCTGCCCTCGGGCAGACCCCGGCCATCATCCTCCACACCCAGCAAGACCTCGCCCGTTGCGGGATCGATGGCGAGGGAAACATTGATCGTGCCGCCCTCGGTTTCGGTAAAGCCATGCTGCAACGAATTGGTGAGCAGTTCGGATACGAGCAGCCCGATCTGGCTGGCATTGTTGACCGGTGCATCCATCCGCTCGGCCGAAATGTTGAGCGCCACTGTGTGCAGCCAGTCGAGCATGTTGGGAGCGCTGCAGATGCGCGAAACGTAAGCACCAAGGCCCGCCGCCGCCGTGCCCGCCTGATCCTGCAATCGCTCGGCCACAAGTTCGCCAACGGAAAGTCCCGGATCGATTTCAGCCAGTATCCGTTGAACTGGCCAGAGCTTGGCAACAGCCAAACCGTGGCCGCCTGAGGGTCGCACCACGGCGAGAAGGGGCGGTCTCCCGGCAGGGATGCCCGCCCCTTCGACGTTTCAGGCCAAGCTGATCAGGTGCGCGGAGTGCAGTTCCAGCTTTCGGGATCATTGGCGTCGCCTTCGCCTTCAAAGCGGGCAACATTGGGCCATGCGCAATGCGGTCGGGTGAGCGAGCCGTCCGCCTTGGTGCCGATCAGTCTCTCGGGCGCCGTGCCGCTGGAAACCCAGTCATGCATGGCGGCGAGGTAATCGACCATGTCCGCGCCGGGGCCACCGGCACAATGTCCCACGCCGGTCAGGGTGAAATAACGGAACTGGTCAGCTGCCGCCGGGTTCTGCGCCATCACCGCCTGCGCATATTCGTTCGAGCCGACCGGGCTGGGGCCGGGATCGCTTTCGCCATGCCACAGCATCAGCCGCCCACCATTGGCGAAGAATTCGCTGAGGTCCGCGCTCTGTGCTTCGTACATCCGGGCAAAGTCGCTGCTGCGCGTGGCGAGGTAGTTCGCCTCGTTATAGTTGCCGAGGGTGACGGTGTTGTTCGCGCCGAAGAACAGCGGGAACAGATTGGCAAGGCCGCCGCCGCCGGTCGGGTCCGCGCCGCTGCCATCGGTGCCGACGAAGAAGGCCCAGCCTGCTTCACCGCCCTTGCGCATCGGGTGCATCGTCCAGCTGTCGTCAGATGCCTTGGAGCCGTTGTAGACACTTTCCAGCGCCGCCACCTGACCGGAGGTGAGGCAGCTGGCGTCCTTGTCCCCTTCGCACTGCAGGCTGGAAGGCTGCCAGTCACAGGAAGCCGGATCGTTGATGATGCCGTCTTCCAGCCCGTCCGTCGCATCGCACTGGGCGAGGGCGGAGGACTGCGCCAGTTGCAGGTCCTCGATCGAGAAGCCGCCGCTTTGCGCGAAGGCCTGGTTACGGAACACTGCGCTGGTCTGCACCTGCAGCGTGTAAACCGGCGCACCGGCAATGATCGCGTCATAATCGGTGGGATAACGCTGGGCTTCCATCAGCGCCATGCGGCCACCGGTGGAACAGCCTTGGAAAATGGCCATGCTGTGCGGCTGCCCGTAATATTTCTCGGCGAATTCCTTGCCGGTCACTGTCATGATGTGGACCGCGCGCTGGCTGAAATCCATCGCGCTTTCGGGGCGTTCGGCCACCCAGCTGTTGGCCCAGACATCGGTGCCGGCGTTGCCGCCATCTGTCTGCATGGTGGCAAAGCCTTTCGAAAGGCCCTGTGTGGCTGCCCGAAGCGTGACATTGCCCGCCCAGCCGCCGCCGCCAAGGCCGAGCAGCTTGCCGTTCCATTCGGCCGGGAAGCGATAGACCACGCCGATGGTCGATCCTTCGACCGGCGATTCCGTGCCCTTCAGCTCGCAAAAGGCCGGGTGATCCTCGCTCGCATCGACCCATTCTGCGGTGCCGTTTCCGGCAATCAGCGAGGTGTCGAATGCGGCACAATCCTCGGCCGAGGTCGTGATGACGGTGGCAGTGCCCTCAGCATCCTCGCCGGCAGTACAGGCAGTAAGCGCAAGGGCCGTCAGGCTGACGGCGGCAAGTTTCTTCAAGGTTCCTCTCCCCTTTTTGACTTTGCGCGGGAAGCTAGCTTCCGGCCATCAGCCTGCCAACAAGAGTTTCTGTATCAGTGTGTCGCTTGCGCGGACCTTGCACTGTTCTTCAT
>CAYXTJ010000137.1:0-4681 GCA_964467715.1 uncultured Sphingomonadaceae bacterium
CGCGAACTCCTGCTTTTTGCGGGCTTTTTCTTCCTGCTCGGTGCCGTTGACGAATCATGCTCGGCCTGCTTGTGGTCGGCTGGACAGGGTTGCGGTATGTCACATGGGCGTCGCACTTGCCCGAAGATTTCGCCGGCACCGCCAGCGCTGCCGAGGCGGGAGTCGAGGCCCACCAGGGCCTGACCGTTTCGCCGGATATTCGCCGCTCGATCATCCGCCCGCCAGAGGCATCTGACGGCGGCGAAGGCAATGCTGCCCCAGCGCCAGCGCTCGCACCTGCAAGGCCCCCCATCGACATGCCTCCTGCACCGCGTGACGGCGGCTGGAACGATCCGCACTTCTACGAAGGTACCTATTCGGCCGTGCGCCAGCCGTTTGCGAGTGATGGCAAGGCTGCCAAGCCCGCATCGCCCATGCGCATGGCGGCGGGCCATACGTTGCTGGCGGCGGCGGGTTTCTCGAACATGGAGCTTCCGCCGGAGATTGCGGCTTTCCTCGCCCGGGAAATCCAGGGCCGCGAAGCGCGCGGGAAAGAGCAGTCCAATCCGCTGCTCGCGGCGGCAAGGGTGCCCGACGCCGCGCCGCTGCCAGTGGCCCAGCTGGCTTCTGCCCAGGAAAGTGCCAGCCGCTGGTCTGCCGATGGCTGGCTGCTCTGGCGGGACGACACGACCACGCCGTTCACGTCCGGCAGGCCTTCCTATGGCCGCAGCCAACTGGGTGCGGTAGTCCGCTATGAACTTGCTCCTTCGGGCGGCCATCGCCCCCAAGCCTATCTGCGCGGGTTAGCCGCCCTGCAGGGCGCAAGCGAGCAGGAAGTGGCTGCCGGCCTTTCCGCAAGGCCTCTCGCCAGCATCCCGATCCGCGTTGCCGCCGAAGTACGCGTGAGCGAGCGCGCGCTTTCTACCGAAGTTCGCCCCGCTGCCTATGCAGTGACCGAACTGCCGCCGCAGGAACTGCCCGGCGGAATGCAGGCGCAGGCCTATGTCTAGGCGGGTTATGTCGGGGGCGAAACTGCGACTGCCTTCGTGGACGGGCCGGCGTGGGTGGATCGCAGCCTTGCTTCCGTGGGGGATTTCGACCTCCGCGCAGGTGCCGCCGCGTGGGGCGGGGCGCAGGATGATGGCGAGCGGCTGGATATCGGCCCGACCGCCTCAGTCACCTTCCGCCTTGGCGACACGCGTGGCCGGGTTGCCGCGGATTACCGTTTCCGCGTGGCCGGTGATGCTGAGCCTGCTAGTGGCCCTGCGCTCACACTGTCCGCCGGATTTTAGGCACAGGCCACCATTCATCTTCAATCCATCGCACCTATGCGTTAGGCGCTAACCATGGACGTCTACCTCCCCATCGCGAACCTCGCCATCAATGGCCTGTGGATCGTGGTGCTTGGCGGGCTGACGGGCATCCTTTCCGGCATCTTCGGAGTGGGTGGCGGGTTCCTGACGACTCCGCTGCTGATCTTCTCCGGCATTCCGCCCACCGTTGCTGCCGCATCTGCAGCTACGCAGGTGACGGGGGCCAGCGTTTCGGGCGTGATCGCGCAGTCCAAGCGCAACGGCGTGGATTACCAGATGGGCGCGGTGGTGGTCACCGGCGGACTGATCGGGGCCTTGCTGGGGGCAGGCATCTTCAACCTGCTCACCGCCTTCGGCCAGATCGATGTCGTCATCAACATGCTCTACGTGATCCTGCTGGGCACGATCGGCACCATGATGGGCCGCGAATCCATCCAGGCATTGAACCGCAAGCCGCAGGACAAGCGCCGCGCCGCCAAGCGTCGCCACCATCCGATCATCGCCGCGCTTCCGATGCGCTGGCGGTTCTATCGCTCGGGCCTCTACATCTCGCCGCTGGGGCCGTTCATCATGGGCATCGTGGTAGGCATCCTGACCATGCTGATGGGCGTGGGCGGCGGGTTCATCATGGTGCCTGCCATGCTCTACATCCTTGGCATGAGCGCGAATGTCGTGGTCGGTACATCGCTGTTCAACATCCTGTTCGTGACGATGATGACCACCATGGTTCACGCGCTGACGACGCAGGCAGTGGACGTGGTGCTGGCAGGCCTGCTTCTGCTGGGTTCGGTCACCGGCGCGCAGATCGGCACGCGGATCGCCTTGTCCGCCAAGCCGGAAATCCTGCGCCTGATCCTGTCGGCCATCGTCCTCACGGTGGCGGCGATCATGCTGTTCGGCCTGTTCGTCATCCCCGATGCCTTCTACACGGTCACGCCGCTGTGATGCGCTGGCTCGCCTCGCTTATGCTCACCCTCGCAGCGCTGCCCGCGGCCGCTTCGGCGCAGGGGCGCGATCCTATTCTCGTGCCTGAAGTCAGCCAGCACGAGGTGCTGGTGCAGCAGGGTTTCACCGGCCAGACACTCATCCTCTACGGCGCGCTGCTTGATCCTGACGGCAGCCGCGCTGGCGACGATTTCGATATCGTGGTAATCCTGCGCGGGCCATCCGAACCCATCGAAATCCGCGAGAAGCAGCGCTTTGCCGGTATCTGGATCAATGCCGAGGCGATGTCGTTGCGTTCGGTGCCCTCCTTCTTCGGCCTCGCCAGTTCCGCCCCGATTGACGAGATCGTGGATGAGAGCACTGCGGCGATCTACGAATTCGGCCTCGATTACCTGCAACTGTCGCCCACTGGCACGATCGACCCGGAACAACACGCCCGTTTCACCAGCGGTCTGGTGCAATTGCGACAGGAAAGCGGCCTGTTCCAGCAGAACGAGGAAGGCGTTTCGATCAGCGAAGGCGTGCTCTACCAGGCGCGCATCTCCTTGCCGTCCAACGTGGTGGTGGGCCGCTATGTCGCGGAAACCTTTGCCGTGCGCGATGGCCGCGTGATTGCTGCTGCCAGCTCGGAAGTCACCGTGCGCAAGGAAGGCTTCGATCGCGATGTGGCCGAACAGGCGCAGGAGAATTCTTTCGCTTACGGATTGCTCGCTGTGGCCCTGTCGCTGTTCATGGGATGGGCGGCCGGAAGGCTCTTCGCGCTCGTCTGACCGGCGATAGGTCACGTGTTTGGGACATCGCTTTCCAACCCTTTGGACGCGCTTGGTTTTCACGTGCGATTGACGCGATGTTAACCCTCCAACCTTATTCCCGCCGCGAGTTCGACTGAAATTTCGCGAGAGCAAAGCATGTCCGATATGTCGCAAGCACCGGTATCCAATGCCCATCATGGAGCAGACCCGGCGCCCAGTGAAATGCTGGAAGACAATGCGACGCGCCCGATCGGCATGGTCTTGGAAATTGCGGGTTCCGGTTCGCAGATTGCGCTCGACATGCTGCGCCTCAACCAGTGCAGCGAAGACGATGATCCCTCGGTGGCGCTGGCTGGTCAGGTCGGCAGCCAGGTCAAGATCCGCACCAAGGACGGCTGGCTGCTCGCCAGCGTGCGCAACCAGCGCCAGGACCGCCGCGGCGATGGCAACACCGTGGTCGCCAATATCGATTTCATGGGCGAAGGCCTGGAAGAGAAGCTGACCGGCAAGATCCACGGTTTCCGCCGCGGTGTGACCCGCTATCCCATTCCCGGCGCGCTGATCTTCCCGGCCACCACCGATGACCTGCGCCAGATCTATGCCAGCGACGGGCGCAGCTCGATCCAGATCGGCACCGTCTATCCCAACCGCGATATCCGCGCCGGCATCTACATCGATGCCATGCTGGGCAAGCACTTCGCGCTGCTCGGATCCACCGGTACCGGTAAATCCACCAGCGCCGCGCTGATCCTGCACCGCATCTGCCAGGCTGCGCCGCAGGGCCACATCGTGATGGTTGACCCGCACGGTGAATATTCGGCTGCTTTCCGCAACACTGGCCAGATCTACGACGTTTCCAACCTGCAGATGCCCTACTGGCTGCTCAATTTCGAAGAGCATTGCGAGGTCCCGCTGCGCTCCAGCGGGAACGACCTGCAGGAAGACAAGGGCATCCTGGCCAAGTGTCTGCTGCATGCCCGCAGCAAGAACCGCATGGCCCAGCAGATGGGCAAGATCACGGTGGACTCGCCCATTCCCTACCTCCTCAGCGACCTGACCAACATGTTGCAGGACGAGATGGGCAAGCTGGACAAGGCCACCACTTCCGCGCCCTACATGCGCATCAAGACCAAGATCGACGAATTGAAGGCCGATCCGCGTTACCAGTTCATGTTCTCCGGCATGCTGGTGGGCGACACCATGGCAGACTTCATTTCCAAGGTGTTCCGCATGCTGGGTGACGGCAAGCCGATCTCGATTATCGACGTGTCGGGCGTGCCGTCCGACTTCACCAGCACCGCGGTTGCCGTGCTCTCGCGCATGGTGTTCGACTTCGCGATCTGGGGCCGCCATGAAAAGACCCGTCCGGTGTTGCTGGTGTGCGAGGAAGCGCACCGTTACGTGCCGAACGAGAAGAACGCCGATGGCTCCTCGGTCGGCCGCATCCTGTCGCGTATTGCCAAGGAAGGCCGTAAATACGGCATCTCGCTCGGTCTTATCACGCAGCGTCCGTCGGACCTTGCCGAAGGTGTGCTGTCGCAGTGCGGTACGATCCTGTCGATGCGTCTGAACAACGAACGCGACCAGGATTTCGTGAAGGCCGCCATGCCCGAAGGCGCGCGCGGTTTCCTCGACACCATTCCGGCGCTGCGCAACCGCGAATGCATCGTCTGCGGCGAAGGTACCGCCATC
>CAYXTJ010000138.1:0-4660 GCA_964467715.1 uncultured Sphingomonadaceae bacterium
GCCAGCGGCGGCGCGGCGACGGCCCAGCCGATCTTCCAACCCGTCAGCGAGAAGATCTTGCCTGCCGAACCGATCTTGATCGAGCGTGCCCGCAGGCTGGCGAGATGCAGCGGCTAGACATGCGCGGTGCCATCGAAGATCATCGCCTCCCACACCTCGTCACACAGCAGGGTGATGTTGTGTCGCTCGCACAGCGTGGCCAGCCGTTCCAGCTCCTCCCGCGGCACCAGCGTGCCGGTGGGGTTGTTGGGCGTGTTGAGCACGATCAGCCGCGTCTTCGGCGTGATCGCAGCTTCCAGCGCATCGAAGGGGATGGACCAGTCCGGCGGCACGAGGTTCACCGTCTTCGCCACGCCGCCCGCGCGCTCCACCAGCGGCAAATAGGCATCGTAGAACGGCTGGAACAGCACTGCCTCGTCCCCCGGCTGGATCACCGCGAAGATGCTCGCGGCCAGCGCCTCGGTCGCGCCGGAGGTGACGACCACCTCGTTTGGCGCAACATCCAGCCCCTGCTCACGGGCGTGCCATGCGGCAATCGTCTCTCGCAGCACGGGAAGCCCGCGCATCGGCGGATACTGGTTGGGATGATCCACCAGTGCGCGCCGGGCGGCCTCCAGCAGTTCGGGCGGCTCGGGCAAATCCGGAAAGCCTTGCCCCAGATTGATCGCGCCAAGCTCATCCGCCAGCGCGGACATGCGGGTGAAGATGGTGGTCTTTTGCGGAGCGGTTTGCTGCATGGCGCGCATATTGGAACGCGCCTTGGCTTGCGGCAAGCGGAGTTAGTCCGCTCCCTCCACACCGCGCTCCATCAAATCGCCCACATTGCGCAGCGCCATGGAGCCGGGGCGATTGTCCTGCCCCGAATAGAGGCTGGCGAGATAAGCGCGGTCGAAATCGGTCATGCGTTCGGGCGCCTGCGCCGGATTGTCGAACAGCGAGAGGATGGTGGCGTATGCCGGCTCGTCCTCGCGCGGAGGGCGGGTGCGGGCGAGTAGGCGCATGCTGGCATAATCTGCCACCGCGATCCCGTCGATCATGCCCAGCGCATCCACGTCAATCAGCACCACCGCGCTTTCGATGTCGCGGCGTGTGGCGGAAGAGAGGCGCGACATTTCCGTGCCGTCAAACACCGGCGGCTGGCCGCCGCGCGTCTGACCGTTGGCGGTGCGGGTGGACACCACACTCCACGCCAGCACCGGGCCTTGCACCATGGTCACGCGCTTGCGGTCCCAGAAACTGAGGCCTTCCACCAGCGGATGGTGCGCCTCGCGCAGGCTCTCGAACTCGGCATGGGGATCGGCCGCGAAGGCGACCACCACATTGGCCGCGCATCCAGCTTCCTCGTTCAAGGAAAGGCCGGCCGCTTCGGCGTTGTAGTAGATCCGGTCGATCATCATCTGCGCGCTCTCGCCTTCCAGCCCCCACACCCCGGCGCAGACGGGCTGCTGGAAACGGGCGAGCGGCGCGCCGATGGTGTTACCGCGCGGGGTGATGGCCCGCGCCTGGCTGCGGACCTCTTCCTCGTCCACCTGTCGCTCCACCTCGCCGGTGACGACAATCGTGCTGTTCGGATCACCGGCTTCCTGCGCCAGCGCAGGCGCGGCCGACACCATGGCGCCAAGCGCGGCGGCGATTGCGGCGTGTTTCGGCAAGGCCAAGTCAAATCTCCAGCAAGCCATTGGCAGGGATGCAATTTCCCTGAAGTCCACGAAATGTACCTAGTGTATCGGCGCCCGGATTACAGCAGCCAGCAGCCCAAGTGCCTATCCTGCTCGACGAAGCGCATGCGCTGCCTATGGTTGCAATCGTAACTGCCTGCAAGCCCATTTCCGATGGAGCGAGGCGCGGCGCATTTGCGCCGATGCACGCGCTTGCTGCCCCGCCGATACGCATGGCAGCGGGGGCCAATTGCCCGATCTGCGGGAAAGGTGGCCTGCCGCGCGCTTTTCCAGTTGCATTTACAGAGCCTAGCCCCCCATTTTAGCCAAGTATGCTGCGCCAGTATGAACTTGTTGAAAGGGTCAAGGAATATGACCCTGACGCCGATGAGGCGCTGCTCAACCGTGCCTATGTCTACACCGTGCAGAAGCACGGCAGCCAGAAGCGCGCCAGCGGGGACCCCTATTTCAGCCACCCGGTAGAAGTGGCCGGCCTGATGACGGACCTGAAGCTGGATCAGGAAACCATCATCACCGCGCTGCTCCACGATACGGTGGAAGATACGCTCGCCACCATTGATGACATCAAGCTGTTGTTCGGGGCAGAGGTGGCGCAACTGGTCGATGGCGTGACCAAGCTCTCAAAGATCGAGCAGATGCCGGAGAACGAGCGCGCGGCAGAAAACCTCAGGAAGTTCCTGCTCGCCATGAGCGAGGACCTGCGCGTTCTGCTGGTGAAGCTGGCGGACCGGCTGCACAACATGCGCACGCTGCACTTCATCAAGAACCCGGACAAGCGCCGCCGCATCGCGCGCGAGACGATGGATATCTATGCCCCGCTGGCAGAGCGGGTGGGCATGTATGAATATATGCGCGAGATGCAGCTGCTCGCCTTCGAACAGCTCGAACCGGAAGCCTATGCCACCATCACCAGCCGGCTGGAGCAGATCCGTTCCAGCGAGAGCGGGCAGGTGGATGCCATTGCCCTCAACATAAAGCAGGCGCTGGCCGAGGCCGGGCTGGAAGTGGAAGTGTGGGGCCGCGAGAAGCACCCCTATTCGATCTGGCGCAAGATGGCCGAGCGGCATGTGAGTTTCGACCAGGTGACCGACATCATGGCCTTCCGCGTGCTTACCGGCAGCGTGGAGGATTGCTACCGTGCGCTGGGCGTGCTGCACCAGACGTGGAAGATGGTGCCGGGCCGTTTCAAGGACTATATCTCCACGCCAAAGACCAATGGCTACAAGTCGCTCCACACCACGCTGATCCATGCCGGTTCCATGCGCGTGGAAGTGCAGATCCGCACCCGCGAGATGCACCGCACCAACGAGTTCGGCCTCGCCGCACACTGGGCTTACAAGCAGGTAGACCGGCCCGATGGCGAAGTGGGCTGGCTGCGTGACCTGATCGAGATCGTTGATGCCAGCCACGATGCCGAGGAGCTGCTCGAACACACCAGGCTGGCGGTTTACCAGAACCGCATCTTCGCCTTCACGCCCAAGGGCGCGCTGTTCCAGCTGCCCAAGGGGGCGACCGCGGTGGACTTCGCCTTTGCCGTGCACACGGACCTTGGCGCGCAGACCGTTGGCGCCAAGATCAACGGCCGCCACATGCCGCTGCGCACCCCGCTCGCCAATGGCGATATGGTGGAAATCATCAAGGGTGCCGAAGCCAGCCCGCAGATGAGCTGGCTGGGCTTTGTCGTCACCGGCAAGGCGCGCGCCTCCATCCGCCGCGCGGTGCGGCTGAAGGAGCGGACGGAGATCGCCGAAATCGGCTCCAAGCTGTTTGACGAGATCGTGGAGCGCCTGCCCGCCAAGGTGGGCAAGAAGGCCATCGCCGCCGCGCTCGAGCGGCTCGACATGGATGACGCGGAAGACCTGATGTTCGCCATCGGCTCTGCCAAGCTGACCGATCGCGAGGTGATGGAAGCGCTCGTCCCCGGCTCCACCTCGGACCTTCCGGCAGAACCGGCGCAGGGCCGTGCGATCAACATCAAGGGCCTGACGCCCGGCATGGGCTTTACGCTGGCCGAATGCTGCCACCCTGTTCCGGGGGACCGGATCGTGGGCCTTCGCCGCATGGGGCAGGTGGTGGAAGTGCACGCCATCGACTGCCTCGAACTTGCCAGCGGCGAGGATGCGGACTGGGTGGACCTGTCATGGGGCAAGGATTCGCACGGCGCGGTGGGCCGCCTCTCGGTCACGCTTTACAACCGCCCCGGTACGCTGGCCGAAATGGCGGGCGTCTTTGCCAACAACAGCGCCAATGTGATGAACCTCGAACTCGTCCAGCGGGATGATCCGTTCCACACTTACGAAGTGGATCTGGAAGTGCAGGACCTGGCGCATCTGACTCGGATCGTCAGCAGCTTACGCGCCAGTGACAGCGTGGCGCAGGCGGATCGGATCTAGTCTTCGCCTGCCCGCAAAGGGATAGCATGGATCAAAGCAGTTCCAGCGACACCTCGGCCACATCGCCTTCCGCAAGGTCCTCTGCACGGCGCACCGCCAGCTTCACCGGCAGCAGGTACCCGCCGCTTGCCTTGCTGGGGAAGACAGAGGTGTTCCACGAAGTCCCGCCAATCGCGGCGCGCACCTTGACTGATCCGAAGCCGCGACCCTTGCCATATTCCAGCCGCCGCATCGCCTCATGCGCGGCAATCGCCTCGCCCGCATCGCCGGTGATGGTCATGAAGTGCCATGTCCCGCCGTTGTTGCCGCCGGTCCAAACCCAGAGCGCGGAGGCGTGCGTGACCACAAGGCTCAAAGCAGGGTGATCTCGGCAGTCACTTCGCCGCCTTCCTCCAGTCCCTCGGCGCGGCGCACGGCGGCCTTTACCGGCAGGAACCAGCCATCGTCCTGCGGGAACATGCTGGTGTACCATGTGCTGCCGCCGATCACCGCCTCGACCTTTACAGAGCCAAAGCCGCGCCGCTTGCCGCTGGTGATGCGGCTGTGCAGTTCGTGGGTGGAAACCTCCTTCGCCTGCTCGCCTTCCAG
>CAYXTJ010000139.1:0-4600 GCA_964467715.1 uncultured Sphingomonadaceae bacterium
TCCTTGTGGCTTTCCTACTGCCATTCGCAGCATTTCCCAAAAGTTTTGAAAAAACGGGTTGCACATCGCTACTGGTCTACATAGGTAGCGATTCGAAACCCGTTTTTCAACGCAACTTGAATGAGGAAATGCCATGCCCCGCTCCCGCCCTCTCTCCCGGATTGCCTTGCCGCTTGCCGCCCTCGCTTCCCTCACCGCCATGGGTCTTGGTGCTGCCACCGCGCCGGCCGCCGCGCAGGGCTCTTCCGCTCCCTATTTCCAGGCCGAACTGTCCGCGCCCGCGGCAGATGCGCGCGTGATTGCAGGCGGTGTCCTGTGGCGCTGCGAAGGTACCAGCTGCATTGCCGGGGAAAGCGGAAAGCGCCCGCTGCGCGTTTGCCGCGATCTCAATCGCGAGGTGGGCGAACTGGCCAGCTTCAGCGTGGACGGCGCAGCGCTGGAAGCTGACCGTCTGGCCCGCTGCAACGGCTGAAGGGTTTTCACCACTCCCCAAGCACACTCCATCGGGTGGTGAAAATACTGGGCTCCGGCGTGATGCTGCCGGAGCCCGTTTTCTTTGCCGGTCAGATCAGGCCGTGGGCGCGCAGGTCTGCTTCCAGCGCATTGGCGCAGGTAAAGACATGGCCGTGCCATCCGCGCGCACGGGCGGCGGCGATATTGTCTTCCTTGTCATCCACGAACAGCAGGTTTTGCGGCGGAATGGCGAAGCGCGCCTCGGCAATGGCGTAGATCTCAGGGTCAGGCTTGGCGCATTTCTCGTGGCCGGACACCACGATGTCCCGGAAGGCATCGAATACCGGCCAGTCCGCGTGGAACGCGTCCCAGAAATCGCCACCGAAGTTCGACAGGCCGAACAGCGGAACACCTACGGCATCCAGCTTGCGGATCAACGCATGGGTACCGGGCACCGGGCCGGGAATCGTCTCGTTGAAGCGCGTCGCATATGCTTCGATCAGCGCCGCGTGTTCAGGGAACTGGCGCTTGCGTTCTGGAACCATCTCTACCAGCGGGCGGCCTTCATCCTGCTGGTGGTGCCACCGTTCGGAAACGACATTGGCCAGAAACCAGTCGAGTTCCTCCTCGTCATCGATCAGCTTGGCATACAGGTGCCGCAGGTCCCACTGGATGATGACCCTGCCGATATCGAAAACGACTGCCTTGGGTTTGTGCATTTCAGACATGCAAAAAGCCCCCGTGGTGGCGGGGGCTTTTCAAGAGACCAGCGCCGCACACGAGTGGCGGCACGGCCGGCTGCATCAGCCCTGGCGGGCCTTGAAGCGGCGGTTGGTCTTGTTGATCACGTAGGTGCGACCGCGGCGGCGAATAACGCGGCAATCGCGATGGCGGTTCTTCAGCGACTTGAGGCTGTTGCGGATCTTCATGACTACTTTCCTGAAAAATAATCGGCACCGGAGGCGATACCCCGATGCCGGAATTTCGAAGGCGCAGTTATGGGCCAGCGCCGCATAAGTCAAGCGTAAGCGGGCTCCTCAGCGCGCAATTCGGCCAGTTTTCGTTCCCACGCAAGGGCATGGGCCACGATTTCGTCCAGATCGGCGTGTTTCGGCACCCACTGCAGCGTGGCCTTGATCCGCGACGGGTCCGAAATCAGCGAATCGGGATCGCCCGCGCGGCGCGGCCCGAGAACGCGGGCGATCTGCCCGCCGGTAACGCGGTCCACCGCATCGAGCACCTCGAGCACGGAGAAGCCCCGACCATAGCCGCAGTTCATCGTCATCGATGTCGAAGGATCAGCCACCAGCGCATCCAGCGCCAGCACATGGGCCGCAGCCAGATCGCTGACATGGATATAGTCGCGCACGCCGGTGCCATCGGGCGTATCGTAATCGGTGCCGAACACGCCCACGCTTTCGCGCATGCCCAGTGCAGCTTCCACCGCAACCTTGATCAGGTGAGTCGCACCAGCAGTCGATTGCCCGCTGCGGGCCTGCGGATCGGCACCCGCGACGTTGAAATACCTCAGCGCGCAATAATTGAGGTGATGCGCCGCCGCGACATCACCCAGCATCTGTTCGGTCATCAGCTTGGACCAGCCAGAGGGATTGATCGGCTTCTTCTCGATATCCTCGCTAACGGGCGAGACTTGCGGAATGCCATATGTCGCTGCCGTGCTGGAGAAGATCATGTGCGGCACACCGGCCTTCACCACCGCCTCGATAAGCGCACGGCTCTTCACCGTGTTGTTGTGGTAATATTTGAGCGGGTTCTCGACGCTTTCGGGAACCACGATGGAGCCGGCGAAATGCATCACGGCTTTGGTGCCCTGTTCGGCAAAGATCCGCGCCAGCAGCGCGCCATCCTCGATATCGCCCTCGTAGAAGGGCACGCCATCGGGTATCGCAAAGCGGAAGCCGGTCGTCAGGTTGTCGATTACCGCAACAGGCGTGCCGCGGCCGCGATCGCGCAGCGCCAGCACGGCATGGCTTCCGATATAACCGGCACCGCCGGTAACGAGAACGGGTGTATTGTGGCTCATGGATCGAGCCGTAACAGCATATGGCAAAGCAAGGATTAACCGCGCAGAACGCAACTTTTCGGCCCTTCGCGCGTTTTTCGGCCATGGAGAGGACTATGCGTAACATCGTGATCGCCGCGGCAGGCCTGGCAATGGCCGCATGCACCACACCGGCCTATGTTTCGCCGGTGGAAGTCACCCGCTTTTCCAGTGCCGATACGACTGTGCTTGGAAGCGGCACGATCCGCATCGAACCGGCCAGCGGGCTGGATCCGCAATCGATCGAATATGGCCTGTATGAGAGCGAGCTTTCGTCCCGTCTGGCCGCGCTAGGTTACACCGTCGTGCGCGGCGAGGCATCGCAAGTGGCCACGCTGGATGTTCGCCAAGCCGTGAGCCAGCCCGAAGGTCGGCGTGGACCGGTGAGCGTGGGCGGCGGCGGCAGCGTCGGCTCATGGGGATCGGGCGTGGGCCTTGGCGTGGGTCTGGACCTGACCAGCCTCCTGGCAGGCAGCACGTCGGAAGAGATCGACCGGCTGGTGGACGTCACCATCCGCGCAAGCGCAGGCGGCTCCAATCTGTGGGAAGGGCGCGCAGGCTTCACTGCCACCGCCAACAGCGACTATGCTGATCCCGCAGCCGCCGCCGACCGCGCCATCTCTGCCCTGTTCACAGGCTTTCCTGGCGAATCGGGCGAAACCATCACCATTGACTGACGCAAACGGGTTTTCATGAGCGACATCCAGATCAACGCCGCTTTCGACAGCGGCAATATCGAAGTGCTTTCCATCGACGGCGCCACAGCGCGCCTCGCCATCCGCAAGGACAAGGACAGCGAGTTTGCGCAATGGTTCCACTTTCGCGTGTCGAACTGCGCGGGCCGCGAACTGGAACTGAAGATCGCGGGGTTGGAAGCCAGCGCCTATCCGGAAGGTTGGCCGGGCTATCACGCCTGCGTATCGGAAGACCGTGCCTTCTGGGGCCGCGCGGAAAGCAGCTATGACAAGGCGGAGGATGGCGGCACGCTGACCATCTGCCATGCGCCAGAAGCCGATCTTGCCAGCTTCGCCTATTTCGCGCCTTACAGCCACGAACGGCACCTTGACCTGGTGGCTGAAGCCGCGCTGGCAGAAGGCGTATCGCACCGCACTTTGGGGCTGACGCTGGATGGCCGCACCGTGGATTGCCTCGACATGGGCGAAGGCGAGACGCAGGTCTGGCTCTATGCCCGCCAGCATCCCGGCGAAAGCATGGCCGAATGGTGGATGGAAGGCGCGCTGGAAATGCTCTGCGACGAGGTAGACCCCATCGCCCGCAAGCTGCGCGCGCTGTGCCAATTCCACATCGTGCCCAATTGCAATCCGGACGGCAGCTTCCGCGGGCATCTGCGCACCAATGCCGCTGGCGTGAACCTTAACCGCGAATGGGACAACCCCAGCGCTGAACGCTCCCCCGAAGTGCTCGCGATCCGC
This sequence comes from uncultured Sphingomonadaceae bacterium, assembly GCA_964467715.1. Lineage (GTDB taxonomy): Bacteria > Pseudomonadota > Alphaproteobacteria > Sphingomonadales > Sphingomonadaceae > Alteraurantiacibacter. The sequence goes on from CAYXTJ010000139.1 coordinate 3,949, forward strand.
AATGCGATGGATGAGAGCGGCGTGGATTTCGCGATGGATGTTCACGGCGACGAGGCGATCCCCGCCAATTTCCTCGCCGGCTTCGAAGGCATCCCCTCATGGGAAGACGAGCAGGGCGAAGGCTATGCCCGCTATCACCGGATCCTTGAACGCCGTACGCCCGATTTCCAGACCAAGCGCGGCTATCCCACGGCGGCGGCTGGCAAGGCCAATCTGTCGATGAGCACCAATCAGGTGGCCGAACGCTTCGGCGCGGTGGCGATGACGCTGGAAATGCCCTTCAAGGACCACGATCCCATGCCCGATCCGGTGCAGGGGTGGAGCCCGGAACGCTGCAAGCTGCTCGCCCGCGATTGCATCGGCGCGCTGCTGGAATGGCTTGAGGACTGAAGCCTCAGGCAGACGGCCCGAATGCATCGGGCAAGAGTTGCGACAGCGTCCATTCGCGCGGCGCGCCACTGCCCTGCCCCACGATGACCGGATCGCTGCCGTCCTGCCCCGCAAGTTCCAGCAGCACCTGTCGGCACCGGCCGCACGGGCTGATCTGTTCTGCATCGGGCGTATGCACCGCCACGGCCTGCAAGCCTCCGCGCCTGCCCTCACCCATCGCCTTCACCACCGCTGCGGTTTCCGCGCATAGTGACAGGCCGTA
>CAYXTJ010000140.1:0-4359 GCA_964467715.1 uncultured Sphingomonadaceae bacterium
TTGCCCACGGTGAAGCCTTCGTCCTCGAAACGCAGCAGGTTTTCCAGCAGCACTTTCATCGAGAAGGGCAGGCGGCTTACGTCGCCAATCGTATCGGCCGCCTTGGCCAGCGAGTAATAGGCGTAGGTCTTGCCGCCTACGTCCAGAGTGCTGCGGGTGGAAAGCGAGTTCGATCCGACCTGGGTCATATAAAAGCCTTGTCCTTTGCCCTGTTGAAGGCGGTTGCCTGTTGCTTTGCGGACTCCGGAAATGGAGAGGGTGGAGCCCTTTTCGAGGGCGGGTTGCTCTTTTGGTGGCGCAAGGTCAAGAGGACAGGCCCTATCAAGGCATCAAACGGAGGTTTTCGGGCAAGAAATGCCAGTGGGATCAGACAGGGGCGGGGCGCGCTCGGGCGTATGGGTGATGTTGCTGGCGCTGGTCGTGGCGGCCTTCCTTGGCGGCGCGCTGGGGTTGGTGTGGCAAAGCGCCAGCCAGTTTGCCGAGGATGATGAGGACGAAATCGTCACCGTGGAAACGCCTACGCCGGAATAGCAGGCTGCAGCCTCAGGGCTCGGCGCGCGTGTGCGGCCCTGCTTCGGTGGCGACCTGTTCGGTATGCTTGCGCGGGGCAGCGATCCAGCAGCCGACGATGATCAGCAAGGCCCCCGCCGTGGTGGCCGGTTCCAGGCTTTCGGCAAAGAACAGCCAGCCGAACAGGGCGGCCCAGGCAAAGCCGCTGTATTCCACGGGCACCAGCACCTGTGCTTCGGCACGGGCATAGGCCCAGGCGAGCATCAGGCCGCCCGATACGCCCAGCACGGCAGTGGCGAAAATGGCGCCCCAGGTGGCGGGGACGTCAGGCATGGTGAAGAAGAACGGTGCGCCCAGCAGCATCACCAGGCCGACAATACCGTTCTGAAAAACCGCGATTTCCACTGGTTTTGCCACCAGCGCCTGCTGGCGTTGCAGGATCAGGTTCCAGGCGTAGAGAAGGGCTGACACGAGCACCAGGACGACACCCAGCGCAGCCTCATCGCTCATCGCATGCTGGCCGATGCGACCTGCCACGATAATCGCCACGCCGACGAGGCCCAGCAGCGCTGCGACGATGGTCTTGCCGGCGATCGTCTCCTTGAGGATAAGCGCTGCCAGCGCCAGCGCCACGATGGGGCTGATGAAGGAGAGGGCAATCGCTTCTGCCAGCGGCAGATAGACCAGCGCTGAAAAGAAGGTGAGCGCCATGAAGCTGGCGATGACCCCGCGGATGAGGTGCAGCCGCAGTGCTGGCCGCGGCGGCCACGGCGCGCCCTGCCAGGCCCACACCGGGCCGACCAGCGCCAGCGCCATGCCGGACCGCACCAGCAGCGCGCTGTAGGCGCCGATGGTCAGTGCCGCGCTCTTCATGAATCCGTCCATCAGGCTGAGCAGCCCGATGGCCACCAGCGTGACCAGAAAGGGATAGAATGCCGGATTGCGATTCATGCCAAGATGCCTACCCTTCCGGGCGAAGCCAGACCACGCATTTGCCTGTAAATACCATGATTCCTTGCCCGAATCGCGTTGAATAGCCACATTGTCACCATGGTTAACGCCCGAGGATCATTCGGTCTTGTCGCATTGCTGGCCGCGTCGGGCGTGATTGCCTCCGACGCTGCCGCCCAGCGCCTGCCCTTCGAGGACGTGCTGGAAAACGATGCTGTGCAGGTGCTTTCCAGCCAGTGGCAGCAAGGCACGGCTCGCAGGGCCATTCCCCCGCGGGTGACACAAGACGTCGAATGGCCGGCCGAACTGGCCGAACAACTGCTGCAAGTGGTCGAGGGGATCGGTGCGGAAGGCCTCGATCCGGCAGACTACAAGCCGGAAGACCTGCGCAATGCGATCATGCTGGGCGAAGGCGTGGAACTGGACAATGTGGCGGGCGCGATCTTCACCTGGCTGGTGGAGGATCTGCGCGATGGCCGCACGCCCGCAGATGCGCGCCGATCATACCTCGTGGATGACCCTGATGTCGCGCTGATGCCCACCGCCATGCTGGCAGAGCGGGCGCTGGCGAGCGGCGATATTGCAGGCGTGGTTGCCTCCCTCAACCCCACCCATCCCGATTATGCCGCGCTGTGCAGCGCGCTGGCGGCAACGCCGATCACCGATGTCGAACGCCGCGAAGCGATCCGCGCCAACATGGATCGCTGGCGCTGGCTGCCGCGCGAACTGGGCGGGGTCCACCTGCTCGCCAATGTCCCGGAATACCGCCTGCAACTGAGCGTCAACGGGCGGACATTGCGCAATTACCGCACCATCGTGGGCAAGCCCGGCCGCACCGCCACACCGCAGATGTCCGAAATGGTCGAAGGGGTGATCTTCAACCCGACATGGACGGTGCCGCAAAGCATCGTGGTGGGGGAAGGGCTGGGCAGCCGCGTGCTCAACAATCCCAACTGGGCGCGGGCGCGCGGATACACCGCCACGCGCGGCGCCAACGGCTATGTCTCCGTGGTGCAGGCTCCCGGACCGCAGAACTCGCTGGGCGGGATGAAGCTGGACATGCCCAACGCGCAGGCGATCTTCCTGCACGATACCAACGCACCGCAATTGTTCGCCAATGACAACCGCGCGCTGTCGCACGGCTGTATCCGCGTGCAGGATGCGCTGGAACTGGCCGTGACGCTGGGCCTGCTGAACCAGAGCCTGACGCGCGACGAGGCGCGCACCCATCTGACCAGCGGCGAATATACCAGAGTGCCGCTGACCACCGAAATCCCGGTCTACATCACCTATTTCACCATGGGCGTGAACCAGGATGGAGAGCTGGTGGAGTTTGGCGATATCTACGGCCGCGATGATCCGGTGCTGGCCGCCCTGTCGCAGCCGAGCCAGCGGCAAGTGCTGACGGTGGCGGGGCTGTAAGGCTCACTCGCCCTCAGGCATTTCCTCGCCTGTCGCCAGGTCATATTCGGCATCGGCTTGTTCCATCTCGGCACGGCGCTGGGCGACGGCAGCTGCGAAATCAACCGGCGGCTGCGCAGGCATGGCCACGTCCTCGCCATCTTCGCCAATGCCCAGCCTGTCTGCGAACAGCAGCCTGCCGCTGGACAAGTGATAGAGGGCGGAACTGAACTCCTCCGGGCCGATGGCAAAGCAGCCGTTCGACCGGCCCAGCCTACCCCAGCGCTGCACATGGGCAGGCGTGGCATAGTCTGCCGCATGCATCACTATGGCGCGCGGATAGGCGTTGGAATTGCTTTCCTCCAGCCCTTCCAGCCGCATCGATGTGCCATAGCGGCCTTCATACCATTCCCAGCTGACATAGCGCCCGCGGCTGGTGGCCCAGCTGTCATGCAGGTTGGAAAATTCATTGAGCCAGCCGTCGTGTTCCGGGTCAGACCCGCTGCCGTGGCTCACCAGCAGGCTGCGCACCGTGCCCGCTTCGAGGTTGGCGATGTGGAAGCGCGGGACAGAGGAATGCACGCCGAAATCGATGATTGCCGCCTTGTCCCGCCGCCACAGCGCTCCGCCGGCGCGTTCCACTTGCTCGCGCGCAATGTCGAGCACGCGGCGTGTGCGGGCATCGGGCGCGGCCTGCGCGGCAAGGCGCATGGGCGAGGCCAGCGCAGCCGCGGCAATCGCGCCGGAAGCAAGGAAGATACGGCGGTCCATATCACCGATATAGGCGCTTGGCGGACGGATTGCGATGGCGGCGTTGATCAGCCGCCCAGTTCGGCAATCGCCTCAAGGCTGGCATCGGCATAGGCGCCGTTGTCATAGCGGTGCGCGCCGACGAAGTGGACGAAGGCGGTGTCCTTGTCCCACTGCTCGCCCCAGTAATTCATGTAGCGCGAATAGGGCAGGCACAGCGGCGAGCCTTCATTGGCGATGAGGAAGTTGGAGGCGACCTGCTCGGTACCCCAGATCGCCGCATCATCCTCGCCGATCAGGCCTTTCATGCGGGCGAGGAAGGCTGCTGCCAGCTCGCGCCCGCCGCGGCCTGCGGAAAAGCCCGTGAAACCGGCGCAGCCGCGAATGTAATTCCAGCCCAGATTGGGCGCCAGGCGCGCCATGCCGCTTTCGATGCGGGTCTGCACGTGGCCGGCTTCCTCGCCACCGGGATCATAGTGGCGGGCGAAGGCGGAAAGCTCCATCGGCTGGTCAGGCGCGTCGGCTCCGCCCAGAAGCGTGAAGCTGCGGTTGGCGGAAATGGCGCGTTCCAGCTCCCAAACGGGGCCAAGCGTCACCGTGTCGCTGTCCAGTTGCGTCACGTAGAGCCTTTGATTCGCTTCGTCCACCGCCACGCCGTGGGGCAGGTTCGTCAGGGGAATCGTTGTCGATACCGTATTGGTCGTGGTGTCGATGTAGTCAGCGATGTAGTGGGCGATCGAGTTTTGA
>CAYXTJ010000141.1:0-4327 GCA_964467715.1 uncultured Sphingomonadaceae bacterium
CGCGCACGGCATCGGTGTCCCCATCGTCCGCCTGGGCGGCTAGGAACTCGCTGCCGAGGTTTGAGGTCAAGATGATGATCGTATTCTTGAAATCGACCGTGCGGCCCTGGCCGTCTGTCAGGCGCCCGTCATCGAGCACCTGCAGCAGCACGTTGAACACGTCCGGATGCGCCTTCTCGACCTCGTCGAACAGCACCACCTGATAGGGGCGGCGGCGCACGGCCTCGGTCAGCACGCCGCCTTCGTCATAACCGACATAGCCCGGAGGCGCGCCGATCAGGCGGGCGACGGAGTGCTTCTCCATGAACTCGCTCATATCAATGCGGACCATCGCCTGATCGTCATCGAACAGGAAGGAAGCCAATGCCTTGGTCAGCTCGGTCTTGCCCACGCCGGTGGGGCCGAGGAACAGGAAGCTGCCCAGCGGGCGGTTCGGGTCCTGCAAGCCGGCCCGCGCACGGCGAACGGCCTTGGACACGGCCTTCACCGCATCTTCCTGCCCGATCACGCGCTGGCCGAGCACTTCTTCCATCTTGAGCAGCTTCTCGCGCTCGCCTTCCAGCATCCTGTCCATCGGGATGCCGGTCCAGCGCGACACGACATTGGCGATATCGTCCTCGGTCACCTCTTCCTTGAGGAGCGCGTTCTCGGTCTGCCCTTCGGCTTCGGCGAGCTGCTTTTCGAGCGTGGGAATGCGGCCATATTGCAGCTCACCCGCCTTGCCGAGGTCACCGCTGCGCTGCGCCTGTTCCAGCTCGATGCGGGCCTGGTCGAGATCTTCCTTGATCCGCGCCTCGGCATGGATCTTGTCGCGCTCGTTCTGCCAGCGGGCGGTGAGTTCGGAAGATTGCTGTTCGAGGTTCGCCAGTTCCACGCGCAGCGCAGCGAGGCGATCCTTGGAGGCATCGTCGGTTTCCTTGGCCAGCGCCGATTCCTCGATCTTGAGCTGGATGATCCGGCGGTCGAGGCCCTCGATTTCCTCGGGCTTGCTCTCCACCTCCATGCGGATGCGGGAAGCGGCCTCGTCCATCAGGTCAATCGCCTTGTCGGGCAGGAAACGGTCGGAAATATAGCGTTCGGAAAGCTGCGCCGCCGCCACGATGGCTGCATCGGTGATGCGCACGCCGTGGTGCAGTTCGTACTTCTCCTTGATGCCGCGCAGGATGCTGATCGTGTCCTCCACGCTCGGCTCATCCACGAACACGGGCTGGAAGCGGCGCTGCAGGGCAGCGTCCTTTTCGACAAACTTCTGGTATTCGTCGAGCGTAGTCGCACCGATACAGTGCAGCTCGCCGCGTGCCAGCGCAGGCTTGAGCAGATTGCCCGCATCCATGCTGCCTTCGGACGCGCCAGCGCCAATCAGCGTGTGCATCTCGTCAATGAACAGGATGATCTGGCCTTCTGCGCCCTTCACCTCGTCCAGCACAGCCTTCAGGCGTTCCTCGAACTCGCCGCGATATTTCGCGCCCGCGATCATCGAGCCCAGATCGAGGCTCATCAGCGTGCGGTCTTTCAGGCTGTCGGGCACGTCGCCATTGGCGATGCGCAGGGCGAGGCCTTCGGCAATCGCCGTCTTGCCGGTGCCCGGTTCGCCGATCAGCACGGGGTTGTTCTTGGTGCGGCGGGCGAGGATCTGCACGGTACGGCGGATTTCCTCGTCACGTCCGATCACGGGGTCGAGCTTGCCATCCTTCGCGGCCTGCGTCAGGTCACGAGCATATTTCTTCATCGCGTCATAGGCGTTTTCCGCGCTCGCGGTGTCAGCGGTCTTGCCCTTGCGCAATTCCTCGATGGCGGAGTTCAGCGCCTGCGCGGTAAGGCCAGCTGCAGCCAGTGCCTTGCCTGCGCTGCTGGTGGTCGCCAGCGTCAGCGCCAGCAGCAGGCGTTCGACGGTAACATAGCTGTCGCCCGCCTTGTCAGCCAGTTGCTCTGCCTGATCGAGGACGCGCACAGCGTCATTGTCCAGCCCCGGCGTCTGCTGCGCGCCCGAGCCTGAAACTGCCGGCACCTTGGCCAGCGCTTGATCGACCTGTTGCACGGCCAGCGCAGGATCGCCGCCAGCACGCTTTATCAGCCCGGCAGCCATGCCTTCCTCATCCTCGAGCAAGGCCTTCAGAATGTGATCGGGAGAGATCCGCTGATGCGAATTGCGGATCGCCACGGTTTGCGCGCTTTGCAGGAAGCCCTTTGCGCGGTCGGTAAATTTTTCCAGGTTCATACGATCAATCCCAGTTTCACCCGGGCCCCTCGGTTACATACCGCCCCTAAATAGTGTTGCAAATCTGCAACACAAGACCTGATCGATCCTCCAGTCTAATTATGGGGAGTGGTTCGCGCGATGGAAGCACCCCGCACCAAATTTTCGTCTCGAGCCGCTACCGCGGACGGGCAAGGCGAACAGCGTGACGCGGAGCACCTGACGAACCGCTTACAGCGATCGACAAATTGCATCCAAAAGACTCGCCTTCACCGCCAGCGGTGATAGGTATTTGCGGATGAAACCGCATCACCTGCTTTCCGCGCTCTTTCCCGCAATCGCCCTGGCCGCGTGTTCCACCGTTCCGGCGGCAGCACCTGCCACCTCCACCCAGCCCGTCGCAGCGGCCCCGGCTGCTCAATCCGGGCTGGAAGAGCTCGTCTCGCAGGTCGAGATCCCTTACGAGACCTTCATGCTGGCCAATGGCCTTACCACCATCGTCCACACGGATCGCAAGGCCCCCATCGTGGGTGTCACGGTTTACTACCGTGTCGGCTCCAAGCACGAACCGCGCGGCCGCACGGGCTTTGCCCACCTGTTTGAACACATCATGTTCAACGGCAGCGAGAACGTCGGCAATTTCGATATCCCGCTCGAAGCAGCCGGATCCACGCCCACCAATGGCTCCACCTGGTATGACCGCACCAATTACGTGGAAACCGTGCCCACGGGCGCGCTGGACCGGGCGCTGATGATGGAAGCGGACCGTATGGGCTATCTGCTCGGCTCGGTCTCGCAGGAAGACCTCGATCGCCAGCGCGGCGTGGTGCAGAACGAAAAGCGCCAGGGTGACAACCAGCCCGGCGGGCTCGCGGAATATCGCGTCACCGAGGTGCTGCTGCCGATGGGCCATCCCTATCGCCACTCCACCATCGGTTCGATGGCAGACCTTTCCGCCGCATCGCTGGAAGACGTGCGCCAGTGGTTCCGTAACAATTACGCGCCCAACAATGTGGTGCTTGCCCTCGCCGGCGATATCGATGTGGAAACCGCGCGCGCCAAGGTTGAACGCTGGTTTGGCGACATTCCCCGCGGCCCCGAAGTGGCGCAGCCCGAAGCTGGCCCCGTCACGCTGGCGGCACCTGTCGAAGAAACCATGACGGACCTCGTCAGCCAGGAGCAGATATCGCGCCACTGGACCGGCCCCGGCATCAACCACCCCGATGCCATCCCGCTGGAAATCGGCTTGCACGTTCTGGGCGGTCTTGCCTCTTCGCGCCTCGACATGGCGATGGTCTATGGCGATGAAGTGGCCACAAGCGTTTCGGCATACAGCCAGACCTTCGAGCAACTCGGCCTTGTCTATATCGAATATGACCTCGCCCCGGGGGCAGAGCGAGCCAGCGCTGATGCGATCTTCGATGCAGAGATTGCCCGCATGATCGCGCAAGGGCCGACCGATGACGAATTGCAGCGCGCCGCAACGCAGGTAATTTCCGGCCAGATCCGCTCGCTGGAACGAGTTGGCGGTTTTGGCGGCAAGGGCATGGAACTGGCCGAGGGCCTGCTCTACACCGGCGACCCGGAATATTACCGCAAGCGGCTGGAGCGCATTGCCAGCTTGACGCCGCAAGAAGTGCAGCAGGCGATGCAACGCTGGCTTACCCGTCCATCCTATACTCTGGCTGTTGTGCCCGGCGAACGCACGCTGGACGGCGCGACCATGGGCGGCTGGGGGGATGAGGACACCGTTCCTCCGACCGAGCCCGATGCCGGCGGCGGCGTGACTGCTGAGCGCACCGGCCCCGAACGCGCCATTCCCGAGGTGGGCGATGTGGAAGCGCTGACCTTCCCCGACACACAGCATGCCACGCTGTCCAATGGCATCGCGGTGACTCTGGTGGAGCGGGACACCGTTCCTGCCGTCACCATCGCGCTCAACATCGATGCAGGCTCCGTGGTCGATCTGGTGGACGCTGCCGGCCGCCATCAGCTGATGCTGGAGATGCTGTCCGAAGGTACCACCAGCCGCGACCAGTTCGAGATCATGGTGGAGGAAGAACAGCTGGGCGCATCGGTGGAAGTCTCTCCCGGTGTGGACACCAGCCGCGTGTTCCTATCCTCGCTGAC
>CAYXTJ010000142.1:0-4320 GCA_964467715.1 uncultured Sphingomonadaceae bacterium
ATTGGCGACTTCCGCCCCGCGCCAGGAATAGATCGACTGGTCATCATCCCCCACCACGCAGATGTTCTTGCGCTCCTGCGCCAGCAGCCGCAGCCACAGGTACTGCACGGCGTTGGTGTCCTGGTATTCGTCCACCATGATGTATTTGAAGCGGTTCTGGTACTGCGCCAGCACATCACGATGTGTACGGAAGATGTTGAGCATGTGCAGCAGCAGATCGCCGAAATCGCAGGCATTCAATGCCTTGAGCCGCTCCTGATACAGCGCATACATCTGCTGCCCGCGGCCATTGGCATAAGCCTCGTTATCGACTGGCGTCAGGTCTGCGGGGTTGAGGCCGCGGTTCTTCCACCGGTCGATCAGACCGGCCAGTTGCTTGGGTGGCCAGCGCTTCTCGTCCAGCTCCTGCTCGCGCACCAGCGCCTTCAGCAGGCGCAGCTGGTCGTCCGTGTCGATGATTGTGTAATTGCTCTCCAGCCCGACCAGTTCGGCATGGCGGCGCAGCATCTTGGCGCAGATCGAATGGAATGTGCCGAGGAAGGGCATGCCCTCCACCGCATCGCCGATCAGGTCCCCCACGCGGTGGCGCATCTCGCGCGCGGCCTTGTTGGTGAAGGTGACGCAGAGGATCTCGCTCGGCCAGGCCTTGCGCTCGCGGATCAGATTGGCGAGCCGGTGGGTGAGCGCGGCGGTCTTGCCCGTGCCGGCACCGGCCAGCATCAGCACCGGGCCTTCGCTGGTCAGCACGGCATCACGCTGCGGATCGTTCAACCGCGCGAGCCATAGCTGCGCATCGGTGGATTCGGCGGGGAGGGCGGGATCGATCACTGGTGAACAACTAGGGAACAAGGGGGCGCCGCGCAAGGGCGCGGCGTCAGTCTTCGGCCAGCCGGAGAATGGTGAGCTTCGCCTTGCCAACGTTGCGCGTGGCATCGACATCAAAGCCCTTCACGGACACGTCCTCGTCCCGCGCGGTTTCTACCGAAATCCATGTTGCGGGGCCGATCCAGCCAAGCCGGTTGAGCTTGTCGAGCGCGACTTGCGCTGCGCCGGTGCCATAGGGCGGATCGAGCACGATCAGGTCCAACGGCGACTTTGCCGGGCCGAGTGCCATCACGGAGCCCGCGCGCACATCGCATTGCCCTTGCGCGCGCAGGGCTGCGATATTGGCCCGCAATGCGCGAATGGCAGCGGGGTCCTGTTCGGCAAACAGGCAATTTTCCGCACCGCGGGAAAGTGCTTCCAGCCCCAGCGCGCCGGAACCTGCGAACAAATCTGCCACCTGCAGGCCTTCAAAATCACCCAGGCGGCTTACTAGCATGGAGAACAGCGTTTCGCGCGTACGGTCCGCCGTGGGTCGCGTCGCGTCGCCTGCCGGAGCCTTCAAGGGCCTCCGCTTCCATTCGCCAGCGATGATCCTCACAGCAGGCCCTGACGCTTCAGCATGCCTTCAAAGGGCTGCAACTCGTGCTTCTTCAGCTCGTCTGCCTGGCCGCGCGCAAGATCGCCGAGCTGGAAGGGGCCATAAGCGGTGCGGATCAGACGGTTCACCTTCAGGCCCAGATGTTCCAGCACCCGGCGCACTTCGCGGTTCTTGCCTTCGGTCAGCGTCATCTCGATCCACTGGTTACGGCCGGTGCGCCGTTCCAGGTTGGCGTCGATCTTGCCGTATCTCACGCCTTCAACGGTCACGCCGTGGATCAGCTCTTCCAGCTGTTCCTGGCTTACATCACCAAAGGTGCGCGCGCGATAGGTCCGCTCGATATTGCTGGAGGGCAGTTCCATCGCCCGCTTCAGCGCGCCGTCATTGGTCAGCAGCAGCAGGCCTTCGGTATTCATGTCGAGCCTGCCGACAGGCATAAGGCGCGGGGCATCACCGGGCAGGGCGTTGCGCAAGGCGGTGTAGATGGTCGGGCGGCCGGAGAAATCCCGTTCCGCCGTCAGCAGCCCGGTGGGCTTGTGGAAGCGATAGAGCCGGGTGCGGTCTGCCTTGCCAACGGGCTGGTCATCCACGGTCACGCCCTTGAGCGTTTCCAGCAGCGTGGCAGGGGTGGTGACAAGTTCACCATTGATCTTGATGCGGCCCGCCTCGATCATCCGCTCCACCTCGCGACGGCTGGCAACGCCTGCGCGAGCCAGCAGCTTGGCTATGCGGTCGCCGGAACGCGGCGCTTGCGGATTGTTCGTATCGGACATGCGCGCGCCTTAGAGCCTGTTATGGCATTTTGGAAGCAAACCCGAACGTGCACTCGCAATGAAGGGGAAAACAGCCTCAGGCGTGCTGCCGCACAACTTCATCCTTTGTCAGGCGGCGATCGTCCGAAGCTTCTTCGCTGTCGAGGACATGCCAGCCCCGCTCATCCGTGCGCACAAGTGAATCACCGCATTCCTCGCACTGGGTCCGAAAATCGATGCCATTGTGCCACCCGCGCCTTCGGTTCACCGAATGGTGGCCAAGAAGGCAACTGATCCGTTTCAACATTGGTAGACTCCTGTTTCTCTCCCTCTCCCGGAGCGGCAAGACAGCCATCGAATGTTCTTCGTATCTTTCGTTGAAGATATCATAAACGCGGGCGCTGGCCCAATGGGTGGCCGTCAGGTTTTTTCGCGCGATTTTTTCCCGAAACGGCATTGATAGTGTTGGTTTTTCCCAGAAATGCGACGTTTCCGAGACGTTCCGGGGCGGGCTGCTCCACAGGAAAAATCCTGCAAACGGGTCGAATCAGGCCGTTGACGAGTTGGCATGAGCAATGCGGGCAGACGCCCTGATTGCGTTGGACAAAATCCGTTCAGGGCTGGTCCAGCCCTCAACTTGGTTTAATGAGGGCGAAGGATCGAACGCGAAGGGTTTTGCATGACAGAGACAACCGCCGGGACAGCAGATCGCAACCTGTTGCAGGCCGTGAAACCCTATCTCGAAAAAGAGTCGCTGGCGGCGTTCTTCCTCGGTGTTTCGTCCGGCTTTCCCTATGCGATAATCGCCGCCACGCTGACCACGCGGCTGGCGCAGGACGGGATCGAAAAGAGCGCCGTAACCGCCTTCAGCCTCGCCTTCCTCGTCTATAACTTCAAGTTCCTGTGGGCATGGATTGTCGACGGGGTGCGCCTGCCGGTCATCGGGGCATTGGGTCAGCGCGTATCATGGATGATCGTCACCGGCCTGCTGGTGATGGCGGCTGTGGTGAACCTTGCCCTGGCAGACCCGTCGCAGGATATCTGGTGGACCGCTGTAAGCGCCGTGCTGGTGGGCGCGGCGGGCGCCACCTTCGATATCGTGATCGACGCCTACCGGATCGAGACGCTCAAACCCTACCAGCTCGGCACAGGCTCGGGCATGAGCCAGTATGGCTGGCGCGTGGGTGCGGCGGCGGCTGGCGCCGTGGCGCTGGTTGTGGCGGCCCGGTATGGCTGGCAGGCGGCCTATATGGCCTGTGCCGGCTTTGCGCTGCCTGCCATGTTGACGGCGATCATTCTGGGTGAACCTGCCCGCCGCAAGGTGGAGATTGCGCGCAAGGGGATTGGCCAGACTTGGCAGTCTGCCGCCGGGCCGTTCGTGGAATTCTTCAAGCGCAGCGGCGCTTTCGTGGTGCTGCTGTTCATCCTCGTCCACAAGATCGGCGATACGCTGGCCAACCTCACGCTGCGCCTGCTGTTCGATGATCTTGGCTACACCAATGACGAGATCGCGATCTACGACGTGGGTGTGGGCTTCTGGGCGCTGATCATCGGCGTGTTCGTGGGCGGGGTGATCTATGCGCGGCTGGGCCTGAAGAAGTCGGTCTTCATCTCGCTGGTGCTGATGGCGATTTCCAACCTCAGCTTCGCGCTGCTGGCAGCGGCAGGAAAGAGCAATCTCGGCATGGCCGCCGCCATCGGGTTCGAGAACTTCGCTTCCGGTTATGGTGGCGTGGTCGTGGTCGCCTATTTCTCCGCGCTGTGCGACCTGCGCTTCACCGCCGCGCAATATGCGCTGATTTCGGCAAGCGCGAGCATCGTCGGCCGATTCCTTACCGGCACCACGGCAGGCGCGATGATCGAGTGGATGGGCTATGTGAACTTCTACATCGTCACCACTGTCGCGGCCTTGCCGGGAATCGTGCTGTTCTGGTGGATGATGCGCAGCGGCCTCGTCGATGCCGCGATGGGCACTGCGGGATCGGTCAGGGCTGACGATGTGGAGGACGCCGAAGCGAAATCCTAATCCGGGTTTTCGCCGTTGGCGGCAAGGACATTGCCCGCAAGGTAGAGCGAACCCGCGATCAGCACCGTTCCGCCCTGCTTGTGGCGGCTCTGGATGCCTTTCAGTGCTTCTTCAAGGCT
>CAYXTJ010000143.1:0-4195 GCA_964467715.1 uncultured Sphingomonadaceae bacterium
CAAGGTGCGGCTTGGCAGCGTCATGGCTCTGGAAGAAGCCGGTGCATTCCAGCACGATATCCACGCCCATGGCGGCGTGCGGCAGATCGCCGGGGTTGCGTTCGCTGGTCACGGCGATGGCCTTGCCGTTCACGACGAGGTTGCTGCCATCGACTTCCACTGTGCCGGGGAAGCGGCCGTGGGTGCTGTCAAAACCGAACAGCAGCGCGTTGGCGTTGGTATCGGCCAGATCGTTGATCGCCACCAGTTCAAGATCGTGATCGTCACGCTCCAGGATGGCGCGCGCCACAAGACGGCCAATACGCCCGAAACCGTTGATCGATACCTTCATTGCCATGGACCTGTCTCCTAAATCAATTCAGTTTTTCAAGGATTTGCGGAACGATCTTCTCGGCAGAGAAGCCGAAATATTCAAACAGCTGTGCCGCCGGTGCAGAGGCGCCGAAACGATCGAGGCCGATGTTGAGGCCGTTCACGCCGGTATAGCGCTCCCAGCCCTGCGTGACGCCGGCTTCGACAGAAACAATAAGCGCATCCGAGGGAATGATATCGGCCTTGTAGGCAACATCCTGCGCATTGAAGAGTTCCTGGCACGGCATGGAGACAACGTCCGCGCCGATGCCCTGTGCTTCCAGCGCTGCAGCCGTATCGAGCGCTACCGCGACTTCGGAACCGGTTGCAAGCAACACCACCTTGCGGGCGGCTCCCGCAGCCTTCAGGCGATAGGCGCCCTTGGCACAGCGGTTGCTGAGCGCGCTCCAGTCCTCGTCACCCTCGCCGCGCACCGGCGGCAGGTTCTGGCGCGACAGCGCGATGATCGACGGAGTTTCCGGCGTCTGCAGCGCAAGCGCCCAGCATTCCGCCGTCTCGATGGCGTCTGCGGGGCGATAGACATTGAGGTTGGGGATCAGACGCAGCGACATCACCTGCTCGACCGGCTGGTGGGTCGGGCCGTCTTCACCAAGGCCGATGCTGTCATGCGTCATCACGTAAACCACACCGGCCTTCTGCAAGGCGGACAGGCGGATCGCATTGCGGGCATAATCGCTGAAGATCAGGAAGGTGCCGCCATAAGGCACCACACCGCCGTGCAGCATCATGCCGTTCATGGCCGCAGCCATGCCGAATTCGCGGATGCCGTAGTACATATAGCGACCGCCGTAGTTATCGGCGGTGAGCGGATCGGTGAACTTGGTCTTGGTGTTGTTCGATCCGGTCAGGTCAGCCGAGCCGCCGATAAGCTGCGGCAGCTTCTCGGTCAGCGGTCCGAGCGCCATTTCGGACGCCTTGCGGCTGGCAACCTTGGGCGGATCCTTGGCGAGGCCGGAGATATATTGCTCCAGCGCCGGAGCAGCGAGGTCTGCCACGCTCATCAGCTGGTTGGTAAGGGCAGCCTTCTTGCCGCTCGCTTCCAGCGCGGCGTTCCATGCGGCGTGGGTTTCTGCACCGCGTGAACCCAGCGCGCGCCAGTCTGCCATGATATCATCGGGAACCACGAACGGCGGATAATCCCAGCCCAGCTCGACGCGGGCAGCAGCCACTTCGTCTTCACCCAGAGGTGCGCCATGCACGCCGGAGGTGCCCTGCTTGTTGGGTGATCCCTTGCCGATGATGGTCTTGCAAGCGATGATCGAGGGGCGCGGATCGGCCACGGCTTCGTCAATCGCAGCGCGGATCGATGCCGGATCGTGGCCGTCGCAGCTCACGGTGTGCCAGTTGGTGGCCTGATAACGGGCCAGCACGTCCTCGCTGGAGGAAAGATCGACCGATCCATCAATGGTGACGTTGTTATCGTCCCACAGCACGATCAGATTGCCCAGCTTCAGGTGACCGGCAAGGCCGACGGCCTCATGGTTCAGGCCTTCCATCAGGCAGCCGTCGCCCGCCATCACCCAGGTCTTGTGGTCGATGACGTCATCGCCAAACTTGGCGTTGAGGTGACGTTCGGCAATTGCCATGCCCACGCCCATCGCCAGGCCCTGACCCAGCGGGCCGGTGGTGCATTCCACGCCGTCGATCAGGAAGTTTTCCGGGTGGCCGGCGCAGGGGCTGCCCAGCTGGCGGAAATTGCGGATGTCATCCATCGTAGGCTGCTCGTAGCCAGTGAGGTGGAGCAGCGCATAGATCAGCATCGAGCCGTGGCCGGCGGAAAGCACGAAGCGGTCACGATCCGGCCAGTGCGGATCAGCCGGATCGAACTTCAGGTAGTCCGAGTAAAGCACGGTCGCCACGTCAGCCATGCCCATGGGCATGCCGGGATGGCCAATGTTGGCGGCCTGCACCGCATCCATGGTGAGCGCCCGGATGGCGTTGGCCATCTGCTGGAGGCCGGACGCATCTTGGCTCATGGAAATCTCCCCGGTTGTGCTGCCATGCACGAAAGTCGTGATTCGATTGCCCGCTCCTTGGGGTAGCGCTGCCCCTATCGTCAAGCGCGGCGGGCGTTCCTTGCCGCGCTGTGGCCAGAGCGCACCTAGGCTTATTCACAGCTTCGCGAGCCAAGACTTTGCCGCCCTTGAATCTTTCCGATAAAAATGCGCGTCATGGAGGATGAGCGCATCTCGAGGGCTCTTGCCCGGATCGAAGCGGCCGCTCGCAGGGTGGAAGCCGCAGCTTCGCGTATGCCGACGTCCAAACCCGACCCGGACCTTGTTGCTCGCCACGAAAAGCTGAAAGCCGAAGCATCTGCCGCGCTCACAGAAATGGACCGCCTGATCGGCACGCTGGAGCGATGAGGAACATGCGATGAGCAACGTCACAGTCGAGATATGCCAGCGCCGCTACACCATCGCCTGCGCGGAGGGCGAGGAAAGCCATATCGAGATGCTGGCCCGCATAATTGATGGTAAGCTGGCAGCCTTGCCAAACATGGCCAGCCACTCCGAAGCGCGCACTCTGCTGTTTGCTTCCCTGCTGTTGGCAGACGAACTGCACGAAGCGCAGGCCAAGGGTGCAAATACCCCTGCACCGGCGCCGAATGTGGCAGAACCGCTCGAAAAAATGGCAGAAAGGCTCGAAAGCCTTGCAACACAGCTTGAGGCGGCGGGTGCTAGTTCCTAAATAGCGCGGTGGCGGGACTGCCCGGCACGAGCCGCTTGAGATATCCCTGAGGCTATAAGCAATCCAAGGGAGCTGTCCCTACCGGGGTCACGGGTTCGTCCTGGCGGCTCTGGATATACGGCGCCCACCTGACGTGAAGGCGTCAGAGGATTTCCCGGAAAACGACCCATGGTGGTTCCGCCACTCACCACGGGGAGGACAGACGAGTTGAGCGAGACAATCGCCGCGCAAAAGGCCGCGCTGCGCAAGGAACTGCGCCGGAAACGCCGCGAACATGCCGCCGCGCTGCCCGATGCGGTAAGCGCGCTGGTCTTCAACCGGCCGCCTGCGTCGCTGCTGGAAATGGTGCCGCAAGGGGCCACCATCGGCCTCTATCGCGCTGATCCCGGAGAAGCTCCCGCCTTCTCCTATACGAAGTTCTTCTTCGAAGCCGGGCACCCTGTCGCCCTGCCGCGTATCACAACGCTGCAGGAACCAATGCGGTTCCACGCCCATACCGATCCCTACGAGGAGAGCGACCTCGAAAACGGCCCGATGGGTCTGCGCCAACCGTCAGGCGACCTGCCCGAAGTGGTGCCCGATCTGCTGTTTATGCCGCTGGTCGGCTTTACGGTGACCGGCGAGAGGCTGGGACAGGGTGGCGGCTTCTATGACCGCTGGCTGGAAGCCCATCCCGATACGCTCGCCATCGGCCTGGCATGGGATATCCAGCAAGTGGAAGATCTGCCGGTGGAAGAGCACGACATGCCGCTTGCCGCCATCGTCACGCCCACGCGCATTCTGGGGCCATTCTGATGCGCACTGAACCGACCTGGCGCATCCCGGTGGGCATCCTTGGCCTGTGCGCCGCGCTGCTAGTCTATGGCATTGTGATTGCTCGCTATGCCCCGTCGATCATCGGGGAATGGCACGCTCTGATCCAGACCGTGATCTACCTTGCCTTGGGGATCGTCTGGCTGCTGCCGCTGAAGCGGTTCCTGATCTGGATGGAAACGGGACGCTGGAAGCAACCCTGAAACGCAAAAGGCCGCGCTGTAAAGCGCGGCCTTATGCCTTGTTCCGGTCACCCGGAACATCCCAAGTGGCGCGAGTGACGAGACTTGAACTCGCGACCTCCGGCGTGACAGGCCGGCGC
>CAYXTJ010000144.1:0-4053 GCA_964467715.1 uncultured Sphingomonadaceae bacterium
GCGCCAACCTCGATCAATCGCGAGGACGGCCTGCGTATCCAGACGGTGCGCGCGGATCTCGATACCGATACGATCACCAGCCAAGAAGCGGCGGATCTGATCGAAACCGAAATCATGCCTGCCATCACCGCCGATTATCCCGGCCTCGTGTGGGAATTTGGCGGTGAGCAGGAACAGCAGCAGGAAAGCTTCGGCGATATCGGCACGGCCTTCCTGCTGGCGCTGGCGGCGATCTATGCGCTGCTGGCAATCCCGTTCCGGTCCTATATCCAGCCGATGATCATCATGGCGGCGATCCCCTTCGGGATGATCGGCGCGCTGATCGGTCACCTGTTGCTGGGCATCTCGCTTGGCATCGTGTCGATGTTCGGGATCATTGCGCTTTCAGGCGTGGTCATCAACGGCGCGCTGGTGCTGATCGACTTCATGAACGAGAACCTGGCCAGCGGGATGAAGCGCGAGGATGCGATCATCGATGCGGCCAAATCCCGTTTCCGCCCGATCATCCTCACCGCGATTACCACCTTCCTGGGCGTGGCGCCGATCACCTTCGAGACCAATCTGCAGGCGCAGTTCCTGATTCCGATGTCAGCCAGCCTCGGCTTCGGCATCCTGTTTGGCACGGCGATGCAGCAGCTGCTTATTCCCGCTCTCGCCATCATCCAGATGCGAGCGGTGGACCGGGTCAACGGCTGGTTTGGGCGTGATGGCGGTGCTGGCGATGCGGATAGCGGGGCGGAGCCGGCAACCGCCTGACGATCAGCGTTTGGTTTGCCCCATTGCTTCAATCGCGCGGTCCAGCAGCTGTGCCAGCTGGGCCATGTCCTTCGTGCCCAGTTCGTCCCGTATCTGCGCCTCGATACCGTTCACTTCGGCAAACAGGCTGTCCAGCATCGCCTTGCCGTCATCAGACAGCACCAGCATGTTGCGCCGGCGATCCTCGGTTGACCGTTCGCGGGTCACAAGGCCGCGCTTCTCAAGGTCACCGATGATACCCACAAGGCTGGGGCCGGTAATGCCCGCCTGTGCCGCAAGAGCCGCTTGCGAGGAGCCGGGATTGGCATCCACCAGCGCCATTACCGTCAGCGATCCGGTGGGCAGGCCAAAGGGTTCGGACACCGCGATCGACAATGCGCCAAGGCTGTTGCGCAGCAGGCGCACGCGCGGCCCGATCGAATTCGAGAGGATACCCCAGTCCAGTGTTCTTGCTCCGCCATGCCCCTCCGCGGGCGATCCAATGCCTTTGCCTAGACCCGAAATGCACAGGCTGGCCAGTTCGGTTGCGTTTGACATAGTGGAAAATTTGACAGGCCAAATTGCCGGATGGGGTTCCCTGACGGCTGTTCTCGGCTAAGCTCGCGAACATAACAAGCGGCACAGCCGCGGCACATATTGGGGAGAGGATATGGCAAGCGAAGCCTTGCAGGAACTGATTGCGGGCATGCGTGCCGGCGGGCCGGATTTTTCGGCAGACCCGGCAGAAGCCCGGGCCGGTTTTGAAGCGCTGCTGGCCACGATGCCGGCTGATCCTGCCGTCACCTTCACAGCAACCGATCTGGCCGGTGTGCCCACGTTGGAAGCCAACACCGGTCCGGTGGACGCAGGCGCGCTGCTCTACATGCATGGCGGAGCCTATATCGCGGGCAGTGCGGCCGGTTATCGCGGGCTGGCGGCGGAAATCGGCAAGGTCCTGGGCCTGCCGACCTATGCCATCGACTATCGCCTTGCGCCCGATGCGCCGTTCCCGGCTGCTGTCGAGGATGCCGTGATGGCCTATCGCGAGCTGCTGGCGCGCGGCATCCCGGCCAACCGTATCGTGGTGGCTGGCGATTCCGCTGGCGGCGGTCTGACGCTGGCCTTGCTCGTCAGCCTGAAGAACGAAGGCGTGGAACTGCCCGCTGCCGCCTACCTGCTCAGCCCGTGGGCGGACCTGTCCTGTGCGCACCCGCTGATTGCCGGCAAGGCCGATGCCGATCCCGCGCTGGACAAGCCGGGGCTGGTGGCATCTGCCGCGCATTACCTCGCCGGGCAGGATGCGGACCACCCGCTGGCATCGCCTGTCAATGCGGACCTTTCCGGCTTGCCGCCGCTGCTGGTGCAGGTCGGCTCCTCAGAAATCCTGCTAGGCGATTCCATCATGGTGGCAGAGCGGGCGGGGGCTGCCGAAACCCATGTCCAGCTCGAGATTTTCCCCGAAATGCTGCATGTTTTCCAGAGCTTCCACTTCATGCTGCCGGAAGCCCGTGCTGCGCTTGACGGGGCGGGGGCTTTCCTGAAGGCCCGCATGGGAGACTGAGGTGCCTGAGGAACAGTCACTCGACGCGCTGATTGTCGGCGCGGGTTTTTCAGGCCTCTACATGATGCACAAGCTGCGCCAGCAGGGCTTCACCGCCCACGTGGTGGAAGCTGGCAGCGGCGTTGGCGGCACGTGGTACTGGAACCGCTATCCCGGTGCGCGGTGCGATATTCCCAGTATCGAGTATTCCTACAGCTTCGATCCCGAACTGGAGAAGGAATGGCGCTGGTCCGAACGCTATGCCGCGCAACCGGAAATCCTGCGTTATCTGAAGCATGTCGCCGAGCGGTATGACCTCAACCGCGATATCAGCCTCGATACCCGCGTCACCGCGGCGCATTGGGACGAGGATCGAAGCCGCTGGCAGGTAGAGACTGATACTGGCGCCAGCTGTGATGTGCAGCACCTGATTCTGGCCACCGGCGCGCTGTCTGCGCCGAAGATGCCCGACATTCCCGGCCTCGCAAACTTCGAAGGCACCGTGCTCCATTCCGCGCAGTGGGATGACAGCGTGGACCTCCGGGGCAAGAATGTCTGCCATTTCGGCACCGGTTCCACCGGCATTCAGGTGGTGGGCGAAGTGGCGAAGATCGCCAACAGGCTCACCGTTTTCCAGCGCACACCCAACTTTGCCGTACCGGCTGGGAACCATCCCTTGCCCGAGGACTATCTCGAGGACTTGCTGCCGGAATATCCTGCCCTGCGAGAGCGGGCGCGGACATCGCCGCTCGGCTGGTTCCACGATGCATGGCCGGGCAGCGCGAAAGCGGATGATCCCGATGCGCGCGAAGAGCGGCTGGAAAAGGCCTGGAAAGCCGGGACCACGGGGCTTCTGCAAGCCTATGAAGACTTGCTGTTTGACGAGGAATCCAACGCCTATGCTGCCGATTTCGCGCGCCGCAAGATCGCCGCACTGGTGCAGGACCCGGAAAAGGCGCGCAAGCTTACCCCGCATGGCTACCCCATGGGATCGCGCCGCCTGTGCACGGAGGTGAGCTTCTACGAAGCGATGAACCGCGACAATGTGGAGCTGGTTGATGTGCGCGAGGAGGCAGTGCAGAGGGTCACCGCCAACAGCGTGGTTACCACCGAAGGCGAATATCCGGCTGATGTCATCATCCTCGCCACCGGTTTCGATGCCTGCGTGGGCGCCATCAAGGCGATCGACATTCGCGGGCGGGCGGGCCGCTCGATCAGCGATGAATGGGACATGGGGCCGCGTGCCTATCTTGGCCTTGCGGTAGAAGGCTTCCCCAACATGTTCACCATTACGGGCCCGGGCAGCCCGTCAGTCCTCTCCAACGTTGTTGTTTCCATCGAGCAGCATGTCGAATGGGTGGCGCGCTGCATGGCAGACATGCGCGACAGGGGGGTGGCCGTCATCGAAGCCGATGGCGACGCTGAGCGCGCATGGATGGACCATGCGCATGAAGTGGCGCACGCCACTCTCTTCCCCAAGGCCAACAGCTGGTATCAGGGCGCGACGAAGGACGGGCGGCAGGTGTTCATGCCCTATGTCGGCGGCGTGGGCGCCTATCGCGAAAAGTGCAATGAAGTTGCCGATGCCGGTTACGAGGGCTTCCGGCTGGAGCGGTAAAGCCCGCGATCTGCTGGCTACATTTGCGTGTTCATGGCCAGAACGGCCAGTGCACCGGCAAGGCCAATGAAAGCGAGCGCGATGCGCGTGCGGTCAAACCGGGGCGCTTCGCCATCCGTATCCCGAGCAATATCCCGGATATCGCGCCGATCCCTCATAC
>CAYXTJ010000145.1:0-3994 GCA_964467715.1 uncultured Sphingomonadaceae bacterium
CATGAGAATGCTTTCGCGCGCCTTGCCCTTGTCCCGTCCCGTCAGCAGCGCGATCTCCACGCCAGTAGGCTTGGCCATGCTGCGCAGCGTCTCGAAATGCTGGCGAGCGAGGATTTCCGTGGGCGCCAGCAGCGCCGCCTGCGCGCCTGCTTCCACCGCCGCCAGCATGGCTTCCAGCGCCACCACCGTCTTGCCCGCGCCGACATCGCCTTGCAGCAAACGCAGCATTGGCGCTTCCTGCGCCATGTCGCCGGTAATCTCGTGGATCGAGCGTTGCTGCGCGCCGGTGAGCGGGAACGGCAGCTGCAGCTTGTCTCGCAAATGCCCGTCACCCTGCAGGCCCTGCCCGCGCCGCTTGCGGTTGGACTGGCGCACCAGCATCAGCGCCAGCGCATTGGCGAACAGCTCGTCATAAGCGAGCCTGTCACGCGCCTTGGCGGTTTCCCCCTTGTGGGCCAGCGCCAGTGCATCGCGCCATGCGGGCCATTGCTGCTGCTGCAAGACGCCCGGCTCGATCCATTCGGGCAGTTCCGGCGCGGCAGCGAGCGCTTGCGCCACCATCGCGGCGATGCGCGGCTGGGTAAGGCCTTCGGCAAGGCGGTACACAGGTTCAACCTGGTTCGCGGCAAGCGTGCTGCTGTCTTCCGCGATATGATCGGGATGGACGATCTGCAGCATGTCGCCAAACCGGTCCAGACGGCCTGCAACCCAACGTTTTTCACCCACGGGCAGCAGCTTCTTGGCCGAATAGCTCGCCCGCCCGAAATAGGTAAGCGCGCAGATATTGCCTTTTCCGTCCTGCGCCAGCACCCGGTACGGCCCGCGCCCCGGATTGCGCGCGGCGCGATGCTCCGTGGGTGTCAGCGCGACGATGATCTGCTCGCCCTCGCCCGCTTCATCGAGGTCCATCACCGCGCGGCGCGTCACGAAGCGGTCCGGCAGGTGATAGGCAAGGTCACGCAGTTGATCGATATGCAGGCGCGCCAGCGGCTTCTTCAGCTTCGGCCCCACGCCATCAAGGCTGTCCGTTTCGGCAAACAGGGGGTTTAGAATGTCAGGCCGCATGGCTTGGCTCTAGCGCAACTTGGCGCGAGGCGGTAGGAGGCCCGCATGAGCCAGTCCCCCGAAAAGACGCAGCGCCTCGCCCGCATGAAATTCCGCGCATGGCATCGCGGCACGCGTGAAGCCGATTACATCGTCGGCGGCTTTTTCGACACCTACCATGCCGAATGGGACGAGGCCGAAATGGCCTGGTTCGAAGCGCTGCTGGACCATGACGATGTGGACGTGATGGCATGGGCGCTGAAGACGCAGGAAGCACCGGAAGCCTTCCACGGGCCCCAGCTCGAGAAGCTGCAACGCATCGATTACGTCTCCATCTGACCGCTCGATCTGGCCATAGGTCCCCCTTGCCCTGATCCGGCAATCGTCATAGGGCACCGCGAACATATTCCCGAACCCGCCTGCGAGACCCTCAAAATCGCGCCGGCGGGCAATTGCGCGTGCACCACACGCCTTTATCGCCGAGCACGCCAGACCGCCAGATGACTGATTTTTCACGCATTCTTTCTGCCAAAAAGCCGCTGACGCTGGCCAGTGTCGCGCGTGGCAGCCAGCCGCTCGTGCTGGCAGACCTCGCCCGCGCCAGCACCGGCCGTGCTGTGTTCATCGCGCCGGACGATGCCGCCATGCGCGCGGTGACGGATGCCGCGCAGTTCTTCGCGCCGGAATTGCAGGTGATCGAATTTCCCGCGTGGGATTGCTTGCCGTTTGACCGGGCCAGCCCTGCCCTGTCTGTTTCTGCCCGGCGCCTCTCGGCGCTCTACCGCCTGCAATCGGGCACGCGGAAGAAGCAACTGCTGGTCACCACGATCAACGCGGTGCTGCAACGCGTGCTCACCCCGTTCCGCATTCGCGAGGCGGTTCGCGAACTGAAACCGGGGATCGAGATCGGCCATGACAGCCTGATCGCCCTGCTCCAGCGGCAGGGTTACAGCCGCACCGATACGGTGGTGGACACTGGCGAATTCGCGGTGCGCGGTTCCATTTTCGATATCTACCCTTCAGGCCTTGAAGGCGGCCTCAGGCTCGATTTCTTCGGCGATGACCTGGAGTCTCTGCGCCTGTTCGATCCGCAGACCCAGCGCACCACCGGCACGGTGGAAGGGCACCTGCTGCTGCCGGCCAGCGAGGCGCTGATCGATGATGTTGCCATCAAGCGCTTCCGCAGCCGCTACCGCGAAATGTTCGGAGCCACCGCCACGCAGGATCCGCTTTACGAGGCGGTGAGCGAAGGCAGGCGGCTGGCCGGCATGGAACACTGGATGCCGCTGCTGGAAGACAAGCTGGCAACGCTGTTCGATTACCTGAAGCCCGATGACGAGGTGGTGATCGATGCCGGCGCTTTGCAGGCAGCCGAAGAACGGCTTGCCGATATTGCCGACTATCACCGCCAGCGCCGTGAGGTTTCGGGCCAGGCAGCCGGTTCATACCGCCCGCTTGACCCCGCCTCCCTTTACCTGAAGCGCGAGGAGCTGGACGCGGCCGTAACCGCGCAGCCGATCCACAAGGCGGTAATCTTCGCTGAACCCGAAACCGACAAGGTGGTCGATTTCGGGTTCAGGTCCGCACGCGATTTCACGCCCGAACGCTCTGCCGGCAAGAACACTTACGAAGCAGCCGCCAAGCACTTCGCCGCGCTGGCCAAGGTGGGCAAGCGGCCGCTGTTTGCGGCCTATTCCGAAGGGTCGCGCAGCCGCATCGCTTCCATCATGGCGGAAGCCGGCACCGAAGTGGCGCTGGCCGAAAGCTGGCAGGAAGCGCTCGACATGTCCGCGCCCAAGGCATCAGGCCGCGCGAAGGCGGTGGCGCTGGTGCTGCCGCTCGACACCGGGTTCTCGAACGACGAGCTGGAACTGGTCACCGAACAGGACCTGCTGGGCGATCGCCTAGTCCGCCGCCGCAAGAAGAAGAAGGATGCTGACGCCTTCCTCGCCGAATTGCAGGCGCTGCGGCGCGGCGATCTTGTCGTCCATATCGACCATGGCATCGGCAAGTATCTCGGCCTTGAACCCGTGCCCGTGGGCAAGAGCCAGCATGACTGCGTCTGCCTCGAATATCGCGGCGGCGACAAGCTCTATATCCCGGTTGAGAATATCGATGTCCTCTCGCGCTACGGCTCGTCCGAAGAAGGCGCGATGCTGGACAGGCTCGGCGGCGAAGCATGGCAGAAGCGCCGCGCCCAGCTGAAGGAGCGCATTCGCGAAATCGCCGGAGAGCTGATGCTGGTCGCCGCCCAGCGCGCGCTGAAGAAGGCGCCGGTGCTGGAGGTGGAGGACTCCAGCTACAACCAGTTCGTTGATCGCTTCCCGTGGGAAGAGACGGACGATCAGGATGCCGCCATTGATGACGTGCTGAAGGATCTTGCGGAAGGCAAGCCGATGGACCGGCTCGTGTGCGGCGACGTGGGCTTCGGCAAGACCGAGGTTGCCCTGCGCGCTGCCTTCGTTGCCGCCATGGCAGGCCAGCAGGTTGCCGTGGTCGCACCCACCACCCTGCTTGCCCGCCAGCATTACCAGGGCTTTGCCGAACGTTTTGCAGGTTTCCCACTAAAGGTCGGCCGCCTCTCGCGCCTTGTCCCGCAAGCCGAAATGAAGGCCACGCGCGAAGGACTGGAAGCAGGCACCGTGGACATCGTGATCGGCACCCACGCGATCCTGTCTAAGCAGACGAAGTTCAAGGACCTTGGCCTGGTGATTGTGGACGAGGAACAGCGCTTCGGTGTCACCCACAAGGAAAGGCTGAAGCAGCTGCGCACCGATGTGCACGTCCTGACCCTCACCGCCACGCCCATTCCGCGCACGCTGCAAATGGCGATGAGCGGCCTGCGCGAACTCTCCACCATCCAGACCCCGCCGGTGGACCGCCTTGCCGTGCGCACCTACGTGATGGAATGGGATGACATGGTGATGCGCGAGGCCTTGCTGCGCGAACA
>CAYXTJ010000146.1:0-3934 GCA_964467715.1 uncultured Sphingomonadaceae bacterium
GCTTCATCCGCGGGTTCCAGCGGTGGGTCTGGTGGCCGAAGTGTGCGCCGGCCTCGATCAATTGCTGCATGGTGACGGTAGCAGCCGCCATAATAGAATTCCTTCCGGTTTAGCCTCTGGACAGCGGGGAACCGGATCAGGCCAATTAGCCGGATGCGGCACCGGTGATGTGTGCCATCCATGTGGATTTGCCGCCTTCGCTCCCCTGCCGGAATGGCAGGATTGCAGACGACGCGGCGGCCCTTAGCGGCTGTGAGGAGAAAATGCCACCCCAAATCTTGCGCAAACCAGCCGCTGCAACAAAGGCGCTTGACAGAAGAGGAACGAAATGAGAACAGTGTGGAACAAATTAAGAACTTGCACAGGAAACACCGTCATGTCCGCGATTGCCATCTCCCTGCTTTTCGGCCTCGCAGCCTTCTTCTCGCTCCTGACGGTCTATCTTTCTGTCCTGTGCGGCACGCGCAAGGGTCTCGCCATCCTGGCCGAAATCGCCCGCATCGATGCGCGTTACGGCAGGCAGCGCCGCTTCGCCCTTCCCGCCCCAGCCCGTCGCAAGCGGGAAGAGGAATTTGCTAGCCTGTGGCCGCAGTCTTCCGCTGGCGCTTGATCCTGCCGTAGCGGATGATGCCCCAGGGCATCAGCAAGAGGTAGATCGCACAGATCAGCACCAGCGTCCACCACGGCTCAGTCAGCAGCGCGGCAACCAGCAAGCCCACCAGAGCGATGGCGGCAATTCGCAAGTCCTTCACCGGGCGGATCGAACGCCAGCTGAGCGTGGCGAGGTTGGAAATCATCAGGATCGCGATCAGCACCATCCAGCCTGCCACCAGCACCGGCTCACGGAAGAACGGCTCATCCGTCGCCAGCCAGAGGTAGACCGGGAGGAACGCCAGCCCCGCCCCGACTGGCGCGGGGACGCCGGTGAGGAAACCGGCCGACTTGTGCGGCTGTTCCTCGGTATCGATCTGCGCATTGAACCGCGCAAGGCGCAGGGCACAGCAAATCGCAAAGCCGAGCGCGGCAAACCAGCCGAAGCGAGGCAGGTCCTGCAAGGACCACAGGAACATGACCAGGGCAGGTGCCATCCCGAAGCTGAGTGAATCAGCCAGGCTGTCCAGCTCCGCCCCGAAGCGGGATTGCGCCTTCAGCAAGCGAGCAATTCGCCCATCGATCCCGTCCAGCATTCCTGCCAGCAGGATGGCAAACAGCGTCTTTTCCCAATCCCCCTCGATCGCGAAGCGGATGCCGGTAAGCCCCGAACACAGTGCCGCAGCGGTAATGGCATTGGGAATGACAGACCGCAGCGAAAGCCCGCGCGGCTTTGCCCCTACTGGTTCAGGTGGGTCATCCTCGCTTGCCCGCGGCCCCGCCCAGTCGCGGCCGGGTTCGAGATCGCAGTTCTCTTCGTCGATATCCGTGTGGTCCGAACTCACAGGCTTACGCCTTCGAGCAGCGCCTGTGTGCCGGTTTCTGCCAGGATCGTCTCGCCCGCGATCACGCGCTGGCCCAGCAGCACCTTCGAATCGGTGCCGGCGGGCAGATAAACGTCCACGCGGCTGCCAAAGCGGATCAGGCCCACCCGCTGGCCGGCAGCAACAATGTCACCCGGCTTGACGAACGGCACAATGCGCCGTGCCACAAGACCGGCAATCTGGGTGAAACCGATGGGCGTGCCATCGGCTCGCTCCACCAGAATATGCTGGCGCTCATTCTCTTCGCTCGCCTTGTCGAGGTCGGCATTCATGAAGCGGCCGGGAATATAGATGATCCGGCGCACCGTTCCCGAAACAGGCGCCCGGTTGATGTGCACGTCGAACACCGACATGAAGATGGAGATACGCGTCACCGGATCGCTACCCAGCCCGCGCCCTGTGCCGTCATCGCCCTGCAATTCCACCGGCGGCGGTACTTGCGAGATCAGCGAAACCAGACCGTCAGCCGGAGATACCACCAGCCTCTCGCCCTGCGGCACAACACGTTCCGGATCGCGAAAGAAGGCGAAGATGAAGGTGGCGACACCAAGCAGCGGGAGGCCGATCCACGGCCCTGCCATCAGGAATCCCAGCAGCGACACGCCAACGCCGATCAACCCGAACTTGCGCCCTTCGGGATGTACCGAAGGCCAGCTCCACTCTGCATCGCCGCGACCGCGATTGTCTTTCAGTTCACCTGCCATGTCCTGCATCTAGGCCCTGACTTGCCGCCACACAAGCCGTGCTGAAACCCGCAAGAGGCATCGGACAGGTTTCGTCGAGTGCTGGAAGGTGGCGGTGGTGGACAGGGCTGGATTCGAACCAGCGTACGCTTGCGCGGGCAGATTTACAGTCTGCTGCCTTTAACCACTCGGCCACCTGTCCACCGGATGCCGGATGCGGGAAAACCCGCCTTGCAAGAAGGGAGCGGATGTCCGCCCCTCCGGCCGAGAGGCGCCCCAATGGCGAAGCCGCGCTTGCCTGTCAATGCCCACGCTGGCAGGAGCCGCATCAAAGAAGGAATTATCATGGCCAAGAAGGACGAAAAGAAGAAGTTGCGCGGGCGAGAAGCCCGCATGCAAGGCGGACGCGGTTCGGGCCGTGCGTCGCAGGGCGCGGTACGTTTGTGGGGAAGGCACGCGGTGGAAGCCGCGCTGATGAATCCGCTCAGAAACCACCGCAAGCTGTGGGCGACGCGCGAAGGCATCGAATCATTCGATGGCGAACTCCCGCCGGATTTCCCGCTGGAATATGCCGGCCCTGAAGACCTTGCCCGTCTTGTGGCGCGCGATGCCCCGCATCAGGGGCTGGTGCTGGAATGCGAGCCGCTGCGCGATCTGCATCTCGAAGACGTTCTGGATGCCGATCCTGCTCGACCGATAGTCGTGCTCGACCAGGTGACCGATCCGCACAATGTCGGCGCGATCATGCGCTCTGCCGCCGCGTTCAACGCCGCAGCCATCGTGACGCAGGATCGCCATGCCCCGCCCGAAGGCGGCGTGCTGGCCAAGTCCGCCTCGGGCGCGCTCGAGAAGGTTCCATGGGTACGCGTTGTCAACCTTGCCCGCGCCCTGGAAGCGATGGCCGAGGCCGGTTACTGGCGCATCGGCCTTGCAGGCGAGGCAGAGGACGAATTTGCCGCTTCGCTGCCGACCGGACCGGTCGCCATCGTGCTGGGAGCGGAAGGCGAAGGCATGCGCCACAATATCGGCGCGCATTGCGACAATCTGGCCCGTCTGCCGATCAGTAACGCAATGGAAAGCCTGAACGTGTCCAATGCTGCGGCAATCGCGCTTTACGCAGTCGCCACAAGGCAAGGCTGAACCGGCCAAAAAGAGGGAAGAAGAATGACCATGCAGCCCATCAGGTCCGCGCTGGCAGCAGGCGCAGCCATGGCAGCCAGCCTCGCGCTTACCGGGTGTTTCCTGATCCCCGGCCAGTTCGAAGCGACGATGGATGTACGCAAGTCCGGCACATTCAGCTTCACCTATGACGGCGAGATCGTGATCACCGCCATGGGCGACTTGGCCGAAATGGCCAATGCCGCCGAAATGGCCGAAGATTGC
Source organism: uncultured Sphingomonadaceae bacterium (assembly GCA_964467715.1). Classification (GTDB taxonomy): domain Bacteria; phylum Pseudomonadota; class Alphaproteobacteria; order Sphingomonadales; family Sphingomonadaceae; genus Alteraurantiacibacter. The sequence goes on from CAYXTJ010000146.1 coordinate 3,542, forward strand.
ATCGCCGAGGTAACGCTGGAAAGCCGACCCTGCACCGAGAAGAAGCTGCGCGACCGTGCCGCCGAACAGGAGCAGCAACGCGCCATGATGATGGCGATGATGGGCAGCGCGGACTTGTCTGACCCCGATGCAGCGACGGCGTTTGCCGAAAACCTGGAACGGCAGACCGGGTGGAACAGCGTGGAGCATCTGGGAGATGGCGTGTTTGACGTCCACTTCGGGATATCCAGCCGCCTGACGCATGACTTTACCTTCCCCGTGCTCGAAGGCTTCCCGGTCAGCACGGCTTTCGTAACTGCCAGCTTGCGTGACGAGAACCGGTTGCGGATCGAAGGAGCGGGATTCGCCTCTCAGGCGGGCAATCCCATGCAGGCCATGATGATGGGCGGCATG
>CAYXTJ010000147.1:0-3933 GCA_964467715.1 uncultured Sphingomonadaceae bacterium
TGGCCGACTGCCCACCCAACGCGATCAAGCGCGGCCCGGACGGCGAGGTCTTCATCGACGACACCTGCATCGGCTGCGGCAATTGCCAGCGCAACTGCCCCTATGGCGTGATCCGCATGGATGCCCGCCCGCCGGAAAAACCGGGCCTGCTCAGCTGGCTGCTGTTCGGCACCGGCCCGGGGCCGGGCGAGGCAAGCTATGGCTGGCGCAAGAAAAAGGCGGAAGAGCAGGGCACCACTACCGCCAAGCTGGCGATCAAGTGCGACATGTGCCTGGGCATCGAAGGTGGGCCGGCCTGTGTCCGCGCCTGTCCCACGGGTGCCGCTATACGCGTGACGCCTGAAAAGTTCCTCTCGGTAACGCAGGAAGGGATCGACTGATGGCCACTGTCGCCGAAGACGAAAACCCGCGCCGCGAACGCGCCAGCGACCACGAGGGGTTCCTTTCGCACAAGCGCTTGCGCTGGCTCAAGCTGGCGCTTATCCTGTGCCTGGTGGCGATCGTCTCCTATGCCTTCGTGGACGTGGAACCGCGCCACAACGGGGGCAGCTGGTATGGCTATACGCTGGGCACCATCGGCGCGCTGCTGATCGTGTGGCTGTCGCTGCTGGGTATCCGCAAGCGCAAGATGACGGCGGGCAAGTGGTCGCTGAAGGCGTGGACATCCGCCCATGTCTACCTTGGCCTAGCACTGATCGTGATCGCCACGTTGCACACCGGATTCCAGTTCGGCTGGAACGTCCACACACTGGCCTACGCGCTGATGATGGTGGTGATCCTGTCAGGCATCTACGGCATCTCGGTCTATGCCAACCTGCCGGTCGCGCTGTCCAACAACCGGCGCGAAATGACCAAGGGCCAGATGCTGGATGCGCTCGATGCGATCGACCGGCAGCTGGAAAAGGCCGCGCAGCCGCTCGGCCGCGCGGAGAGCGATTTCGTGATCGCCGCGCTGGAGCAGGATACGTTCGCAGGCGGGCTCGGGGCGCGGCTTTCGGGCAATTACCGCAATTGCCGCACCACCGAAGCGCTCGACATGCTGGCTGATCGGGAAGGCGATCCGGCTACCGCCAAGGTCCTTTCCCTGCTGCGCAAGCGCAAGGCCCAGCTGGACCAGATCCGCCGCCACCTGCGCATCAAGGCGCTGCTGGAAATCTGGCTCTACATCCATGTGCCGGTCACCATCGCGCTGCTCGGCGCGCTGACGGCGCATATCGTCAGCGTATTCTACTACTGGTGAGGGCGCGCATGGATTTCCGGATACGCAGCATAGACTTCACGGCCGCCGGGCGAGAGATCGTCCGGGAGCGGGAAGTGGCTGCCGACGAGGTTCTGGTCGGCCGCAATGCCGGTTGCGCGATCCACCTGCCCGACCTTGCGGTGGAACAGCAGCATGTGCGCATCACCACCACGCCGGGTGGGGGGTTGAAGCTGGATGCAGTCGCCTCTCTGGGTTTCACCATCGATGGCCGCAACATGCAGTCTGCCAGCATCGATCCCGCCAAGGGTGCGGAGCTGGGTGTCGGCTCCTACCTGCTCGAATTCTCGCGCGAGGACGATGGCCGGGTTGCCATCACCGTACGCCAGCGCGCCGATGACGAGGGCGAGGGCAAGGACCGCCTGCGCGGTTTCTCGCTTGGCGGTGCCTTGCCCGGCAAGCGCGCCATGTCATGGATCGCGCTGACCGCCATCCTCCTGCTATTCCTCGCCGTACCTGTCTTCTCCCATCTTACCCGCGTGGAAGAGGAGCCGGACATCGAAGGCGAGGGCGCCGTGCTGATGGATGCCAGCTGGAGCACGGGCGATCTGTCTTCCGTCCACCACGGGCTGGAGGACAATTGCGAGGCTTGCCACACCGAGCCTTTCGTGGCGGTGCGCGACGAGACCTGCCTCACCTGCCATGAAGGCATTGCCGACCACGCCGCTGATACCCGGATGGCGCTGGGCATGCCTGCCCCCCACGGCGCGGACGCGCTGCTGTGGGATATCGCCCATGCCTTCAACAAGCCCGGTCCGGGTGCCTGCACCGATTGCCACACCGAACACGAAGGTGCAGGCCGCATGGAGCCGACGGCACAGCAGTTCTGCGCCGATTGCCATGACACGCTGGCTAGCCGCCTGACCGATACCCAGCTGGGCAATGCGGCGGACTTTGGCGAGCTGCATCCCGAATTCAAGGTGGCCGTCTTGCCCCGGCAGGGAGCGGTTGAAACCGTTCGCACATCGCTTTCCGCCAACCCGAGGGACTGGAACGGCCTGCGCTTCCCGCACGATCTGCACCTCGATCCGGAAAGCGGGGTGACGCAGATGGCCCGCCGGCTTGGCGAACAGGCCGGTTATGGCGATATGCTCGAATGCAGCAGCTGCCACACGCCCACGGCGGACGGCGTGCGTTTCCTGCCGGTCAACATGGAGGACAACTGCGAGGCCTGTCACAGCCTTGTCTATGACCGCGTCGGAACCACGTTCCGCACGCTGAGCCATGGCAATATCGACCAGATCGAGGCAGACCTGATGGCTGCCGATCGCAGCCCGCGTCGCCCGATCACCACCGGGCGCCGCCGGCCGGGTGAATTTGCCGAAGGCGGCCTCTATTACGGCAATTTCAGCAGCGTTGCCCCAGCCGTGTTGCGCTCAAACGCGTTGGAGCCTGACGGGTTGTGCGGCGAATGCCATTATCCCGGCGATGGCGCAGGCGGCGTCCTGTCCGTGGCTCCTGTCACGCAGACGGCCCGCTTCATGATGCATGGCTGGTTCGACCATGACGCGCATACCCAGGAAGATTGCGCCACCTGCCACGCCGCCGATACCTCCAGCGATGCAAGCGATCTGCTGTTGCCCAACCTGTCCTCCTGCCGCGATTGTCACGAGGGCGAGAATTCGCTGACGGCCGAAGTCCCCTCGGGCTGCGCCATGTGCCATTCCTATCACCCGCGCGAGGGCGCAGCCGCGGCACCCCCGCGGATCGCAGGTAACCTTTCCTTGCGGGAACGAAATTAGAGATAGACTGGCAACAGGCTCGCCACGGGAGAGCGCGCAGATGATCATCGCGCAAATGACGGATATCCATATCGGGTTCGAACCAGACGCCCATCCGGAGGAGCTGAACCGCCAGCGGTTCCGCGCCACGCTCGACCGCCTGTTGAAGCAGCCCAACACGCCGGACCTGCTGATCTGTTCCGGCGACATCACCGACCGCGGTGACGAGGAGAGCTTCCGAAAGACGGCGAACCTGCTCGCCGAATGTCCTTTCCCCGTACACGTGATGGTGGGCAACCATGACAGCCGCGAAGGCCTGTTGGCTGCCTTCCCGGATACGAGGCACGAAGGTGACGGCTTCATCCAGACCGCGTTCGAGAAGGACGGCCTGCTCATCATCCTGCTCGATACGCTGGAAATGGGCCGTCATGGCGGCGCCTTCTGCAACAAGCGGCGGGACTGGCTGCGCGGCAAGCTGGAGGCCAATCGCGATACGCCCACGGTGATCTTCATGCATCACCCGCCTGTCGTGGCCGGTATTGGCTGGATGGACCCGCGGGCCGATGAGCAATGGATCCTCAACCTTGCCGCCGCGCTTGATGGGATGGACCAGGTGCAGGCCATCCATTGCGGCCATCTCCACCGCCAGATCGTGACGGATTTCTGCGGCATCCGCTTGAGTGTCACACCGTCGGTCGCGCCGCTGGTGAGCATGGATTTGCGCCCGATTTCGGCCGACAGGCCCGATGCCCGCGCGCTGATCACCACCGAACCGCCCAGCTATGCGCTGCATCGCTGGGATGGAACGCGGCTGGTCAGCCATTACGAGAAGGTCTGCGACTGGGACGTGATCGCCTATTACAACCCGCACTTGCAGCCGATGATCCGCGAAATGGAGCGCGAGAAGCTGGCGCAATAGCGTCGCGCGCAGGCCTGCTTGCCTCAATGCCCCAG
>CAYXTJ010000148.1:0-1799 GCA_964467715.1 uncultured Sphingomonadaceae bacterium
GTTGTCTCGATCACCAGCGTCTTGCCTTCCCACCAGCCGCGCGAATTGCCCATCCAGGCTTCCACGCTCTCGTCCCACTTGGCGGCGTGGGCAGCTTCCTTGCTGTCATAGATCTTGACCACGCGGGTGCCGAGCATTTCCAGCACGATGGTAATGTAGCCCGGGCTCTGGAACACGCGGATGCCGTTGTTGTAGCGGAACGGGTACATCGAGGCGGGGAAACCGCGCGACACGCAGCGGTCCCAACTGTCGAAATCGTCCACCCAGTCATAGGCCTGGCCCGGCACCCAGCCGCTGCGGCCTTCCTTGAACAGCTCCATCGCTTCAGGTGTCAGGGCGGGCAGCTGGCCGTCTGCGGGTGAGACGAGCATCGCGGTGGACTTGGCCCAGTCGGTATTGAGGAACCACGCCTCGAGCCCGGTGGTGCCGCCTGCGCCGATGCCGTTTTCGTTGGCTTGCGTGAAATTGCCGTCATTCCCGCGCGCAGCGGCCAGGCGCCGCTCGAATTCCTCGTCATTTACCCAGAAGCGATCCCCGTAATGGGCGGGGCGCTGGAACAGGATGTGGCCGTTGTTGATCGGCTCGATCGGGAAGGTGCCGGTGAAGTCATAATCACCCCAAGGCAGCTTGTCCGGCTCATAGTCGGTAGGCACCGGCGGCAGGTAGGTGAGGTCAGCCGGGCGTTCCTGCGCGGCGGCGATGCCTGCGGTGAGCGCCATTGAGGCGACACCGGCAGCGATGGCGAATTTCGCGAAAAGACCGTTGCGGGCCATGATGATCGGGCTCCCTTCCCAATGTGATTATGTCCGGCAGGTTAAGGGAGTTTCCGGCGTGATACCAGAGGCGAGGTTGATTCGGTCTGTAATATTTTGTCGTGTTTCCTCGCTTTGCACCTTGCGTTGGCAAGGATGGGTGGCTGCTTAGCTCTGCTTGGCCGCTTCGCGCATCTCGATTGCCATCTCGATGCAGGCGGCCTTGACTTCCAGTGACACGTTGGAGGCGAGCACCTGATCCAGCGTGCCGTATTCGTGCAACTTGATGTAGGCCTGGATCTTGGGATCCCTGTTCTTGAAGGCTTGCCCCATGGTGTATTCCTTTCGGTTCGGTTTCATTGATTAGAGAGTGTTTTCGAGGCGCATGCTGAATGCGGTTCCTCTGGCGATGATGAAATGATCGATCAGATCGATCCCGACGGCTGCCGTGATCGTGCGCAGCCGCGCAGTCGCCTCGCGGTCTGACTTGCTGGGGACGGTTGAGCCGGACGGATGATTGTGCGCGATAATCAATCCGAAGGCGTTTAGCTCCAGCGCCCGGTGGATCAGCTTCCGCGTGTGCAGCGTCAGCTTGTGGCCCTGACCCGCGCACACACGCTCGTCGCAGATGAATCGACGGTTCCGGTCAAGATAGATCGCCTGCAACCGCTCTTTCCGAGGGTTCTGCAGCTGGCTGACCAGATAGGCTGCCAGTCGTGCGTTTTCAGGATCGACCGTTTGTCCGATGAGGTTTTCCGACCATCCGACAACTGCCAGCTTCCTCGCTGCGATCAGCGCATTGGCAATTTCGGGCCTGTCGTGCAGCGCCGCTTGCAACGCGGCCGGGCTGGCGTCGAGAATATTGGCAATGCAGCCAAAGCGCTTGATCAGTCTTTCAGCTTCCCGGTCTGCCTGTTTGCCAAGGATCGGCTTCAGGAATTGCGCCAGGATCGGTACGTGCCGAAGCGCCTTATTCTTCGCCGGTGTGCGATGAGGCCAAGCGCCAGAGCGATAATCTGGATGTAGGACGGAAGTCTCGTCAGCACC
>CAYXTJ010000148.1:1899-3927 GCA_964467715.1 uncultured Sphingomonadaceae bacterium
CCCCCTGAGGAACGCATAGGCCGTCAATGCGAATATCAGCAGGTACTGGATGTAGGCCCGAAATTCGAGAAACAGCGCGTCCATGGCGAGTCACTTACCGTTCCGACGCGCTGTAGTCTCTCGTTCTCAGGCTGCCGTTTTTTCCGCTGCGGCGAGGCCATTGGCCGGGCAGCGGCCCGGCTCATCGGGCAGGCTGGTGATCTTCGTGAAGTCGTCACGCATGGATTTGTGCACCCGGGTGAGGTTGCTCATCGCGTCAACCATCTGCTTCTGCGCTTCCTGCAGGCGAATAACGGCGGTCTGCCCCTGGTACTGCGGCAGATCGGTGTCGAGCCGCAAGTTCATCATGCTCAGTTGCAGGCGAGCCAGGGCGCGCAGGCTTTCATTGGTGAGGCGTTCAGCATCTTCGAGGTCCTGCGCCACGCGGGCGCCAGCTGCTTCGATGGTCAACATCAGAAATTCTCCAGCACCGGCACGCTCAATGCCGGGGCGAAACCCAAACCAGGAAGGATGGCGTTTCAGCGCTGGTGCTTCAGATCAGTTCTCCGAGCTCGTTAGCCACCGACAGGAGCACGAGCATTGCGACCAGCAGGCCTAGCGCCAAGCCAACCGCGAGGAAGGTTCTCTTGAGCACGGCATCAGCACCGTCGAGCACTTCCGGGACAACTTCGGGTTCGTCGCTGCTGGCCCATGGCGCATGCGTTTCGAAGGGCATGGCATCGGCCAGTTGCAACAGATCGCCGCTGTCGTCCTGCCAGGCATAATCGGGCCAATTTGTAGCTGGCGGGACCTGAAAAGATTTACCTGTAAGATCCTTACAGGCTTGCTCGGTGCCACGGTCTTCGCAGTATTCGCGCCATGCTCGGGCAAGGTCCTTGCGCAAAATCCCGCCGCACTTTGCGCGAAGGGTCTCGATCCGCTGGACTGCTGCTGATTCGGAGATGCCCAGCATCGAGGCAATCTCCTTGCTTGTACGACCCTGGCCGAGCAGCTCCACGGTCTCCCGCTGCTTTTCGGTCAGGGTGTCGAAGGCATCTTCAATCGTTGCGGTCATGGCGGGCTCGGTTCGTTTCGATGCTTTGAAAGCGCAAAGCCAAAAAGGGGGCAGAAAGCTTAAGGGCGTGTGCTTCAGCGCTGTTAACGAAGATTAACAGCTTGTGTTCCGGCCTCCTAGCATGGACTAAAGCCGTAATCCACTTGACCCTCCATCTTCATCCCGCTAGAGGCGCGCGGTCTCGGATGGGGGTTTGCCCTTTTTCCGACATATAGAGCTGAACATTGCCGGTGACGTCCCGCTTGCGGGGCTGCCGTCAAAGTAACCGGTGCCCGAGGGCACCAGGTGGAGCGTTTCAGGCTCGCGCGAATGGTCGCCAGGCCCACCCAAGCGGCGCGGCCCCGCTTTCGCACGATCCCGATACATTCCATCTGGTTCCGACGGCACCTTCAACTAAGGTGATTTCGTTTAATGCCTACTATCAACCAGCTTGTCCGCAAGCCGCGCCAGCCGATCGTGAAGAAGAGCAAGTCCGCGGCCATGATGGCCAACCCGCAGAAGCGCGGCGTTTGCACGCGCGTCTACACCACGACCCCGAAGAAGCCGAACTCGGCACTTCGCAAGGTTGCCAAGATCCGCCTGACGAACCAGCGCGAAATCATCGCCTATATTCCGGGCGAAGGCCACAACCTGCAGGAGCACTCCGTTGTGCTGATCCGCGGCGGCCGTGTACGCGACCTTCCCGGCGTGCGTTACCACGTGCTGCGCGGCGTTCTCGACACGCAGGGCGTGAAGGATCGCAGGCAGTCCCGTTCGAAGTACGGCGCCAAGCGTCCGAAGTAAGGTTTCAACGCTGCGGCGCAGGACCGCTCCCCCTCCCGGTTACCTTCAAGGTGTTCTCCGGGTGGTCGGGAGGGGGAGTGGGCCGGAGCCGCAGGGCGCTCACTGATGTGAGTGGCCACTCCGAAGGAGTTACAGAAAATGTCACGTCGTCGTCGTCCCGAGAAGCGGGAAATCCTGCCTGATCCCAAGTT
>CAYXTJ010000149.1:0-3924 GCA_964467715.1 uncultured Sphingomonadaceae bacterium
CTCGTTGCGGTCATTACCGTGGATCACCGGCCGCATGTGCTCCTCGGAGGTCACGCAGCAGATATTGGCCCGCGTCACTGCGCTGATTGAAGGGTTCCACGTCACGTCCGAACGGGCGATATGGTCGAACAGGTTGATCGCATGGAGCTGGCCTTCAAAGCCTTCCTCACACTCGATCTCCGGCTCATCCATTTCAAGATCGGCGAAGGCGCGGTTGATTTTCTGGCCCGCTTCCTCGCTGCGGGTCGGCGTATCGCCTTCAAGGCCCAGCATCCGCTCGGCCGCGATGAAGGCGCGCAGCAGCGGATCGGTCCGCTCCTTGCCCTTGGGGCCGATCGGCGTGCCGGTTTCCAGCGGTGCATTCAGCGGATCATAGCCTTCGCTGATCCAGTCCTTGCTGATCGTCTCGAAGGCTTCGGACACGGCTTCTGCAGTGAAGGTTTCGAGGAAGTCGATCCCCGTCTTCTTGCAGCCTTCGTCATAGGAGCCGGCGAAGATATCGACCGTGCCATAATGGTTGGTGGTGCCGAAGATATCGTCGAAGAAAATCCAGCCGTAGAAGAAGCCCCAGCCGATATCGCGCACCATGGCGCGCAGGAAGCGGTCCACCTCGATGATGTGGCTGCCCTTGGGCCAGGTGACATGGGCGAAATACTCGTCACGGCGGAAGGTGAAGCTGCCCAGCTGGTAGCTGGAATAGCCGGTTGCCTCATCCGTGCCGAGCTTCTGCACCTTTGCTTCAAGAACGCTCATGCCGTCTCTCCCTTCAACACGCAGATCTCGCTCCATTTCTTCACCGTTTCCGGCCCGTCCACCGTTTGCAGGATGGCGACGGACGGCTTGTCCGAAACGATCTGGTAGGCGGCACCCTTGGGCAGCAGCACCTGGTGCCCGCGCCGCGCCTTCACGCGGCCCATGTTCGGGCCGTTGGGCTTGGCGCCAAGCCGGATCGCACCGCCTTCATGGCCGGGAACCTGGTCATCCTCCAGCTTCACGAAATGGAAGGTCACCTCGCCATCCATCACGATGGCGAACTCGTCATGCGGGGCGGCAAACCACGGGGATTCGCCTTCGCTGCGCACAACCTCGGCCACATATTCAAGGTTCTGCACCACGGCCACGCGCTCGAACGGCTGCGATTGCCCGGCCACCTCGAAAATGTTCGAAAAGGCATATTTCCTGAGATCATCATCCAGCTCGATCACGCCCTTGTCATAGGCATCGAGCGAACCCGTGTGGGTCTTGTAAGCCATTCATCTTCTCCCCGGACCCGGATCTCAACCGCCGGGTTCCATATAAGGCAAGCTAACATTGACTTCCACAAACACGCAATGGCCAAAGGCACCTTGACCGCGCCGCCTGCCATCAGCAGTTAGGGGGCCCGAATTGAGAGAGAGGATCACGGACCAGTGCAGAAAGACCCACGGCATTTCATCGACGGCGAATGGGTGGACCGCCCCAACGCACAGCTGATCGACGTCATCAACCCCGCGAACGAGGAAGTGTTCGGCCAGATCGCTGCGGGAACGACCGAAGACGTGGACCTTGCCGTTGCCGCTGCGCGCCGCGCGTTTGACAGCTTCTCGCGAACCGAACCGGCCGAACGGCTCGCGCTGCTCGAAAAGATCTGCGCCCTGCTGGAGGAACGCAGCGAGGAACTGGCGCAGGCCATCGTGCAGGAAATGGGCGCGACGATCACCTTTGCCCGCGCAGGCCAGGTGGTGTTCGGCATAGAGCACGTTCGCGCCGCAATCGACGTACTGAAGGACTTCCAGTTCCAGGAAGTGATCCACGGCATCACCCACCGCAAGGAAGCCGCTGGCGTGGTGGCGATGATCACGCCGTGGAACTGGCCGCTTTACCAGATCACCGCCAAGGTTGCCCCGGCGCTTGCCGCAGGCTGCACCATGGTGCTGAAGCCCAGCGAAATGTCGCCCTTCACTGCCAACATCTTTGCGCAGGTAATGCAGGATGCAGGCGTGCCCAAGGGCGTGTTCAACCTTGTGCAGGGAACAGGCGAGGTAGTGGGTCAGGCGATGTCCTCGCAACCGCAGGTGGACATGGTGTCCTTCACCGGTTCCACCCGTGCAGGCATCCTCGTGGCGCAGGCTGCAGCCCCCACGGTGAAGCGCGTGACGCAGGAACTGGGCGGCAAGTCGCCCAACATCATCCTGGACGACGCAGACTTTGCCGACGTGGTGCCCAAGGGCGTGCTCGGCTCCATGCGCAACTGCGGCCAGTCCTGCGCCGCTCCCACGCGCATGCTGGTGCCGCGCAGCCGCCTTGCCGAAGTGGAAGAACTTGCCGCCGCCGCAGCAGCCACGGTGCTTGTCACCGATCCGCTGGATGACAGCGCCGTGCTCGGCCCGCTCGCCAACGCGCCGCAATTCGCCAAGGTGCAGGACCTGATCCAGGTCGGCATCGACGAAGGCGCCAAGCTCATCGCAGGCGGCGTAGGCCGTCCGCAGGGCCTCAACCGCGGTTTCTTTGTGCGGCCAACGGTGTTCTCCGAAGTCACGCCCGAAATGCGCATCGCGCAGGAGGAAATCTTCGGCCCGGTCCTCTCCATCCAGCCCTACGAGGACGAGGAAGACGCGATCCGCATCGCCAACGAGACGATCTATGGCCTGTCCAGCCACGTCCAGTCATCGGATATCGAGCGCGCCCGCCGCGTGGCTGGCCGCATCCGCGCTGGCCAGGTGCACATCAACTACCCCGCATGGTCACGCCATGCGGCCTTCGGCGGATACAAGATGTCGGGCAATGGCCGCGAATACGGCTATTATGCGGTGGAGGAATATTGCGAGGTGAAGGCGATCCTCGGCTATTGAGGATCAACGCGGCAGGGGCGCGGCACGAAACCGCGCCCCTAGCCAGCGTGGATCACGGCAAAGGCCACAACCGCGCCAAGGGCAATCGCCGCGCCATAAGGCAGTTTGACGAACAGTTCCTCCTCCTGTTCCTGCTCGCCAATGCCGACAAGCCTTGGCGCGTGCTGGGCCCCGGTGAGGATGGAGATGTTCTGGCCCAGCAATTCATCGCGGGAATAGCCGAACTGCTCTTCGATCTTGCTGCTGGCTGCCCGGATGATGCCTTCCGTGTCAGCGACAACAAGAGTTAGCGGCACCAGTTCGAGAAAATCCCAGAGCTGGCTGTCATGCAGGCCGATTTGCTGGTCGTCCGACACTGGCTGGATCGTGGTGCCCAGAAACTCCCCCTGTATTTTCGGCGCTCACGAGCGACCCGGCGCCTGTCTGATCTGCCAAGCACGCCTAACATGGCGATGCTTGGCAAGCGGGCGCAGGGGCTGTCAGTCCACGCATGGCCTGTTTGCACTTGGCAAAGTCAAACAAGCACCTAAACCAAGCCGCTAAATCTTGAATCAGCGCAACCAAGGCTGGCGAGAGCGGGTTGACCACCCGGCTTCTCACGCTGCCAGAACCGGCAGTTGCAGTCCATCCAAGAGGGCCAATGGCAGCATGACGCATTTCGATATCGAAGACTTCATTGATCGGCAGAAAATCGGCCCTCGCCAGATCGCGGTGCTGCTCGTTTGCGGATTGATCTGTTTCGTCGACGGGTTCGACATGTTTATGATCGGCAAGATCGCACCGGCCATCGCAGCCGGTTTCGGCGAGCCGCCTGAAGCCATGGCCACCCTCTTCGTATGGCAACAGATTGCCCTCGCCGTAGGCGCCTTCGTGGTTTCACCCATGGCTGACCGGTTCGGCCGCCGGCGTATGCTGGTGATAGCCTGCGCGCTGTTCGGCGCGTTCACCATAGCCGGCATCTGGGCGCAGACGCTGATGCAACTGACGGTGTTGCGCGCGCTGGCCAGCGTGTTCCTTTCAGCAGGACTGCCGATGGCGCTCGCCATGGTTTCCGAAGCCACGCCAGCAAAAAGGCGCGCCACTTTCGTTGCAT
>CAYXTJ010000150.1:0-3822 GCA_964467715.1 uncultured Sphingomonadaceae bacterium
GTCCAAAAAAAATTACGTGACAAGTCATATAAATTCTGCAATCGTTGTCGTGGGCTCCGGCCTGCGCGTCTTTGGAGGAGGATGCGGCATATAGGGAGGATATCATGATCAAGACGGCACTTCTTGGCGCTGCGGTTGCACTGGCGCCGCTTGCGGCAACCGCACAAACAACGCTGACGGCAGAGACGACGACACCGGGATCGACCCCGCATTACATCGACACCACCCTGGCCGCGATCCTTGACAGCGCGGGCGTGGCGACCCTGCAGATCACCGAAGGCGCGACGCTGACGAACTCGGTGCAGGCAGTGGCCGAAGGGCGGCTGGATATGGCGCCCGCTCCGCTGATCCTGCCGTTCCTGTTGTCGCGTGGCATTGGCCCCTACAGCGGCGTTGGTGCCGAGGACGGTGCCGCAATGGCCGCCGATTTGCGCGTCCTGTTCTGGAACGCTGGCTCGGCCCAGATATTCGCCTACTACAACAGCAACCCGGTCGAGGACATCCGGTCGCTGAACGGCCTGCGCATCTGGAACGGGCCTCCTCGCGGGGCCGCGCTGACATCTGGCCGGGCGATGGTGCAGCTGCTGTCGGGCGCAAAGGATGGCGAGGACTACGAAGGCATTCAGACGCCTTGGCCCGATACGGTTTCCACGATTACGGGCGGTGGGGCGGATGCTTGGACCATCCCCGAAGGTCTGCCCTCGGGTCGTGAAATTGCCATTGCCGCTGCGGGTGGCATCACCATCCATGACGTGCCATCCGACCTTCTGGCCAGCGAACTGGGCCAGCAAATCCTGGCGGCCCCCGGTCACGCGCCTTATTCCATGCCGGTCGAGGAGTTCCGCGCGGCCTATGCGGGCAACGATATCACGATCGTAACCGACGATGACACGTTTGACAGCTTCGCAACCGCCTTCGGCCAGATCGTCAACGCATCCATGGACGAGGAACTCGCCTACCAGATCACCAAGGCTTTCCTCGACGGCAAGCAGCGCTTCATCGAAGGGTCTCCGCGCGGACCATACGCCAAGATCAGCTTTGGCGACATTGACGGCGTGTCACAGGGCGCATGCGGCGCGGTGCAGATCAAGATGCACGCAGGGGCCATTCGCGCCTTTGAAGAGGCAGGCCACACCGTCGCCGATTGCCTGCGTCCCTGAGCGCTAAGCAAGGCACGACGCCATGAACACGCAGACAGCACGGCTGCCGCTCGGACGGCGCATCGCGGTCACACTGGCACTGGTGCTGGTCTGCGTGGGCATGCTCAATACCATGCCCGAAATACCTGGGCTTCAGGAATGGGCGCGCGACCTGACAGGGCGGCCATTCTTTCGGGTCTCGAACTTTCCGCCCGAGTATTTCTATCCGCCCGTTTTCCTCGTGATGATGACCATCGTTGCGCTGGATGCGAGCGTCTTTCGCGCATGGCGCATGGACAAACCGCATCTGGCTTGGCTGGGGCTTTTGCTGGATGTCGGGCTGGTGCTTGCGGCCTTTCTTGCGGCATTCGGCTTTCTGGTCGAAGTGGATTCCATTTGTCTGATCGACCAGATCACCGGCGAACGCGCACGCCTCATTCGAGACGCGGCTGAACGTTCTGCGGGCGTGATCCCAGGTATCTCGTTCGAGGCTGAAGTTCCCGCATGTCAGGCGCGCTTTGGCATCTGGATCATCCCGCTGCTGTTCACCATCATCACGCTGTTCTTTCTCTACAACATCCGTGTCTGGGGCCTGCCGCTCGTGATCGTGGCAAGCGTCGTAGTGCTTTACACGGTCGGGACAGCGCTGATCTGGATCTTCGATCTGTCCGATAACAACTTCCTGCTGACCAAACTGGGGGCAGACGGCGGCGACGTGCGCGCTGCGGCGATCCAGAAGGCCACCAACGTCTTTGTCACCCCTGACGGGTTCATGGGCCGGTTCATGGATATCGTCGTGAACCAGGTCTTTCCCTACGTGGTCCTTGGTGCCCTTTTCGGGACCTCGGCAGGTGGCACGTCACTGATCAAACTGGCCGTGCGCGCCACGCGTAATCTGCGCGGCGGCCCGGCGCATGCAGCCATCGTTTCATCCGCGATGTTCGGCACGATCACCGGCGGACCTGTCACCAACGTGCTGTCCACGGGGCGGCTGACCATCCCGATGATGCGCCGAAACGGCTTTTCCAAGGAATTCGCGGGCGGGGTCGAGGCTGCGGCCTCATCCGGAGGGCAGATCATGCCGCCAGTCATGGGGGTTGCGGCCTTCGTTCTGGTGGCCCTGACCGCCGTGCCCTACACAAAGGTCATCACCGCCGCTTTCTTGCCTGCGATGTTCTTTTTCTTCTCGATCTTTCTGGCCGTCATGTTCCAGGCCCGGCGAGAGCGGGTCGAGGCGATGCGCGAGATTCCCGCTGACCTGATCATGGAGCGCCAGGACTGGTTGAACCTGGTCATCATCGTCGTGCCGATCCTGACGATCCTGTTCCTGTTGCTGGGCAACAAGGACGCGATCGGCGGCGGCGTGCTGGCCGCGATCCTGCCCGCGGGCCTTTTGCAGACCATCTCGAATTCCACGGGCGACGCGGTCTCTGCAGGCTGGTGGGCGGTCGCGGTGCTGGTCCCCTTGCTGCTGCTTGACCCTGAAACGCGCGCAAAACCGTCCAAGATCCTCGCGTCGCTCGCCGATGGCGGGCTGCTGATCTCGCGGCTGTTTCTCCTTCTCTTCGCGGTGTCGATCATCGCGGCGTTCCTGAACGAAAGCGGGCTGACGGGCGAGCTGACCCGTGGCGTGACCTCTTGGTTGGAGCAGGCGCAGTCGATCCGCCTTTTCGGCATGGATGTGCCAATCGTCGGTGGCGTCTACCTCATGCTGGCGTTGACCTGTGCGATGTTCTGCGCGATCCTCCTGGGCATGGGCATGCCGACGGTGCCGGCCTATGTGAACGTCGCTTTGCTGTTGGGGCCGCTGCTGGCCAAGCTTGGCGTCAGCTTTTTCACGGCGCATATGTTCGTGTTTTACTTCGCCGTCGCCTCGGCGATCACGCCGCCCGTGGCCGTGGCCGCCTTTGCGGCGGCCTCCATTACCGGCGCCGAACCGATGCGCACGGGCTTTGCCGCTGTGCGGGTCGGCATCGTGATGTTCACGATCCCCTTCATCTTCGCCTGGTATCCCGAACTGTTGCTGATCCCCGAAGCGGTGACCATCACGGACGCAAACGGGGCAAAAGCCCTGATCGACGGTTATAGCGGAGAGGTCGAGCTGACTGCCCTTGCGTTGCTGTCCCTCAGGTTGGTTTTTGCGCTTTACCTCGTCTCCTCGGCGCTCGCCCGCTATGACCGCGCGCCGCTGCGCCGCTGGGAAATCGGTACCCGCCTTGGTCTCGCCATTCTCATCATGTGGAAAACAACACCCGTGATGTGGGTCGGCATCGTCGCAGCATTCGGGCTCATCGGGCTGCACGTGGTGCAGGCCCGCAGGCATCATGCAACAGCGACGGCCTGAACTGCCCTACCGGCTTAAGGTCGATCTAGACCTGCTCCGAAAGTTGGAATCGGGATTGGGGGGCATCGCCGGCCACTAATTTGTTTCGACGACGAGAACGAGCCATGCAGCGCTTTCGGCGAATGCGAAGTCTGCAAAAATTCGTGTCCGTCCAATCTTCCGTCTTCAACCACTTCAATCAGGACCGCAGCCTCTCAAGCCGAGATCATTTCAAACAGAACCGCACCGCCGCTCTTGCCGAGTGGCGTGGTCTCTGCGCGGCATAAGGGACAGACCCACTGTCCTTGCAGAGACGAGTTCGAATTCGTCTGACAGCACCGCCATTTGCACACTACAAAA
>CAYXTJ010000151.1:0-3818 GCA_964467715.1 uncultured Sphingomonadaceae bacterium
ACGCCGATCCTTTCCCTCCGAAGAGGGGAGACTGCCGATTTGCGCCTGATAGTCAAGTTTGGGCAGGGTAAAGATACCCGCCACTTCCCTTTGGCGGGCAGGCTCCCCATCTCGCACACTCACAGCCTGGGGTGGGGCCGCAAGGAGACGACACGATGATTGAAGTCCGTCCGTTCAACAGCCTGGGCAAGGCCGATCATGGCTGGCTGCAGGCCAATTTCCACTTCTCCTTTGCCGACTATTTCGACCAGCGCCGGATGCACTGGGGCAAGCTGCGCGTATGGAATGATGATAGCATCGCGCCCAGATCGGGCTTCCCGCCGCACCCGCATGCGGACATGGAAATCATCACCTACGTGCTGGAAGGCGCGATCTCGCATCGCGATTCGCTGGGCAATGAAGGGCGCACCGTTGCAGGCGATGTTCAGGTGATGACAGCAGGCACCGGCATCACCCATGCAGAATATAATCTGGAAGACGAAGTGCTCCACAGTTTCCAGTTGTGGATCTTGTCAGACCGCAAGGGCAGAGAGCCCGAATGGGGCACCAAGCCCTTCCCGAAAGAGGCCCGCGAAGGAAATTTCCTAGTCCTTGCAAGTGGATATCAGGATGATGTTGCGGCAGGGGCATTGACCATCCACGCCGATGCCCGCGTGCTTGGTGCCAGCATCAGGGCAGGCGAGGAACTGACCTACGATCTCGGCGGCCGCAAGGCCTACCTCGTACCTGCCAAAGGTGCGCTTGAAATCGAAGGGAATGTGGTTAACGAACGCGACGGAGCGGCGATTGCTGACCTCGAAGTGCTGACGATAAAGGCCTTGGAAGACAGCGAAGTCGTATTGGTGGATTCCGCCTGAGCTCCTTGCTTGGTTGCTTGGGTGGTGGGCCGTATCCCGAAGCAGGGTGCGGCCCCTTCCATTTCCGGGCCAAGGCTATTCGTGACGCAGCGCCTCGATCGGGTCCAGCTGGCTGGCCCTGCGTGCCGGGAAATAGCCGAACAATATGCCGATCAGGGCAGAGACCACGAAGCTCAAGATGTTGATCGCGGGATCGAACACGAAGGGGAAGCCCAGCATGTTCGACAGGCTGTAGCTGAGGATGAAGCCGAGGATAATCCCCACAAGCCCGCCAAAGCAGCACAGCACCACGGCCTCTGTCAGGAATTGCAGGCGCACCTCGCGGGCCAGCGCGCCGATTGCAAGGCGGATGCCGATCTCGCGTGTGCGTTCGGTCACGCTCACCAGCATGATGTTCATAATGCCCACGCCGCCCACCACCAGGCTGATGGCGGCAATGGCGGCAACCATCACCGTCAGCGTGCCGACCGTGCCCTGAACCGTCTCGTTGATTTGCGCAGTGTCGACGATGTCGAAATCATTGGCCTGGCCTTCCAGCAGCACCCGCCGCTCGCGCATCAGGTCAACCAGCGCATTGGTCATCGCCGCGCTGTCGTAGGCGCTGTCATAGGACACGGCCATATAGTTGATGTTGTCATTGCCGGTGAAGCGGCGCTGGACGTTGGTCAGCGGCATGAACACGGCGTTGTCATCGTCACCGCCGCCGCCCACGCTGCCGCGCGTGGCGAATACGCCGATCACCTGGCAGCTGACATTGTTCAAGCGCATCCGGGCGCCAAGCGGGCTTTCGCCTTGCGGGAAGATTTCCTCCAGCACCGTCGGGCCGATGATGCAGACATTTGCCCCGGCCTGTTCCTCGGCATCGGTAAAGCGGCGGCCTTCGTCCAGCTCGATGCCGCGCGCGTCCATGAACTCGCCCGACACGCCTTCCACGCGGCTGTCCCAGTCCTGTCCGTTGTAGATTGCGGTCACGCTGGCCTCGACCTGACCGGCGGCGGATTTCACCCCGGCGATCTGTTCCTTCACCGCCGTCACGTCATCCTCGTCAAACGGGCGGAACTGGCCGCGCTCGCCCTGGATGGGAAAGACGAAGAAGACGTTGGAGCCGAGCGAGCTGATCTGCTCCTCGATATCCACCGTGACGCTGCGGCCCAGCGATACCATGGTGATAACGGCCGCCACGCCGATGATGATACCCAGCGTCGTCAGGAAGCTGCGCATCAGGTGGCGGCGGATTTCGCGCATGGCGAGCAGCAGCGTGGTGCCAAGCATCAGGCCTGCACCCCCGTGCCATTGCGCGCGCCGCGCTCGATCCGCTCCACCAGCCCGTCCTTGAAGTGGACGATGGTCTTGGCAAATTCGGCCATCTCGGGCTCATGCGTCACCATCAGTATGGTGATACCCGTTCGGTTCAGTTCGGCGAGGAACTCCATTATCTCGACCGAGCGTTCGGAATCGAGGTTGCCGGTCGGTTCGTCCGCCAGCAGCACTTCCGGGTCCGTCACCAGCGCGCGGGCGATGGCCACGCGCTGCTGCTGGCCGCCGGAAAGCTCTGCCGGGGTATGGTCCGCCCATGGCGCAAGGCCGACACGGTCGAGCGAACGCATCGCCGCTTCCTTGCGTTCTGTCTTGGCCATCCCGCGATAGAGCAGCGGCAGTTCCACATTTTCCAGCGCAGTCGTGCGGGCAAGCAGGTTGAAGCCCTGGAACACGAAGCCGAGATAGCGCCGCCGCAGAAGCGAGCGCTGGTCTTTGGTGAGCGACTGCACTTCCTGCCCCAGGAACCGAAACTTGCCGCTGGTCGGCTGGTCCAGGCAGCCAAGGATGTTCATGGTGGTGGACTTGCCGGATCCGGAAGGTCCCATCACCGCCACGAAATCGCCGCGCATGATGGACAGGTTCACGCCCTTCAGCGCCTGGAACGCGGCTGCGCCCATGCCGAAGGTCTTGGTGATGCCTTCCAGTTCGATGATCGGCTGTTCGCTCACCGGGGCCGTGCTCACTCGTCTCCGGTGCCGATGGCGGTCACAACCTTCATGCCCGCCTCCAGCTCGTCAGAGGTGACGATGGTGCGGCGCCCGTCCGAAAGGCCGGTGGTGACCATGATCTCGCGCAGTTCGTTGTCTTCTTCCAGCACGTAGATCGTCTGGCGGCTGCCCGCTCCGATCGTGGCGCGCTCTTCCTGGCGCTCGAGGCCGAAATTGTCGTTGCGAAGGTCCATCCCGCCAGATTCTTCTTCCACCGGCGGTTCAAAGCGCAATGCGCCATTGGGCACGGTCAGCTGCACTTCGGTGCTCTCGGTGCTGATATTGGCGGTGGCGGTCATGCCGGGACGCAGCAGGCCACTGGCATTATCCACCGTCAGGCGTGCTTCGTATTCGACCACGGCATTGCTGTTCTGCTGCTGGTCTGCAGTGGCGATGTTGCCCGATGCGAGGTCCACGCGCTCGACCGTGGCAGGGAATTCGCGTCCGGGATAGGCATCCACGGTGAAGGTGGCGGTTTGGCCGCTTTCCACGCGGCCCACGTCCGCCTCGTCCACCTTCACGCGCAGCTGCATTACCGCGAGGTCTTCGGCCAGAATGAAGAGGGTGGGGGTGTTGAAGCTGGCGGCAACGGTCTGGCCCGGCTCCACCTGTCGCACCAGCACCACGCCGGAGACGGGCGATCGGATCACCGCGCGATCGCGGTTGGTCTGCGCGGTGGAAAGCGAGGCCTCGGCCGAAGCGACATTGGCCTGTGCGGATGCCAGCGCCGCCCGATCACGCCGCACGGCACCTTCTGCGGCCTGCAATTCGGTTTGTGAAGGCACGCGGCCATCGGACAGGCGGAAGACTTCCTGCAACCGCGCAAGCTGCGCCTGGTCCACTTCCAGTGTGGCGCGAGCCTGTTCCACGGCAGCGCGCGCGGCATTGAGGTTGGCACGGCCCTGGGTGATCTGGTCACCGATCACGTCGGTAT
>CAYXTJ010000152.1:0-3701 GCA_964467715.1 uncultured Sphingomonadaceae bacterium
AGCGGGTTCTTCTCGAAGGGATAGTTGATCGTCACCTTCGGCTTGAACAGGTATTTCAACGTCAGCCAGTGGGCCTTCAGGAATTCCCACAGGGTGAACGATTTGATGAGTTGTGCGGCGGTCATGCCCCCCACCCCTTGTAGAACATCAGGAAGCCGCTGATCACGACAACGAAGAACAGGCTGAGCGGAAGGAACACCTTCCAGCCCAGGCGCATCAGCTGGTCATAGCGATAGCGCGGTACGGTCGCCATCACCCAGCTGAAGCAGAAGAAGAAGAACAGGATCTTCAGCAGCAGCCACACGATGCCGGGAATGTCGAACCACGGGATCAGGTCGATATTGAGCGGCGGCAGCCAGCCACCGAAGAACAGGATGCTGGTCAGCGCACACATCAGCAGGATGTTGGCATATTCACCCAGCCAGAAGAGCGCGAAGCTCATGCTCGAATATTCGGTCTGGTACCCAGCGACGAGTTCGGATTCCGCTTCGGTCAGGTCGAACGGTACGCGCTGCGTTTCAGCCAGGGCGGAGATGAAGAACATCACCATGATCGGGAAAAGCAGCGGGTTGAAGAAATAGCCGTTCACGATGCCGAAGCCGTGGCCTTCCTGCGCCATCACGATCTCGTTCAAATTGAAGCTTTCCGCCCACATCACCACGCAAACGATGATGAAGCCGATGGACACCTCGTAAGAGATCATCTGCGCAGAGGCGCGCATGGCGGAGAAGAACGGATACTTCGAGTTCGAGGCCCAGCCCGAGATCACCACGCCGTATACGCCCAGAGAGCTGACCGCGAAGATATACAGCAGGCCGACATTGATATCCGCCAGCACCGCTTCCGGCCCGAACGGGATCACCGCCCAGGAAAGCAGCGCCACCGTGAAGGTGAGGATCGGTGCTATCAGAAACAGACCCTTGTTCGCCGCACTGGGAATGATGGTTTCCTGCAGGAACACCTTCAGACCGTCCGCGAAGCTTTGCAGCAAGCCGAAGGGGCCGACCACATTGGGGCCCCGGCGCAGGTTGATCGCCGCCCAGACCTTGCGATCCATGTAGATGATCATGGCCACGCCCAGCATCAGCGGCAGGGCGATCAGCAGGATGCCGGCGATGGTCGCGATGAACCACGCCCAGTCAGCATTCATGCCAAGCGAGATGAAGAATTCGGTCATTCCGCGGCCTCCGCCAGCGTTTCACCCAGCAGCAGTTCGTTCGAGCATTGCTGCATCACGGCACTGGCGCGCGCGATGGGGTTGGTGAGATAGAAATCCTTGATCGGTGAAGGGATCGCGCCAGTCGGGCTGGCATTGCCCTTAACGCTCGAAGCCATCGCGCCGTAATCCGCCACTTCGCCATCATGGGCGAGCGCCGGGACTTGAGCGAACATCGCATTGCGCAGTTCGTGGAAACTGTCGAAGCCGACTGTCACTCCCAGCGCCTCTGCCAGAGCACGCAGGATCGTCCAGTCTTCACGCGCGTCGCCCGGAGCAAACACGGCCTTGTCACCGCGCTGCACGCGGCCTTCGGTGTTCACATAGGTACCGGGCTTTTCGGTATAGGCGCTGGCGGGCAGGATGATGTCCGCCGCATGCGCGCCCTTGTCACCGTGATGGCCGATATAGACCTTCAGGCTGTCTTCGAACTTGGTGAAATCCACTTCGTCCGCGCCGAGGGCCAGCAGCACCTTGGGCTCGGCCTTCGCGATGTCGGCAATGCCGCCATCCTGCGCATAGCCGAGCATGAGCGAACCCATGCGAGCAGCCGAGATATGGAGCGCATTAAAGCCGTTCCACCCGTCACGCACCATGTTGAAATCATTCGCAATCTTGACTGCCGCAGCATGCGCGCCAGCGGCGAAACCACCCGCACCGATGATGACGGCGGGCTTTTCCGCAGCCTTCAGCGCATCGGCAACTTCTGCAGGCAGGTTGGACAGAACCGCAGCGTCTTCACCCAGGAAAGTGGCCTTGTAGGTCGGGTCCCATTCAGGGCCGACGATGAAGACCTTGGCACCCTTGCTGGCTGCCTTGCGCAGGCGCACGTTCACCAGCGGCGCTTCCCAGCGGACATTGCTGCCCACGATCAGGATCGCGTCTGCTTCCTCGATGCCGGAGAAGCCGGAATTGAAGTTGACGGCCGCGAGGTTGGACACGTCATAATCCATGCCGGTCTGGCGGCTCTCGACCAGGTCCGAACCCGAAGCCTTGAGCAGCGCCTTGGCAGCGAACATCGTCTCGCAATCGAGCATGTCGCCAGCCACGGCAGCAATCGACTTGCCGGGCTTGGCCGCTGCGATCTTCTTGAAGGCCTCTTCCCACGTCGCTTCGGTGAGCTTGCCGCGCTTGCGGATCCACACCTTGTCGAGGCGGCGACGGGTGAGGCCATCCACCTGGTAGCGCGCCTTGTCCGAGATCCACTCCTCGTTCACATCGTCATTGATGCGCGGGAGGACGCGGAGCACCTCCCTGCCCCGGCTGTCGATCCGGATGTTGGAGCCGACCGCGTCAGACACGTCGATGCCCCAGGTCTTCTTCAGTTCCCACGGACGCGCTTCGTAGGCGTAAGGTCCGCTGGTGAGCGCGCCAACCGGGCACAGGTCAATCACATTGGCAGACAGCTCATGCTTGGCAGCCTGCTCAAGGTATGTGGTGATCTGCATGTCCTCGCCGCGATAGAGCGCGCCGATCTCGTCCACGCCGGCGATCTCTTCCGAGAAGCGCACGCAGCGGGTGCAGTGGATGCAGCGGGTCATGATCGTCTTGATCAGCGGGCCCATGTTCTTGCTCGTCACCGCACGCTTGTTCTCATGATAGCGCGATCCGCCACGGCCATAGGCAACGGACTGGTCCTGCAAGTCGCACTCGCCGCCCTGGTCACAGATGGGGCAATCGAGCGGGTGGTTGATCAGCAGGAATTCCATCACGCCTTCGCGCGCGGTCTTCACCATTTCGCTGTCAGTGCGGATTTCCTGGCCCTCGGTGGCCGGCAGCGCGCAGGAAGCCTGCGGCTTGGGCGGTCCGGGCTTCACTTCCACCAGGCACATGCGGCAGTTGCCCGCGATGCTCAGGCGTTCGTGATAGCAGAAACGCGGGATTTCCTTGCCCGCCAGTTCACACGCCTGCAGCACGGTGGCGCCAGCGGGAACCTCGATTTCCTGTCCATCTACTGTGACTTTGGGCATTATTCAGCAGCCTCCTGCATCGAACCGTGGCGTTCGGCGATGCGGCGTTCGATTTCGGGGCGGAAGTGCTTGAGCAGGCCCTGGATCGGCCAAGCGGCAGCGTCGCCCAGGGCGCAGATCGTGTGGCCTTCCACCTGCTTGGTGACGTTGTAGAGCATGTCGATCTCCTCGACATCCGCATCACCGGTTTCGAGCCGCGTCATCACACGCCACATCCAGCCCGTGCCTTCGCGGCAGGGCGTGCACTGGCCGCAGCTCTCGTGCTTGTAGAAGTAGGACAGGCGGCTGATCGCGCGCACGATATCGGTGGACTTGTCCATCACGATAACGCCGGCGGTGCCAAGGCCCGAGCCCAGTTCCTTCAGCCCGTCAAAATCCATGTGCGCGTGGCGGATCTGCTCGGCAGGCACCAGCGGAACGGAGGAGCCGCCGGGGATCACCGCAAGCAGGTTGTCCCAACCGCCGCGAATGCCGCCGCAATGCTTCTCGATGAGCTCCTCGAAGGTGATGCTCAT
>CAYXTJ010000153.1:0-3680 GCA_964467715.1 uncultured Sphingomonadaceae bacterium
CGAAGCCATGGCCCACGGCAAGTGCCCCGCCCATGAAGGACAGACCCGTCATCGCCACCACGAATGGCGCGGCGCGGCGGTGGCGGATCGCACCGATACCGATGGCAACGCCGGCAACAATCATGGCGAGCAGCAGGCCGACCTTGTGGATCGAGGGATCGAGCAGGAAGGTAGCGGCCACGCCCATGCCCGCCACGAGCACCAGGCCCAGCACGCAATGCACCAGGCACAGGCATGACAACAGCACGCCGACACGGTCCATCTGGCCGCGAATCCGGGATAGGATCGAACCCATGCGCTCCCCTGTATGTAATGCTGTAACATTGCGCAACCGGTTTCGCGAGGAATGGGGTGCCGAAATGATGTCTTGCGATTCGCGGGGCGGCAGCGCAATTGAGCGCGCATGGCATCGCTGACAGACGAAATTCCCGCAGGCGGGGCAACATCTTCCAACGGCAAGCCGCTGGCGCTGGCGCGCTGGCTGTTCGTGGTGGCAAGCCTCGTCGCGCTGATCGTGGCGGTGGGCGGCATCACCCGTCTTACCGAAAGTGGCCTGTCGATTACCGAATGGAAGCCGGTTACCGGGACCTTGCCCCCCTTGTCAGAGGCACAATGGCAGGCAGAGTTCGAAGCCTACCAGCAGATCGGCGAATTCCAGCAGGTGGCAGGTCCGCAAGGCATGACGCTGGCGGATTACAAGTTCATCTACTTCTGGGAATGGTTCCACCGCCTGATCGGGCGGATCATCGGGATGGTTTTCGCGCTTCCGCTGGCGTGGTTCTGGATCAAGGGCGCGATTCCGGCAGGATACAAGCCGCGGCTGCTTGCCCTGCTGGCGCTAGGCGGCCTTCAGGGTGCCTTCGGGTGGTTTATGGTCCGCTCGGGCCTCAACACAGAAATGACCGATGTTTCGCATTTCTGGCTTTCGATTCATTTGCTTACGGCGTTGTTCACGCTGGGCGGCCTGATCTGGACCGCGCGGGACCTGCTGGTATTGCACCGCAATCCCGCAGCCCGACCAGCCCGCCTCACCGGCCTCACCAGCCTCACACTTTTCATTCTTTTCATTCAGTTGCTGCTTGGCGCGTGGGTCGCCGGCCTCAACGCAGGCCTTGCTTCAGACACTTGGCCCCTGATGCAGAACCGGATTTTCCCCGAAATCGGCTGGTCAAACGGTTTCTGGTGGACGCTGGGCCATGATCCCTTCCTGCTCCACTGGCTGCATCGCTGGTGGGCATGGGTTGCCGTGGCTGCGCTGATCGTGATGGCGCGGCGGATTCGCTCGGCGGGTGATCGGCAATCGTCCGTCTACATCCATTCGGCCTTCGGCATCCAGATCATCCTCGGCATCGCCACGGTGATGACCGGTGTCGCGCTGTGGCTGGCTGTGGCCCACCAGGTTGTCGGCGCCTTGCTGGTGGCCGCTACCGCGTGGGGCGCGCACCGGCTGGGGCAGGACCTGAAGCAACCGTGAGCAACGGCGGGGCCCTTGTCTGGTGCCCGTTCGGGTGCGAAGAGGATGCCCGCGCTGCGAGCAAGGCCTTGCTGGACGAAGGGCTGATCGCCTGCGCCAACATCATTCCGGGCATCATCTCCATCTACGAATGGAACGGCGAGCGCGGCGAGGGGCGCGAGGTAGGCGTGCTGTTCAAGACCCACGCCGCCAAGGTGCCGCTTATGACGCAGCGGCTTGCCCATTTGCATTCTTTCGACACCCCTGCGATCATGCATTGGGACGCCTCTGCCCATCCGGCCGCGACATTGGATTGGCTGGAAGGGCTCAACACAGGGGGCCTTGGCGTTGGCCGGGACTGACAGGCGCGAAAGCGTCAGGCTGGCAATCGCTGCGGCACTCTTGCCGTTCCTTGCCGCGCGCCCGGCAGCGACGAGGGCCGTCACAAGCGACGATGCCGGCGCGATCAATCCGCCTGCCGGACCCATGGTCTATCGCCGCAGGCTGGAACGACCGCTGGCCGGTGGCGGCTTCCTACTCTCCGGCAGACAGAGCAAGGTCGCCGTCGATGTACCCCCCAGCCTCGCACAGCTGGCTACATTCGAGGAGCAATGCGTCGAAAGCGGGTTATTCCCGATCGAGCTCGATTCGCGCGGTCAGATTGCCGCTTGGCCTGCCGCCACCCGCGACGTCCAGCTTGGCCGGGCGCTCGATGCGGTGCGCAGGCGCTTTGCCAAAGCGGGCATGGATACCGGCCTGCTTATAGAAGCGCTGCATGGTGCCAGTGGAGAGCTGGTCGCGACATTGCCCAATGACCTGTTCGCTCCGGCAGAATCGGTGCGCGAAGAACTGCGACAGATCGAACTGCCCTGGGGCGACCATGGCGAAGTGATTGTCCGTTTCGAGGCCGAACTCGATCCGCAATCGCGGCTGATGCGCCATGCCCGGCGGATGGTCACCATGCGATACGGCGGCGACGAAAGGTGCAATGTGGAAAGCTGGACGCTGGCTGCGGCCTGAAAGTGACCCCATCCCGCCGTTTCTGAGCCCCGTTTCATGTGACGGTATTATTTTACCTCCCCGCTAACCCGCATGAATGCTTGACTTGAGGCCGCTTCCAAGACAAATGGCGCGCCTTCGCAAGCGAGGCGGGTGATTCCGCATACGCAAGCGGCGAACTTTCGCATTACCAAGGAATTCAGCCATGAAGGCTCTCAGCAAGCAGACCCGGTCGATCAAGCCGGCCGAGGTCGAAAAGAAGTGGCATATCATCGATGCCGAAGGCCTCATCGTCGGCCGTCTCGCCACGATCGTTGCCAACCTCCTGCGCGGCAAGCACAAGCCGAGTTTCACCCCGCACGTCGATTGCGGTGATCACGTGATCATCCTCAACGCCGACAAGGTGAAGTTTACCGGCAACAAGCTTGGCCAGAAGACCTATTACAAGCACACCGGCCACCCGGGCGGCATCAAGGGCATCACTGCCGGCAAGGTTCTGGACAGCCGCTTCCCCGAGCGCGTCCTGGAAAAGGCCGTGGAACGCATGATCCCCACCGGTCCGCTGGGCCGCGCGCAGATGAAGAACCTGCACCTCTACAACGGCACCGAGCACCCGCATGACGGCCAGAAGCCCGAAGTGCTCGACGTTGCCTCGATGAACCGCAAGAACAAGGCTGCTTCGTGATGGCTGATGAAAACAACACCGTGTCCGACCTGTCGGCCCTGAAGGATATCGCTGGCGAAGCTCCTGCTGCCGGTGAAGCCGCACCCGCAACCCCGGCCGCTCCCCTGCGCGAGCAGGAACTGGACGCCCAGGGCCGCGCCTATGCCACCGGCCGCCGCAAGGACGCCGTGGCTCGCGTATGGATCAAGCCGGGCACCGGCAAGGTCACCGTGAACGGCAAGGATCAGGAAGTGTATTTCGCACGCCCCACGCTGCGCCTCGTCATCAACCAGCCTTTCGCCATCTCCGATCGCGAAGGCCAGTATGACGTTGTCGCCACCGTGAAGGGCGGCGGTCTTTCCGGCCAGGCCGGTGCGGTAAAGCACGGCATCAGCCAGGCACTTTCGAAGTACGAACCCGCTCTGCGCACCACGGTGAAGGCAGCAGGCTTCCTCACCCGCGACAGCCGCGTGGTGGAGCGCAAGAAGTACGGCCGCGCCAAGGCGCGCCGCAGCTTCCAGTTCTCGAAGCGCTAAGTTTTCCTGGCATTCAATGCCGGAAATC
>CAYXTJ010000154.1:0-3635 GCA_964467715.1 uncultured Sphingomonadaceae bacterium
TCGATCTGCTGGCCCGCACTTTGCGGAATGGGGATCGGCAACCGCAGACGAATTTACTTGAGAGGTTATTTCATGAAGTTTGGCACCTATCTCGCGGCCGCAGCCGCACTAGCACTGGCCCCCATGGCAGCACAGGCACAGGACGTCGGTGCTACTGTCATGGGCAATGACGACAACGCCATCGGCCAGGTGACTTCCAACGACGGCACCACCGTGGTCGTCAACACCGGCACCTATGAAGTGCCGCTGCCGGTCGATTCCTTCGGTACCAGCGAAGCAGGCCCCACGCTGAACATCACCAAGGTCCAGCTTGAAGAAATGATGGCCCAGCAGGTTGCTGCCCAGCAGCAGGCTGAAGCCGAACGCCAGGCCGCCATCGCTGCACAGGAAGCCGAAATGGCTGCCGCACTGGAAGCTGCACTGGTCCCCGGCGCTGCCGTGATCACCGCTGATGCGCAGGCACTGGGCACCGTTGACGAACTGCTCGACGGTAACGTTGTGGTTTCCAAGGATGGCGAACTCGTCACCCTGCCGCGCGAACTGTTCGCCGTGGACGCCGAAGGCCAGCTGATGGTCCTCGCCAACCTGGCAGACATCGAAGCTGCAATGGGCGGCTGATCGCATCCAGCGACACGCAGATACAAGAAGGGCCGGTGGAGCGATCGACCGGCCCTTTTGTTTTGTGCGCCTAGAACTTGTTGTCCTTGGGGAAGCCCGTGGGCGGCATCCGGCCCGCTGCGCCGCGCGCCACCTTCCACATGGCGATCTCGCCCTCGGTGCGGGTGCGGTCGCCCTTGCCGCCCATCGTCCAGCTGAGGCCGTCTTCCAGCTTGAGCGTGGTGGCATCGGACAATCCGCCATCGCGATAGCGTTGCAGCGTCACGCCCTGCCCGCGCGCCATCACCGGCATTTCATCCAGCGCGAAGACGACCAGCTTGCGGTTCTCGCCCACCACGGCGACATGGTCGTGCTCGGGCGCAATGGGTCGTACAACGTTGAGGCGTGCATCACCCTTCAGGTTTACCACCTGCCGCCCCTTGCGGGTTTCGGCCAGCAGTTCGTCCGTTACCGCGACAAAGCCCTTGCCGATGGTGCTGGCGAGCAGCAGCTGCTTGTCCTTCTCGTGCACCACCATTGCCACGATATGCGCCGAGGCTTCGATATCCAGCGTGTTGCGGACCGGTTCGCCAAAGCCGCGCGCTGACGGCAGCTTGTCCGCCGCCAGCGTGAAGAAGCGGCCATCGTCGCCTGCCAGCAGCAGCTTGTCGGTCGTCTGGCAATGGACGGCGAATGCCGCCTCGTCGCCTTCCTTGTACTTGAAATCGCCGCAGCCATCCTCGCCCAGTTCGACATGGCCCTTGGCCGCGCGGACCCAGCCCTTCTTCGACAGGATCACCGTCACCGGCTCCTTCTCGATCATGGCGTCCATCGAGAATTCGACGGTGGGCGCAGCCTCCTCGATCCGCGTGCGGCGGGCACCCAGCGCGGTATCCTCGGCATATTCCTTGCGCAGCGCGGCAAGGTCCCGCTTCAGGCGGGTGCGCTGGCGGGCCGGGCTTTCGAGCAGCTTGTTGAGCTCCTCCTGCTCCTTCAGCAGGTCGTCCTTTTCCTGCCGCAGCTGCATTTCTTCCAGCTTGCGCAAGCTGCGCAGGCGCATGTTCAGGATCGCTTCGGCCTGCCGGTCTGTCAGGCTAAATTCGGCCATCATCACGGCCTTGGGATCATCCTCATAACGGATGATCTCGATCACCCGGTCAAGGTTGAGGAAGGCGATGATATAGCCTTCGACCAGCTCCAGCCGCGCGGCGATCTTGTCCAGCCGGTGCTGGGTGCGGCGCTGCAGGATGTCGATCTGGGCGACGATCCAGTTTGTCAGCAGTTCCTTCAGCCCCATCACCATCGGCGTGCGGGTAGCGTCCAGCACGTTGAGGTTGAGGCCGAACCGCGTCTCGAGGTCGGTCAGCTTGTAGAGTGATTCCTTAAGCAGCTCCGGATCGACATTGCGGCTGCGCGGGATCAGGACGATGCGAATATTCTCGTCGCTCTCGTCCCGCACGTCCTCAAGGATCGGCAGCTTCTTGTCGCTGATTGCCTGCGCGATCTGTTCGATCAGCTTGCCCTTCGGCACCTGGTAAGGGATTTCGGAGATGACCAGCTGCCAGCCGCCGCCCTTCTGGCGCTCGATACCGGCATCGCGGTCTTCCTGTTTCTCGGCTTCCTCAGCATAAAAGCGCCCGCGCACGCGGAAGCTGCCGCGGCCTGTCTCGTAAGCTTGGGCAATGGCATCGGCGCTGTCCACGATCATGCCGCCGGTGGCAAAGTCCGGCCCCTTGAACACGCCCATCAGATCGGCATGGGTCACGTCCTTGTTGAACAGCACCAGCTCTGCCGCATCGATGATCTCGGCGACATTGTGGCTGGGGATGGACGTTGCCATGCCCACGGCGATGCCGCTGGCCCCATTGGCCAGCAGGTTGGGGAAGATGCCGGGGAATATCTCCGGCTCCTGCTCCTCGCCATTATAGGTGGGGATGAAATCGACCGTGCCTTCATCCAGACCCTCCATCAGGGTCATGGCGGTCCTGGTCAGGCGGCATTCGGTGTAGCGATAGGCAGCCGCGTTATCGCCATCGATATTGCCGAAGTTGCCCTGCCCTTCCACCAGCGGATAGCGCAGCGTGAACGGCTGGGCGAGACGCACCATGGCATCGTAAACCGCCACGTCGCCATGCGGGTGGTACTTGCCGATCACGTCCCCCACCACGCGGGCACTCTTCTTGAAGGCGCTGTCCGGCGAAAGCTTCATGCTGCGCATCGCCCACAGCAGGCGGCGGTGGACCGGCTTCAGCCCGTCACGCAGGTCAGGCAGCGAACGCGCGGTGATCGTGGAGAGCGCGTAAACCAGATACCGTTCGGAAAGTGCGCTGTCGAAGGGGGCATCGACAATCGCGTCAAACGGATCCTTTTCGTCTTCAATGGTGGACATGCCATTCGCCCTATCACCGGCACGGCTCACAGGACAGTTCGGAACGACCAACTTTCCCCAAGCGTTGGTGGGTCGAATGCACAATTACATGAAGGAGAACAGCAATGCCCCGTCGCATCCTCATCCTGGCCACCAACGGTTTCGAACAATCTAAGCTGGAAGGCCCGCGCGAACGGCTTGAACAGGCCGGCCACATCACCATCGTCGCCAGCCCCGAAAGCGGCGAAATCCGCGGCTGGAGTGGCGGTGACTGGGGCGATCCGGTGGAAGTGGGCATGTCGCTCGACGATGCCGAGGCCGCTGACTTTGACGCGCTGCTGCTGCCCGGCGGCAAGATCAACCCGGATATCATGCGCATGGAGCCCAAGGCCGTGCAGCTGGTCCGCAACTTTGCGGAAAGCGACAAACCGGTGGCGGCCATCTGCCACGCCCCGTGGCTGCTGGCCGAAGCAGGCGTGATTGACGGCAAGGACGTGACCGGCTGGCCATCCATCCGCACGGACCTCTCCAATGCCGGTGCCAATGTCCATGACGAGACGGTTGCGGTGGATGGCAACATCATCACCAGCCGCAACCCGGATGACATTCCCGCCTTCTCCGATGCGCTGATCGAAGCGCTGGAAAAGCAGCTGGACGTGCCCGAAGCGGC
>CAYXTJ010000155.1:0-3629 GCA_964467715.1 uncultured Sphingomonadaceae bacterium
TCAGGTCATAGAAGCGCTCGACAATGCGGGTGATGGCGGCGCGGGCGCCCAGCAGGTCATAGGGTGTTTGCGCGGCGGTGGCGGTTTCAGTCAGGGCGATCTGATCCTTCGCGGCCTGGAATGTTCCATGCCCGCAGATAGCGCCCCCTCAGAACAGCGCCTTGATGCGGCGCAAAAGGAAGGGGCGGAACCGGATGCCCGGCGCCGCCCCTTCATGATGTGCTGTCTGGAGAGGGAGGGTCAGTCCTCGCTCTTGTCCTCTGCCGTCGGCGTTTCAGTGGCCCTCTTCGCGGCAGGCTTCTTCTTCGCTTTCTTCGGCTTGGCCTTGGGCGGTGCCGGGGTGAGTTCGAAGGCGAGCTTGTCGTCCTTCAGGCTCACATGCACCTCGCCGCCCTGCGCCAGCTTGCCGAACAGCAGTTCCTCGGCCAGCGGTTGCTTGACCTTGTCCTGCAGCAGGCGCGCCATGGGCCTTGCGCCCATCAGCTTGTCATAACCGCGCTTGGCCAGCCATTCACGGGCATCACTGTCGAACTGGATGTGCACGTTCTGGTCCGCCAGCTGCAGCTCCAGCTGGAGGATGAACTTGTCGACCACGCGGCTGACGGTTTCGGTGCCGAGGTAATCGAATGGCACGATGGCATCGAGGCGGTTGCGGAATTCGGGGGTGAACATCTTCTTCACCGCCTCGGCCTGCGCTTCCGTCTTGGTGCCCGCGCCAAAGCCGATACCCTGCTTGGATGCATCGGACGCACCGGCATTGGTCGTCATGATCAGCACGACATTGCGGAAATCCACCGTCTTGCCGTGATGGTCGGTCAGGCGGCCGTTATCCATCACCTGCAGCAGGATGTTGAACAGGTCCGGATGCGCCTTCTCGATCTCGTCGAGCAGCAGCACGCAATGCGGATGCTGGTCGATGGCGTCGGTCAGCAGGCCGCCCTGATCATAACCGACATAACCCGGAGGCGCGCCTATCAGGCGGGAGACGCTGTGCCGCTCCATATACTCCGACATGTCGAAGCGCTTCAGTTCGATCCCCATGATCGAGGCGAGCTGGCGGGCGACTTCGGTCTTGCCGACGCCGGTGGGGCCAGAGAACAGGAAGCTGCCGATCGGCTTGTCTGCATCACGCAGGCCCGCGCGCGACAGCTTCATCGCGGTCGAGAGCTTCTCGATCGCATTATCCTGCCCGAAGACGACGCGCTTCAGGTCCTTTTCCAGGTTCTGCAGTGCGGCCTTGTCATCCTTGCTCACCGATTTCGGCGGGATGCGTGCCATCGTCGCAATCACCTTCTCGATCTCCTTGGCGGTGATCGTCTTGCGGCGGCGGCTGGGCGGAACCAGCATCTGCATCGCGCCCACCTCGTCGATCACGTCGATCGCCTTGTCGGGCAGCTTGCGGTCGTTGATGTAGCGCGCGCTCATCTCCACCGCGGTCTTGATCGCATCGGGCGTGTAGCGAACCTTGTGGTGCTCCTCGAATGCCGAGCGCAGGCCCTTGAGGATCTTGATCGTATCCTCGACCGTGGGTTCGTTCACGTCGATCTTCTGGAACCGGCGCAGCAACGCGCGGTCCTTTTCGAAGTGGTTGCGGAATTCCTTGTAAGTGGTCGAGCCGATGCAGCGGATCGCCCCGCTGGACAGGGCGGGCTTCAGCAGGTTGGAGGCATCCATCGCCCCGCCGCTGGTGGCGCCAGCGCCGATCACAGTGTGGATCTCGTCAATGAACAGCACCGCTTCGGGCATCTTCTCGAGTTCGGAGACGACCTGCTTCAGACGCTCCTCGAAATCGCCGCGATAGCGGGTGCCGGCCAGCAGCGCGCCCATGTCGAGCGAGTAGATCACCGCGTCCTGAAGAACTTCGGGAACATCGCCTTCCACGATTTTGCGCGCCAGGCCTTCGGCAATCGCCGTCTTGCCCACGCCGGGTTCGCCCACATAGAGCGGGTTGTTCTTCGAGCGGCGGCACAGGATCTGCACGGTACGGTCCACTTCCGCGCCGCGGCCGATCAGCGGATCGACCTTGCCTGCCATCGCCTTCTGGTTGAGGTCGACGCAGAATTGGTCAAGCGCGGAATCCTTCTTGTTCTTCTCGGGCTTTTCCTCAGCCTTGGCTTCGCCTTCCTCGGCACCGGTGGGGGAGCGGTTCTCGATCTGCTTGCCGCCCTTGCCGATGCCGTGGGAAATGAAGCTGACCGCGTCGAGGCGGCTCATGTCCTGCTGCTGCAGGAAATAGACGGCATAGCTGTCCCGCTCGGAGAACAGCGCCACCAGCACATTCGCGCCGGTCACCGTGTCTTTGCCGGAAGACTGCACATGCAGGATGGCGCGCTGGATCACGCGCTGGAACCCGGCGGTGGGCTGCGGGTCGCCATCATCCTCTGTCTTCAGTGACTGGTATTCTTGGTCGAGATACTGCCGCACGACCGTGCCCAGTTCCTCCAGCTCCACGCCGCACGAGGTCATCACCTCGGCCGCATCGTCATCATCGATCAGGGCCAGCAGCAGGTGTTCCAGCGTGGCATATTCGTGGGAACGGTCCGTCGCATGCTGGAGCGCATTGTGGAGCGACTTCTCGAGGTTTTGCGCGAAACTTGGCATATGGTCCTATCCGTTGGGGGAGCTTACGGCCCGAAGTGTTGCGATTGTACGAACGCCGCCCTCACCCGACGCGGCACCGCGGCGCTGATGGTTTCCGGTCGGGTTTGCCCCGACTCTCGTGCTGGCAAATTCAATATGGTGCGCCAAAGCGCGATTGCGAGGTCCGTGGGAATACCCGGGGGGCCCATCAACTGCCCGCTTTCGGTTTGAACAGGGCATCTGCCAGCTTGCGATGGTCTGAAGCCTTGGCGTGGTGCGCCTTTACCCGGGCAATTTCTGCCTCAAGCAAGTGGATGCGCGATATCAGTTCGTCTTGCGAATAGCTGTCCAGCAATTCGCCAGCCAGTTGGTCTGCGGCATCGCCGCGCCTGCGGGGAAGGTCTTCGTCTTCCATTCGGATGTAACATTGCGAGCACCACGCTTGCTGTCAATGGGGCGCACCCCTAAGAACGCTGGAACTTGGGCGTATTTGACGGAGCTGGCGGTGGGGCAAGCGATTCCGGAAATCATGCAGGCAGTGGAGATTTCGGCCGCTGGCGGGCCAGAAGTGCTGCGGGTGGTGGATCGCGCCGTGCCCGTTCCCGGCGATGGCGAGGTGCTCGTGCGCGTAAGCCATGCCGGCGTGAACCGCCCCGATTGCCTGCAGCGTGCGGGCCTCTATCCCCCTCCGCCGGGCGCGAGTGACCTGCCGGGCCTAGAAATTTCCGGCACGGTGGTGGCGCTGGGCAAGGGTGTGGAGCAGGAAATGCTCAACCAGCCTGTCTGCGCGCTGGCCAATGGCGGGGGCTATGCCGAATATTGCGCCGTGCCTGCCGGGCAATGCCTGCCGGTTCCGGAAGGGCTGTCGATGGCAGAGGTCGCTGCCATGCCCGAGACGCTGTTCACCGTGTGGCACAATGTTTTCCAGCGCGGCTGCATCCGTGATTGCGAGGTGCTGCTGGTGCATGGCGGGACGAGCGGGATTGGCTCGATGGCGATCAAGCTGGCGAAGCTGTTCGGCATCACCGCGATCACCACGTGCGGCAGCG
>CAYXTJ010000156.1:0-3567 GCA_964467715.1 uncultured Sphingomonadaceae bacterium
GGTCACCAGCGGTGTTAACACCGAAGGTCTGCTGCGCAGCAAGGAACAGCTCACCGATGTTCGGCGCACGTTCTGCGCGGTTGAAACCGCCACGGAAACGCAGCCAGTCGGTTACTTCCCAGTCACCCAGGATCTTGTAGGTGTAGGAAGTTCCGGTAGTCGAATAATCCGAGATACGGCCACCCAGCTCAAGGTTGAACTGCTGGATCATCGGCAGATCAGCAAGGATCGGAACCAAAAGTTCGCCGTACAGTTCATGCACGTCGAAACCTGCATCGACGTTGCCACTTGGGTAAATACCCAGTGCCTGGTCCTGGAAGGAACGGCCCTGCGTGGTCAGCGTGTCGTTGTCGAACTGGAACTGCAGTTCACGGAAGCTGCCACCAAGTGCGATGCCAACTTCACCAGCCGGAAGATCGACTAGGCCACCGCTGACGTTGAATTCAGCAATTGTCTGTGTCACTTCGCCGCGGTTTTTAAGGTCGGCTCGGATCGCTTCAAGACAGTCCTCTGAGAAGCCACCCGCTGGGGGGTTGAACAAGTTTAGCCCAGTCGTACAAGAAGCATTCGAGGCACCGAAACCAAAGTTCGGCGAACCCTGGTTGCCCTGTTCGAAGAAGCCTTCACCGAAGTTCGGTGATGACATTACAGCCTGGAAACGCGACAGCGAGTAGATGCCGGTCTGCTTGGCATATGTGGACGAGATACCGTGGCTCACGAAAGCTTCCCAGACGAAGGACGTGCTGGGGATGGAACCCTCGAGACCTGCGGTCAGGTTGTAAGTGGTGACATCCGTGAAGGTTTCACGGTCATCAAACAGCAGAGCTTGTACAGTGAACGGTGCCGTCGGAACCGGACGGCTGTCGAGCAAAGTCTGCATTGCAGTCGGCAGAATACCAGCATCAAGCCCTGCAGGATCAATATCAACCGTCCAGCCATTTACAGCAGGACCTGGCTCGTTGCGCGTATAGGTCTCAACGTGGCTAAAAAGTGCCTGTCCAAACACGCCGATCCAGTCATTGATCTCATAGTTGCCGCGAGCGAACGCGTTGTAGCGAGTGAGCGGCAAGATCAGGTAAAGGTTGGTGTTGTTGGTACCGATCGCGCCGTTGATAGACTGCTTATACGCAGGATCATCAAGTGGCGCATTCTCGTTTCCGAAGTTTGAGCCTGTCCCGTTCGCGCCGATAGTAAAAGGCACACCGGCGGAGGTCAGGTAAATATTGGTCCGCGGTGAGGTGGCAGTCGCGTTCGGGAAAACGGTCGTATAGTCGGGGTTGTTCCCAAAACCCGAAGAGAAACCCGCAGCGGGGATGAAGAACTGCGTGCCGCCGATGTTCGGATTGGCCCAGAGGTCCTGATACCAGCTGCGATCTCGCTGGTAGTTCGCTTCGCGAGTGTTCATCGACATCGCGAGGGACACGTTGCCACGACCGTCAGCAAAGTCAGCACCCATGATGCCCGACAGCTGGTATTCGAAGTTGTCGCCTTCCTGAGTGATACCAACCTGTCCATCCAGTTCAAGACCTTCGAAGTTCTTCTTCAGGATGAAGTTGGTAACACCGGCCACAGCGTCAGCACCGTAGGTTGCCGATGCACCGCCCGAGATCACTTCGACGCGCTCGATAGCGGCCGAGGGGATCGTGGAGATGTCGACCACGCCAGATGCGTTGCCCGGGGTACCGCGACGGCCGTCGATCAGGACGAGGTTACGATTGGTACCGATACCGCGCAGCGACACGGTTGCAGCACCCGGGGTATTGGTTGCGGTCGGCTGAATGTCGCCGCCTGCAGTCGGGGTCTGTGCCGGCACGAACTGCGGCAGACGGTTGAGGTTTGATTCAATTGCCGCCGTGGACGATGCTTCCAACAGGCTTTCGTCAACGGTGACGAACGGGCTGTTGGAATTGAAGTCCTGGGTAGCAATGCGCGAACCAGTGACGATGATGCGATCTTCTTCCTGGTCCTCGTCCTGCGCGAATGCCGGTGCGGCAAACGCCAGAGTGCTGGCCCCACCGGCCAGCAGCACGGCCTTGAAGACCGCCTTGTTGCTAAAACTCCTCACTTGGTGCTCCCTTCACAGTGAACGCGGGAAGAGGTCCCCGCGATTTTCCAGATCCTGCCTCGGGAAGTTGGCACTAGCGAAAGCCGGTAGCCGTAACCTGCGCCGCCGAAACGGCACTGGCCCCGATGGCCGAATAACTCAGGTTTGGAAAATTGAGAGCGGCAATCCCGCTCGCGTTGAACCATAAGGCCACACCAGAGCGGCGTGACTGATCCTTCTCCTCCCCCGGCAGGCAGACCCGTTTGATCACGGGCTTTCTGCAGGTTCGAGCACATATTCGCCTGATTTGACAGTGTCCAGAGCGCTTGGCGACGCAATTGCGGGAAAAGCACGTTCCAGCCGCTTATGGACAGAGTATTGTAAGCTGCATAATGGTATCTGGCGAAACCTTAGTTTACATAAAGAATTGAAAATATGTAATTATGCCCTTCGCTAATGGAAGAAGGGCATAGGGGTGTTGCCAAGCTGCATCGCCAACCGAACTTCCGCGTTCGCTGGGTTACCTTGACTTTGTCTGGTGAGTGGTGCGGGTTGCAGATCAATGCGAATCCGCGGGTGGGATTGCGACCGCTCCAAGTGCCATTTATGGCGAGGGAATACGGGCGCAAAAAGTGAGGATGGGGATGGCTTCCAACAAAGGAGAGGGCTCGACGGGCGGCCTGTCCGCCCGCCCGGATGACGCGGGTTGGCGATTGGCGCTGCTTGCCCACGCCGCAAGCTTGCGCAAAGCTGTGATGGATAGCGGCCTTGCGAGTGCGTTTGATTTCCAGCCGTCAGCAGAGAGCCTGGCCGTTGTCGAAGCTGAACTGGGCCCGATGGCGCAGGAAGCGTTCCGGATAGTCGAGGCTTATACGCTGGGCGCAGCGGCTGCCGCTTCAGGTGGCGGGGCGGGCGGGGAGCCACAGCCTCCCGAATTCAACGCGCGGCTGAACATCATACTCAACGGTATTGAGCCGCGTGCCCATTCACCTTCGGAAGAGGTCCGCTCGCCCGCCATCATCCAGAGTGAACTTTGGCAATTGCTCTACAAAGTGCGCGAAAGTGCCGAAATGGCATACGCCCGCGAACTGGATCTCGTCGAACTGGACCGGCGTATCCTGTTTCTGCTCCATAACATCGGCCCACTTGTCCCCGCGGGGATTTCATCTGCCGTCGGCGTGGACAAGGCGCAGGTCAGCCGATCGGTGAAGCGCCTGCTCGAGATCAAGATGATCGAACGCGAGCAGTTGCGCTCGCCCCTCAAGCTGACACGCAAGGGCCGGGAGCACAGCGAACGCCTGCTCCGCCTGGCGGATCTGCGCAACCGTGAACTGACCTTCGATATTGGCGATGACGAGCTTGAGCGATTCTTCGCAGTTATTGAGAAGCTTCTCGACCAAGCCGTTGTTCTTTATGAACAGGAGCGGGAACTGAGTCAGGCTCAGGAGACCCGGCAGTATCCCCGGCCGGGAGCCGCCATTGAAAGCGAAAGTGGCAGCGGAAATGGTGACAAGATCGTGCTT
>CAYXTJ010000157.1:0-3520 GCA_964467715.1 uncultured Sphingomonadaceae bacterium
GGGGGAAGAGTCGCGTATGAGCCTGCCGCGTATCGCTATCGATGCGATGGGCGGCGATGAAGGCGTGCGCGTGATGGTATCCGGCGCTGCGCTTGCCCGTCGCCGGCATGACCAGTTCCGTTTCCTGCTTGTGGGTGATGAAAAGCGGATCAAGGCCGCGCTGGACAATCACCCGGGCATGGCCGGGGCATCCGAAATCCTCCATTGCGATGATGTTGTGGGCGGCGACGAGCGGCCCACACAGGCGCTGCGTCGCGCCAAGACCACCAGCATGGGCCTTGCCATCAACGCCGTGAAAACCGGCGATGCTGGCGCTGCCGTGAGTGGCGGCAACACCGGCGCGCTGATGGCGATGAGCAAGCTTGCCTTGCGCACCATGCCTGGCATCGACAGGCCCGCGCTGGCAGCGCTGATGCCCACCTTGGGCGACAATGACGTGATCATGCTCGATCTTGGTGCCAACACGGAATGTGATGCGCGCAACCTCGTGCAGTTCGCGATCATGGGCGCTGCCTATTCGCGCATCGTCACCGGGCTTGAAGCGCCGCGCGTGCGCCTGCTCAACATCGGCACAGAGGAAACCAAGGGCAAGGCAGACCTGCAGGATGCCGCCGCGCTGCTGCGCGAAGCCACCGGCCTTTCGCTCGCCTTTGAAGGTTTCGTGGAAGCCGACAAGATCAACCGCGGCGAAGTGGACGTGGTGGTCACCGATGGCTTCTCCGGCAATATCGCGCTGAAGGCCATCGAGGGATCGGCGCGTTTCGTCACCGACCTGCTGCGCTCCGCCTTCACCTCGTCGCTGCGTTCGAAGATCGGTTTCCTTGTCTCGCGCCCGGCCACCGAGTTGCTCAAGCACCATCTCGATCCGAACAACCACAATGGCGGCGTGTTCCTCGGCCTTAACGGCGTGGTGGTTAAGTCGCACGGCAGCGCAAACACGCAAGGCGTGGCCAATGCGGTGGAGGTCACCGCGCGGCTGCTGCTGGAAAACCTTACCGAACGCATTACCGCAGACCTTGCCGAACTGGGCGAGGAGCGCCTGCGCGACAATGGAGCCCAAGCCAAGTGATCCGCAGTGTTTTTAAGGGATCGGGCTCTGCCTTGCCCACCAAATGTGTCACCAATGACGAGCTGGCGAAGAAGGTGGATACCAGCGACGAGTGGATCCGCGAACGCACCGGCATCACCCAGCGCTATATCGCGGGCGAGGGGGAAACCACCTCAACGCTGGCGGTGAAGGCCGCGCGCAATGCGCTCGAGAATGCAGGGATGACGATTGCCGATATCGACCTGATCGTGCTCGGCACCTGTACTCCTGACGTCACCTTCCCTTCCACGGCCACCATCGTGCAGAAGGAACTGGGCGGCGCAGGCTTCCCCGCCTTTGACGTGGCAGCGGTGTGTTCCGGCTTCCTTTATGCGCTGGGCACGGCCGATTCGATGCTGCGTGGCGGCCTTGCGAAGAACGCGCTAGTGATCGGCGCGGAAACATTGAGCCGCATCGTCGATTGGGAAGACCGCGCAACCTGTGTGCTCTTTGGTGACGGTGCCGGCGCATTTGTGCTTTCGGCACAAGACGTTGAAGAAGAGGATGGTCCCGGCATCCTTGCCACCCAGCTGCACGCTGATGGCGAACACAAGGACATGCTCCACACAGATGGCGGGCCGTCGACCACGCAGACGGTTGGCCTGCTGCGCATGAAAGGCCGCGAAGTGTTCCGCCATGCGGTGACGAACCTTGCCCAGGTTCTGAACGATGTCCTTGAAAAGACAAGGAAAGGTCCGGGCGATATCGACTGGGTGGTGCCGCACCAGGCCAATTTCCGCATCCTTGATGCCACTGCGCGCAAGCTGGGGCTGGGGATGGACAAGGTGGTGGTGACGGTGGATCGCCACGCCAACACTTCCGCCGCTTCCGTGCCGCTCGCCTTTGACGAGGCATGGCGGGACGGGCGCATCAAGCCGGGTGACCTTGTGGTGCTGGAAGCCATGGGCGGCGGCTTCACATGGGGCGCCAGCCTGCTGCGCGTTTAACCTGCGCCGCGGGGCATAGCTTCTGCACAAACCTTGCCAAGCGGCGGGGATTCCTGCACTAATGTTTCCGGGGTCGCGCCTATTTCAGGGAGAAGCACGCATGGATTCGATGCGCTCTGTCGGCACACTAACCCGCGCCGATCTGGCTGAGACGATCAACCGCAAGATGGGATTCTCGCGGTCTGAAAGTCTCGAGCTGGTAGAAGCAATTCTCGCCAAGATGTGCGACGCCATGGGAGATGGCCAGAACGTCAAGATCTCCGGCTTCGGCAGCTTTGTTTTGCGCGACAAGAACGAGCGCATTGGTCGCAATCCGAAAACCGGCGTAGAGGTGCCGATCACGCCGCGCCGCGT
Organism: uncultured Sphingomonadaceae bacterium; assembly: GCA_964467715.1. Lineage (GTDB taxonomy): Bacteria > Pseudomonadota > Alphaproteobacteria > Sphingomonadales > Sphingomonadaceae > Alteraurantiacibacter. Next base: position 2,389 of record CAYXTJ010000157.1, read on the forward strand.
GATGACCTTCCGTGCCAGCCAGAAGCTGAAAGACCGGATCGCCTCAGCTTCATGAGCGAGCCTTCCGCCTTTCCCTTCAATGATGGCAAGGCGGCTGACGCCATGCGCACCATCGGGGAAGTGGCAAGCGGGCTTGGCATCAAGCAGCACATATTGCGCTATTGGGAACAGCAGTTTCCCATGCTCCGCCCGCTGAAACGCAGCGGTGGCAGGCGGCTCTATCGGCCGGAGGACGTGGCGCTGGTGGTGCAGATCGACCAGCTGATCAATGCTCAGGGCTATACGCTCAAAGGTGCAAGGCAGGTGGTGGAAGGCAAGGGCGACAAGGCCGCGCCGGCAGCGCCCATCACGGCAAAGCCCGTGGAAGCGCCGGAAATCGACGAGGTCGAGGCCCAGGCGCTGCAGCAGCTGAAGTCCATCCGCCGCCGTCTGGCTGCGGCACTCGACGCGGCCTGAACGGGGCCAGAAAAGCCCCGAGGGCAACCCGGCGTTATTTAGCGAAGCTTCTGCGGGCCCAATTCGGGGTCAAGATCGCGCGGCCGGGCAAAATGCGTCATCCTTGCGCAACCGGGGCCGAAATCACCCCAGCTTTCGATATCCAGTTCGAACACGGCAAAGGCGCAGGTGGGAAACTTTTCCAGCACCTCGCCAAACAGCGCGTCTTCCTTTTCCGGCGGCACCAGCGCCAGCGCCAGTTCCTGCAAGCCGGGGTTGTGCGCGGCCAGCAGCAGCGCGTCGGCATCGCCCGCATGGGTTTGCACCAGCCGGACCAGCGTATCGGCGTCTGCCATATAGGCCTCGGCATCGAAGGTGATCGGCTGGGGCAGGCCGCTGGCTTCCAGCGTGCGCTTCACCCGTTCGGCCGGGCTGGCGATGATCGCATCCCATTTCACCCCGTGATCGGTGATGTGATCGCCCATCAGCCTAGCGCCCTTGCGCCCGCGATCATTAAGTCCGCGATCGAAATCACGTAGGGACAAATCGTCCCAGTCCGACTTGGCATGGCGCAGGATGCCGAGCAGCTTCACGGCTTGATATCTTCCCCGGAAATGGTCGCGTCTTCGCGTTGAACCCAAACACTGGCGCTCACGCGTTGTAAAGCCTCCTCAAGTGTCAGGCGGGTGACAGGCGT
>CAYXTJ010000158.1:0-3497 GCA_964467715.1 uncultured Sphingomonadaceae bacterium
ACGACAACATCATCTACATCGGCGATCTGGTCCAGAAGACCGAAGCCGAGATGCTCCGCACGCCGAACTTCGGCCGCAAGTCCCTGAACGAAATCAAGGAAGTGCTGTCGTCTATGGGCCTGCGCCTGGGCATGGACATCCCCGGATGGCCGCCTGAGAACATCGAGGAAATGGCCAAGAAGCTGGAGCAGGAACTGCTCGGATAATTGCCACTCTTACGGGGCTTGGGCCGGACCCCTTTTTCCGGCCTGCACTGGGCTACCTCGCACGGGCCCATTTCGAACTGAAGGAAGTGAATTATGCGTCATGGTATTTCCGGCCGTAAGCTCTCTCGCAAGAGCGGCCACCGCAAGGCTCTGTTCCGCAACATGGCTGCCGCGCTGATCAAGCACGAGCAGATCACCACCACCACGGCCAAGGCCAAGGAACTGCGCCCCTATGTCGAAAAGCTGATCACGCTGGCAAAGCGTGGCGGCCTTTCCAACCGCCGTCTGGCCCACGCCCGTCTGCTGGATGACAAGCAGCTGCAGAAGCTGTTCGACGTTCTGGCCGAGCGTTACAAGGACCGTGAAGGCGGCTACACCCGCATCATCAAGGCCGGCTATCGCGCCAGCGACGCTGCTGCCATCGCCGTGATCGAACTGGTCGATCGTGACGAAGATGCCAAGGGCCAGGACAGTGGCCCGGTGATGACCGACGAATACGAAGACGCATAAGTACACGCGTCATCGCAAGACTGGAAGAGGGCCGGGGGCGATAAGCCTGCCGGCCCTTTTCCTTTGCATGTTCGGGAGTTTGCATTCCCGGCGAACATGATTACATCTGCAATCATAATCCAAGAGGTCGCACCCTCGCATGATTCAGATGTTCCGCCGCGCAGGCTTTGCGCTGCTCGCCGTCACGCCCCTTGCTGGCATCGCCAGCGCTGCTATCGCGCAGGATATGAACGCACCAGACTATCCCGAAAGCCGCCGCACAGACGTGGTCGAGACAATCTTCGGCGAGGAAATCGCCGATCCCTATCGCTGGCTGGAGGAGGATGTCCGCAATTCGGACGAGGTGGCAGACTGGGTCGAGCGGCAGAACGCGGTGACCGATGCCTACCTGGCGCAATTGCCTGCGCGGGACTGGTTCAAGAAGCGCGCCGGCGAGATATTCGACTTCGCCCGCTATTCCACGCCCGCGCGCTATGGCGGTCGTTATTTCTACACCTTCAACACCGGCCTGCAGAACCAGAGCCCGCTCTATGTGCGTGACAGCCTCGATGGCGAGCAGCGGCTACTGATCGATCCCAACCAATGGGCAGACGATGGCGCCACCGCGCTTTCTGGCTGGCTGCCTTCGCCCGATGGCACCAAGCTGCTCTACAGCGTGCAGGATGGCGGCACCGACTGGCGCATATTGCGCGTGCTCGATGTCGATACCGCTGAGCCGCTGGCGGACGAGATCCGCTGGGCCAAGTTCACCTCGCTGGCGTGGGTTGGTGAGGAAGGCTTCCTCTATTCGCGCTTCCCCGAGCCGGAGGAGGGCGAGGACTTCCAGGCGCTCAATTACAACCAGGCAGTGTGGTTCCACCGCCTCGGCACATCGCAGGATCAGGACGAGCTGGTCTATGCCACGCCGGAGGATCCCGAAATCGGCCATTCCGCTAGCGTCACCAGTGACGAGCGCTGGGCCATCGTCACCAGCCACAAGGGCACCGATGCACGCTACGAAGTGCACGCGATAGACCTCCACGCCCGCGACACGCTGGGCTGGCAGGCACGCCCGCTGGTCAAGGGCTTCGACAACAGCTGGAGCGCGGTGGACAGCGTGGGCGGCAGGCTGTGGTTCGTCACCAACAAGGATGCGCCACTCTACCGCGTGCTTTCCATCGATCTTGACGTGGCATCGCCCGAATGGACCGAAGTGGTGCCGCAGATGGACCAGCCGATCGACGGCGCTTCCATCGCGGGAGACAGGTTTGTGCTGTCCTACCTGCGCGATGCCAGCTCTGCCGTGCGCCTGTTCACGCTCGACGGCGGCGATGCGGGCGAGGTGGAACTGGGCGAAATCGGCAGCGTCGGCGGCTTTTCGGGCGAACCGGGCAATCCGGAAACCTTCTACAGCTTCACCAGCTACAACCGCCCGCCCACGATCTACCGCCTCGACATGGCAACCGGTGTGCGGAGCGTGTTTGCCGAGCCCGAGCTGACCTTCGATCCGGACAGTTTCGTGGTCGAACAGCGCTTTTACGAGAGCAAGGACGGCACCAGCGTGCCGATGTTCGTCATGCGCCGCGCGGATATCGCGGCAGGCGGCAAGGCTGCACCCACGCTGCTTTATGGCTATGGCGGGTTCGACATCTCGCTCACTCCAGGCTTCTCGGCGAGCAGGCTGGCATGGGTGGAGGCGGGCGGGGTCTATGTGGTCGCCAACATTCGTGGCGGCGGCGAGTATGGCAAGGCATGGCACGATGGCGGCAGGCTCGCCAACAAGCAGAAAGTGTTCGACGATTTCATCGCGGCAGGCGAGTTCCTGATTGCGGAAGGCATCACGCCCCCAGATGGCCTCGCCATCCAGGGCGGGTCCAACGGCGGCCTGCTGGTGGGCGCGGTTGCCAACCAGCGGCCAGATCTGTTCGCGGCCGGCAATGCCGCGGTGGGTGTGATGGACATGCTGCGCTTCGACCGCTGGACAGCAGGGCGATACTGGGTGGATGATTACGGCCATCCGGACCGCGAGGAGGATTTCCGCATCCTTCGCGCCTATTCTCCGCTGCACAATATCCGGGCCGGGGTGGACTATCCCGCGCTGCTGGTGACGACGGCAGATACCGATGACCGCGTGGTGCCGGGGCACAGCTTCAAATACACCGCAGCCTTGCAGGAAGCAGGGCTGGGCGAGCGCCCGCAACTGATCCGCATCGAGACACGCGCCGGGCACGGATCGGGCAAGCCGACCGACAAGGCGATTGCTGAAGCGGCTGATATCATGGGATTTCTCGGCTGCTGGACCGGCCTCAAGACGCCAAAATAGGCATTCATATAAGTGTATAGGTTCCTGAACATTGCCTAACGGCAGGGTTCAGCGTCACCTCACGGCGACTCGGGTAGACCTTCAATCAACGGTGGCGATCGGGCCATCGCGGACAAGAAGGAGATGCCCCATGAAGTCCATTACCAAAACCCTCGTCGGGACTGCTGCCGCAGGTGTGTTGGCAGTGGGTTCTGCAACTCCCGCGCTTGCCAATGACCGCGACCGCGGCATCGCTGGCGGTGACATTCTCATCGGCGCGCTGATCCTGGGCGGTATTGCCGCCGTGGCTGCGATTGCCGACGATGATGATCGCCATGACCGGCGCTATCGCGACCTCGATTATCGGCACAACGACCGCTACGACCGCTACGACCGCTACGACCGTCGCGGCTATGGCCCCTCGCGTCACAATGGTGATGCTGCCGTGAACCAGTGCATCCGCGCCGTTGAACGCACCGCTGAACGCTATGGCGGTGGCC
>CAYXTJ010000159.1:0-3490 GCA_964467715.1 uncultured Sphingomonadaceae bacterium
CGTCTGCATCACCGAAGGCATTCCCGTCCTCGACATGATGCGCGTGAAGCGCACGCTGGTGAATTCCAGCTCGCGCCTGATCGGCCCGAACTGCCCCGGTGTCATCACCCCCGGCGAATGCAAGATCGGCATCATGCCCGGCCACATCCACATGCGTGGCAAGGTCGGCGTCGTGTCGCGTTCGGGCACGCTGACCTATGAAGCCGTGCACCAGACCACCGCCGTGGGCCTTGGACAGACAACCGCTGTCGGCATCGGCGGCGATCCGGTGAACGGCACCAACTTCATCGACGTGCTCGACCTGTTCCTGTCTGACGATGACACCAAGTCCATCATCATGATCGGCGAAATCGGCGGCAGCGCGGAAGAAGAAGCCGCCGAATTCATCAAGCAGGAAGCTGCCAAGGGCCGCTCCAAGCCGATGGTCGGCTTCATCGCCGGGCGCACGGCGCCTCCGGGCCGCCGCATGGGCCATGCCGGTGCCATCGTGTCCGGCGGGCAAGGCGGCGCGGAAGACAAGATCGCGGCGATGGAAGCAGCGGGCATCCGCGTTTCGCCCTCGCCTTCGGAACTTGGCACCACTTTGGACGCTCTTCTTAAAGAGCTGGCGTAAAACCGCCTCCCACCTCTCTCTAGCGAGTATCCACCATGGGTAACGAAGCGCAGCAATTCCTTCCTGAACTGTCCGATCAGGACGGCCCGCAGCAGGGCCCCAGCTGGGGCAACGCCAAATGGCCGCTGACGGATAGCGAGCCTGATCTGGTGGCGGCGATGGACCCCACCGACATGGCCGTTGCGGTGAAGGAAGCTGCCGCCAAGGCGGGCAAGGCGACAGATCCCGCTGCCATGGAAAAGGCGGCGGACGCATCCGTGCGTGCGATGATGCTGATCCGGCTCTATCGTGTGCGTGGCCACCTTGGCGCCAACCTCGATCCGCTGGGCCTGACCCACCGCGAGGAACCGAAGGACCTGACGCTGGAATGGCACGGCTTTGCCGGTCAGGAAGACATGGAAGTCTATGTCGGCGGCGCGTTCGGCTTCGAATGGGTCAAGGTGGGCGATCTCTACAAGGAACTGCGCAAGACCTACTGCGGCCCCGTCGGCATCGAATACATGCATATCTCGGACACGGCAGAGCGCCGTTTCCTGCAGGAAAAGTTCGAGCTGCCCGATACGGTGGTGGAGTTCACGCCTGAGGGCAAGCGCGCCATCCTTTCCGCCGTGATCCGCGGCGAGCAGTACGAGAACTTCCTCGGCAAGAAATATGTCGGCACCAAGCGCTTCGGCCTTGATGGCGGTGAATCCATGATCCCGGCGCTGGAAGCGGTGATCAAGTATGGCGGCGCCACCGGCGCGCGCGAGATCGTGTATGGCATGGCCCACCGTGGCCGCCTGAACGTGCTCGCGAACGTGATGGCCAAGCCCTACAAGGTGATCTTCCACGAATTCTCCGGCGGCAGCGCCAACCCCGATGATGTCGGCGGTTCGGGTGACGTGAAGTATCACCTGGGCACCAGCACGGACCGCGAGTTCGACGGTATCAAGGTGCACATGAGCCTTGTCCCCAACCCCAGCCACCTTGAAGCGGTGAACCCCGTGGTGCTGGGCAAGGTGCGCGCGCAGCAGGCGATTCATGACGATCTGTCCAAGCACGAGAAGGTGCTGCCCGTGCTGATCCACGGCGATGCTGCCTTTGCCGGGCAAGGCGTGGTGTGGGAATGCTTCGGCCTTTCCGGCGTGCAGGGCTATTCCACCGGCGGCTGCATCCACTTCGTGATCAATAACCAGATCGGTTTTACCACTAGCCCCAAATTTGCCAGATCGTCCCCCTACCCGTCTGACGTGGCCAAGGGCGTGCAGGCGCCCATCCTGCATGTGAACGGCGATGATCCGGAAGCGGTGACCTTTGCCTGCAAGCTGGCCGTGGAATACCGCCAGAAGTTCAAGCGCGATATCGTGATCGACATGTGGTGCTATCGCCGCTTCGGCCACAACGAGGGTGACGAACCGATGTTCACCCAGCCGCTGATGTATGCCGAGATCAAGAAGCACCCCAGGGTCAGCAAGGTCTATGCTGACAGGCTGGTGGCCGAAGGCGTGATCGACAAGGACTGGGCGGGCGAGGAAGCGGACAAGTTCACCGCCGTGCTCGATCAGGAATTCGAAGCGGGCAAGAGCTACAAGCCGAACGAGGCAGACTGGTTCGCCGGTCGCTGGTCCGGCCTGCACAAGCCGGCAGACCCGGAAACGGCGCGCCGCAACGTGCACACCGCGATCGAACCCAAGCTGTTCGAAAGCCTTGGCCGCACGCTCACCACGGTTCCCGAAGACCACACCATCCACAAGACGCTGCAGCGCGTGTTGGATGCCAAGAAGGAAATGTTCGAAACCGGCGAAGGGCTCGACTGGGCCACGGCTGAAGCGCTCGCATTCGGCAGCCTCGTCACCGAAGGTTTCGGCGTGCGCCTTTCCGGCCAGGATTCCGGCCGCGGCACCTTCAGCCAGCGGCACGCCATCTGGATCGACCAGAAGACCGAAGAGAAATACATCCCCCTCTCCACCCTGCCCCACGGCAAGTTCGAGGTGTATGATTCCACGCTGTCCGAATTCGGCGTGCTCGGTTTCGAATATGGCTTTGCCATGGCCGATCCCAAGACACTGGTGATGTGGGAAGCGCAGTTCGGCGATTTCGCCAACGGCGCGCAGATCATGATCGACCAGTTCATCGCCAGCGGCGAGGCCAAGTGGCTGCGCGCCAACGGCCTTGTGCTGCTGCTGCCGCACGGCTTCGAAGGACAGGGTCCGGAGCACTCCTCCGCCCGCCTCGAGCGCTTCCTGCAGCTGTGCGCGAACGACAACATCCAGGTGTGCAATATCACCAGCCCGGCGAATTACTTCCACGTGCTGCGCCGCCAGATGCTGCGCCCGTTCCGCAAGCCGCTGGTGATCATGACGCCCAAGAGCCTGCTGCGCCACCCGATGGCCAAGAGCAGCGCGCAATATTTCCAGGGCGACAGCCACTTCATGCGTATCCTGTCCGACAAGACGGAGATCGAGGACAAGAAGGTGAAGCGCCTGGTGCTGTGCAGCGGCAAGGTGGCTTACGACCTGATGGAAAATCGCGACGAGGAAGGCATTGACGATGTCTCCATCGTGCGGATCGAGCAGCTCTATCCCTTCCCCGGCGAACCGCTGGCCGTGCGCCTGAAGCGCATGACCAACCTTGAAGAGGTCGTCTGGTGCCAGGAAGAACCGAAGAACAACGGTGCCTGGTTCTTTGTCGAAAGCCGCATCGAGGACGCGCTGACCGCGTCCGGGCACAAGGGCATGCGGCCCAGCTATGCCGGGCGTGAGCCCGGCGCATCGCCAGCAACCGGCTTTGCCGCTCGCCACCAGGCGCAGCAGCAGGCCCTCGTCTCCGTCGCGCTGGGCCTTTCCACGCGCGGCAACACCACCAAATCCCGAACCAAGAAGGGCTGAGGACGCATCC
>CAYXTJ010000160.1:0-3460 GCA_964467715.1 uncultured Sphingomonadaceae bacterium
GCTGGGCTTCCAGCAGGCGGCCTTCGGCGTGCAGTTCCTTCAGCCGTTCTTCCAGCTCGAACTTGATGGCGGCGCTGGCCTGCTTCATCGTCGGGCCGGGCGTCACATAGTGGCTGTTGGCGTAGATTCGGACCTGTTCGAGAGTCTGCCCCTTCTTGCCGGTAAGCGGGTCGAACTCGGCAATCTCCTCGATCTCGTCCCCGAAGAAGCTGACGCGCCAGGCCATGTCTTCATAGTGGCTGGGGAATATCTCCAGATTGTCCCCGCGAACCCGGAAATTGCCGCGCGCGAAGCCGGCATCGTTGCGCTTGTATTGCAGGGCCACGAGCTTGCGGATCAGCTCGCGCTGGTCAACCGTCTCGCCCTTCTTGATGTCGAAGATCATCGCCGAATAGGTTTCGACAGAGCCGATGCCGTAGAGGCAGGAGACAGACGCCACGATCAGCACGTCATCACGTTCGAGCAGGGAACGAGTGGCGGAGTGGCGCATCCGGTCGATCGCCTCGTTTACCGAGCTTTCCTTCTCGATATAGGTGTCTGACCGGGGCACATAGGCTTCGGGCTGATAGTAATCGTAATAGGAAACGAAATACTCCACCGCATTGTTCGGGAAAAAGCTCTTGAACTCGCCATAAAGCTGCGCGGCGAGGATCTTGTTGGGGGCCAGGATCAGGGCAGGGCGCTGCAGTTCCTCCACCACCTTGGCCATGGTGAAGGTCTTGCCCGATCCGGTTACGCCCAGCAGCACCTGCGTCTTCTCGCCGTCCCTCGCGCCTTGGACCAGCTCGGCAATGGCGGTGGGCTGGTCGCCCGCAGGCTCATAGTCCGACGCGAGTTCGAAGCGCCTGCCGGGCAGGGATTTTTCCGGGCGTTCGGGCTTGTGCGGGGTGAAGCTGCCGGAAGTATCGGGTTCTTCAAGTCCGCGGCGGATGACGAGTTCGCTCATGCTAGCACATATGGAGAACAAGGTTCCCGTGTGCAATCGTCCCGATACCGAACACCACCAGCTTGCCATTGGCATGGTCGTGCCGGGCGGGTTAGGATGCGGCGACTTCGGCTGCAGGGGCCGTCATTCCCTTGTGGGGAAAAACCATGCGTAAGAATTTCGCAATTCCGATGATCGCCGCCTTCGCGCTGGCTGCCTGCGGCAGCAATGCAGATGATGCCACCGAAGCAAGTGAGGCGATGTCGGCGGAAGACGTTGCGGGCGAAATGGGCAGCGTGGAAACGCCGATTGCCGGCCAGTACCGCACAACGCCGGAACTGCTGGATATCAACCTGCCGGGTGCTGGGGCCGAGTTCCTGGAAGTGCTGCGCTCCGGATTTGCCGAAGGTGCAGCGGAAGAGACCACCTATTGCATCACCGAGGAACAGGCGGCCAACAGCTGCGAGGAAATGCTTGCCCAGATGGCCGAAGGCAATTGCACAGTCACGCGTTTCGATGTGGAAGGCAGCACGGTCGATGCGGTGATGTCCTGCGCGCCGGTCTGGCTCAGTTCGGTCAGGCACTGGCGCGCTTCGGCATTCATCGCCATCGGCGGCGGCGTGGTGCCGAGCGAACCGGGCTGCGCCCACGGGAGAGCGCGGCGTGTTGTCGGTGGTGGTCATGGAATAGCGGGCCTGCGCGGAAGGCTGGCGGGCACCCGACTCGGGAACCAGCGTACAACCCGAAAGCAGCGAAGCGAACACGAGGAGGGATGCAGCGCGTTTCATGCACGTGATTATCCCTAAATGTGGTTAACTCTTTGCTAACGGCTATGGTTAACAAGCGGCAAGTTGTTGCCGGGGCGGCATAATTTTTCCGCACCTCGGCATAATTACGTAACCGCCTCTCGCTGATCCTGCTTGACTCGGGCTGCGATAAGTCTAGTGCCGCCGGCGGGCCACGCGGTCCCAACGCCGCGCGTGCTCTCTGTAAGGAGAGAATACCAATGACTACACAGCCTACGCTCCGTCCGGAGCGCCCTTTCTTTTCGTCCGGCCCCACCTGCAAGCCTCCCGGCTGGTCGCTCGAAAAGCTCGATATCAAGAGCCTCGGTCGTTCGCACCGCTCCAAATATGCCAAGGGGCGCCTGAAGTATGCGATCGACCTGACCAAGGAACTGCTGGGCATTCCCGACGATTACCTCGTCGGCATCATGCCGGGTTCCGACACGGGGGCTCTCGAATGTGCGATGTGGACGATGCTGGGCGCTCGCCCGGCCACCGTCGCCGCGTGGGAAAGCTTCGGCAATGTGTGGATTCAGGACGCGGTCAAGCAGCTGAAGCTGCAGGACCTGCAGATCCTTGATGCCGATTACGGCGAAATTCCCGATCTGTCGCAGGTCCCGCAGGAAAACGATGTCGTTTTCACCTGGAACGGCACCACCTCCGGCGCGAAGATTCCCAACACCGATTGGCTCGCCGCTGACCGCGAAGGCCTCGCCATCAACGATGCGACCTCGGCCGTTTTCGCCATGGAAATGGACTGGGCGAAGCTCGATGCCACCACTTACAGCTGGCAGAAGGTGCTGGGCGGCGAGGCGCAGCACGGCATGCTGATCCTCAGCCCCAAGGCCGTGGCTCGTATCGAGAGCTACAACCCCGAGTGGCCGCTGCCCAAGCTGTTCCGCATCAAGAAGGGTGACAAGATCAACAAGGGCATCTTCGAAGGTGCCACGATCAACACCCCCTCCATGCTCGCAACCGAGGACTATATCGCCGCTCTCGAGTGGGTGAAGTCGATCGGTGGTCGCGAAGCCATGTTTGCCCGTGCAGACGCCAACGCCAAGATCGTCAAGGACTGGATCGAAGCGACCCCGTGGCTGCGCAACATGGTGCCCAACCCCGAACAGCAGACCAACACCGGCGTGTGCATGGTCTTCCAGGGCGAATATATCGACAGCCTGTCACCCGAAGATGCAGCTGCGGTGCCGAAGAAGATCGCCACCAAGCTGGAAGAAATGGACATCGGCTACGACTTCAACGGCTATCGCGATGCCCCTCCGGGCCTGCGTATCTGGTGTGGTGGTTCGCTGGAAGGCGAAGACATCGCCCGCCTACTGCCGTGGATCGAGTGGGCTTACGAAGAGCTCAAGGCCGGCATCCTCTAAGGTCTGCTGATTGGTGACGCCCCGCTGATTGCTGCTGGGCGCACCATTCTCACTGATTTTCTCACATTTTCACCGGTCGACGCCCGAAAACCGTTCCGCGCACCGGCAAGCAAAGGGGATTATTCCCATGACGAAGCCCAAAGTACTCATTTCCGACAAGATGGACCCGAACGCCGCCAAGATCTTTGAAGAGCGCGGCTGCGAAGTTCACGTGAAGCCCGGCATGAGCAAGGAAGAGCTGATCGCCTGCATCGGCGAATATGAAGGCCTTGCCATCCGTTCCGCCACCAAGGTGACGGCAGACGTGCTGGAAGCCGCCACCAACCTCAAGGTGATCGGCCGCGCCGGTATCGGTGTCGACAATGTCG
>CAYXTJ010000161.1:0-3456 GCA_964467715.1 uncultured Sphingomonadaceae bacterium
TCGTAACACATTATAATTGCGTAATAATTTTGGTTACACGACTGCCCTTCAGCGGCACCACTATCCAAAAATTTATGCATAATATCAATGACTTGTGCATTTCAAGGTCGATAGATCCACCCTTTTACCCACCTTATTTGTTGTGCTGCCTCGCAGGCGCGCGCACTAGCGCCATGTTCCCAAGCCTCATTCCCCAGCGGCGGGGAGCCAGAAAAACTTAACCTGTTCGCAAGATTTATTTCGCGCACGCGCACGTGAGGCTGTGTGCTTGGATAAAAAGTTTGGTCGACAAGTCAGATGAAGCTGCCCAAGCTTGATATAAGGATGACTGAGGGGTTCAGGCCAAACTTGAGAATTGTGCGAATTGTTATTTCAGCACCGGGACATCAACACGCACTTCTACCGGATGCTGCCAGACCCCAAAGCGATAGCGGCAGCGTGCTTCGCATTTAATTGCTTTGTTATCTATTCTATGTAAAACTTACCTGACCGGCGACCCCCAGAAGACAAGAACCGGGTTGCATCAAAGGGAGGAAGCAAGATGAACATCAAGACATGGGCCGCTGGCATCGTTGTCGGTCTTACCCTTACATTCGCAACGACCGCGCAGGCCGAATGGGCCCCGAAGGGCCCGCTCACCATCGAGATCGGCTTCGGCGCGGGCGGGTCAACCGACACGATCGGCCGTATCGTAGCCAAGGTAATGAAAGAACAGACCGGCTGGAACGTGATCGCCGAGAACAAGCCCGGCGGTGGCGGCATCGCCATGTTCACCGGCATAGCGAACCGCCCCGCCGACGGGCAGACCATCGGGCTAGGCGTCAACATGCCGATCCTCGTGAACCTTGTCACGCGACCGGCGGAAATGGCCTTCGACCTTGACAGCTTCGACTATCTCGGAACCGCCGGGCGGGCGCAGCTGGCCATGATCGCGCGCTCAGACGCGCCCTTCGATGATGTGGCGGGCCTGATCCAATACGCCAAAGCGAACAACGCCCCGATCGCATTTGACGCCAAACCGCAGGAACTGGCCATGCGCCAGGTGATGCAGGCGGCGGGGGTCGAGTTCCAGTTCCTCTCCACCAAGGGTGGGGCTGAGAACGTGCAACTCATCCTAGGCGGTCAGGCCATCGCGGGCTTCGAGGCGGGCGAACACCTGTCCTTCCTAGATGCTGGTCAGCTCAAGATGATAGCGTCGATGAACAACGCACGGCACAATTACGCGCCCGACACGCCCACCCTGATCGAACAGGGCTATCCGATCTACGTGGACCCCGTCTTCTTCTTCGCCGCGGCCAAAGGCACGCCGGATGACGCGCGCGAAGCACTTAGCAAGGCGTTGGCGAATGCGCTGGCCAGCGAAGAGGTGGCGACCGTCGTGCAGAATTCGCTCAAGTCGCCGATCCTGAACATGGGCCCGGAAGGGACCGAGGCGATGCTGCGCGATGGGCTCAGCAACGTCGCCCAGCTGTTCAAGTAAGTGATGCAGACTGACCGCATCACTGGGGCCACCCTGATCATGCTGGGTAGCCTTCTGATCTGGTGGATCATCCCGTGGCAGGCCGAGGAAGTCGGCTATGGCTGGCTGCGGCCGCGCACGCTGCCCTACATCATCTCGGCCGGTCTTTTTTTCTGCGGTGTTTGGATGATGCTGCGACCGGTGGCCGAGGGTCTGACCGCTGCCAACTGGCCGCGTGCAGCGATTTATGCCGGGATCCTCGTGTCGGGGCTGGCGCTTATGTCGCTGTTCGGGTTCCTGTGGGTCGCGCCGCCCATGGCGCTGGTGCTGATGCTAGTCGTGGGGGAACGCCGCCTGCTGTGGCTGACGGCGGGGGCCGCGGGCACGCCTTCTGCGATCTGGGTCTGTGTCGCGATCCTTCTGGAAAGGCCGCTGCCCTAGGATGTTCGACACCGCCACCATACTTGCCGGTCTCGGCGATGTGTTCCAGCTGATGACGCTCCTCTATGTGCTGGCGGGCGTCATCATGGGCCAGTTCGTGGGTGCGGTGCCGGGGATCGGGCCGGTCATGGCGACGGCCATAGCCATCCCTTTCACCTTCGGGATGGACCCGCTGGCAGGCATCGGCTTCCTTGTCGGTATCAACAAGGGCGGGCTGGTGGGCGGCGCCATTCCGGCGGTCCTGATCAATACGCCCGGCACGCCAGATGCGGCGGCGACAGCACTCGACGGCTATCCGATGGCGCAGCAGGGCAAGCCGCTGAAGGCCACGAAGATGGCGCTTTATTCCTCAGTCACGGGCGACACGTTCAGCGACATTGTATTGATCACGGTGTCCGCACCGCTGGCGATCCTCACGCTCCGCATGGGCCCGGTCGAGGTTATGGGGCTCATGCTTCTGGCCTTCGCGGTGATCGCGTCGCTGATGGGTGCGTCGATCGCGCGGGGGCTGGCGGCCGCCGCACTGGGGCTGCTGGCGGCGATGGTCGGCACCGACCCGGAACATGCCACGCCCCGCTTCATCTTTGGCAATTTCGAGGTCTATGACGGTCTGCCGCTGGCCGCGGTCGCCATCGGGATGCTCGCGATCTCGGAACTTCTCTTCCGCCTCGCCCGCACCCGCAGTGCGCAGGCCGCGACTATCCGGATCCCCCGCGACCAGCCGTCCGAGGACCGCCGCGTGTCCTTCGCCGAATACTGGGCCTGCCGCTTCACCATGTTGCGCGGCGCGGTGATCGGCACGCTGATCGGCGCGCTGCCGGGCATCGGATCGACCGCGGCGGCGTTCATGTCCTATGCCTCGGCCAAGCAGGTCAGCCCGGACCGTGCCAGCTTCGGGCGCGGCAACATCCATGGGATCGCCGCGGCGGAAAGCGCCAATTCTGCGGTTATGGGGGCGAACATGATCCCGATGCTGACGCTTGGCATCCCCGGCAGCGTCAGCGCTGCGCTGATCGTGTCGGCCTTTATGATCCACGGGGTGCAGCCGGGGCCGTTTCTGTTCGAACAGCAGGGGAGGCTAATCTACGGCCTTTTCGGCGCGATGATCCTCGCCAACCTCATGAACCTTCTGGTGGGGCAGGTAGGGATGCAGTTTTGGGTGCGCGTCATCACCGCGCCGGAAAGCTTCGTTCTGACCTCGGCGCTGCTTTTGTGCTTTGTCGGCGTGTCGCTGGCGGCAGGGGGGCTGTTCGGGATCGGCGTCATGCTAGCCTTCGCAATCCTCGGCTTCGTCATGACGGCCTTCGGCTTTTCCGTCGTCGTCTTCATCATCGCTTTCTTCCTGGGGCCGCGGTTCGAGATCTCGCTTTCGCAGACGCTGGCGCTTCTGAACGGCGATCCTCTGCGGCTTTTGGATTATCCTTTCGGATTTGTCATGATCGTGGCTGCCCCGGGTCTGGCGGTGTGGTTGGCGCGTCGGCGCGCCTGACAGGATGGATCAGCATGACAGCCCCAATCTACGCTGTGGGCGACATTCACGGCCAGCTTTCCATGTT
>CAYXTJ010000162.1:0-3346 GCA_964467715.1 uncultured Sphingomonadaceae bacterium
TCAGCGAAGGCCTTCATCTCGATGGCATTGCCGCTGGGATCGCGGAAGAACAGCGTCGCCTGTTCGCCCGGCTGCCCCTTGAAGCGGATGTAGGGCTCGATCACGAATTGCGTCCCTGCGGCGGTCAGCCGGTCCGCCAGCTCCTGCCATTCCTCCATCGATAGCACGATGCCGAAATGCGGCACGGGCACGCCGTGGCCGTCCACGGGATTGCTAGCCTCATCGCGCTGGTCGCATCCGGGCACGTGATGGGTCACGATCTGGTGGCCGTAGAAGTCGAAATCGACCCATTGCTCGGACGAGCGCCCTTCGGGGCAGCCCATCACGCCGCCCCAGAATGCGCGGGCCACGGCAATGTCATGCACGGGAAAGGCGAGGTGGAAGGGGGAGAGCTGG
The DNA here is from genome assembly GCA_964467715.1 of uncultured Sphingomonadaceae bacterium. Lineage (GTDB taxonomy): Bacteria > Pseudomonadota > Alphaproteobacteria > Sphingomonadales > Sphingomonadaceae > Alteraurantiacibacter. The sequence continues at coordinate 397 of CAYXTJ010000162.1, forward strand.
GTCATGTCGTCTGTTCCCTTGTCATGGCCAGCGCGAGCGCGAAGCCGAGAATTGCCGAGGCACCATAGCCGATCAGCGGTGCAGGATAATGCGATATTGCCGATGTCATGGCAAAGCCGAACAGCGCGCCAGCGATGGCAAAGCGGGCGGGCCGCTCGATCCGGTCGGCAGCTGCAATCAGCACAAAGTTGGCCATCAGCGACAGGGTGAGCGCCAGTGCCAAAAGCGGATGCTGCCCGGCTGCAGCGACGAACACCCGCTCAACGAAAGGCTGCGGCGGCAATTCGCCGTTCATTGCCATCACCAGGCTGGCGAAGAAGGCAAAGATCCCGGCAAGGCCCACGCGCCAGTCCCTGGTGGCATGGGTGCAGGCCGGTGGCGGCAGCAGCGATGGCGAAGCCGGTGGCGGCATCGGGCTGGAGCAAGGCAGCCACGCTGGCAGCACCAAGGATCGCGCCGCCCCATTTGCCGGTTCTCGCGGCGAGAACCGCAAGCACGGGCACGCACAACATGCCGCTATGCAGGCTGATCGGCCCGAGTGACAGCCAGCGTGATACATCGTGCCCGGTTACCGATTTGAGCGAGGGGCCGGTGAGGGCAGCGACCAGCATCAATGCAACAAGCGTCGCGGCGAGCCACAGCATGGTGCGGATGCCGCCCTTCGCCGTGGTGAAGATTATGGCGCCGAAGCCGGTCAGCAGCGCGACTGCATTGCCCAGCGGATACTGCGAAGGCGCGCCGCTTGTCGCCATCCTCGCAATGCCGCAGTCTGTCGGGATCGCCAGCGCGAGCAAGGCTGGCAGGCTCTCCCGCAGACGACGCATGATCACATGTGGATCGGCTTGCCCCGCACCGCCATCGCCGCTTCCTTGATCGCTTCGGAATGCGTCGGGTGGGCATGGCAGGTATAGGCGATATCTTCCGACAGCGCGCCGAATTCCATCGCCTGGGCTGCTTGTGCGATCATGGTGCCCGCAACAGAGGCGATGCACCACACGCCCAGCACGCGGTCGCTCTCGGCATCAGCGATCACCTTCACAAAGCCGTGCGGCTCGTGATTGGTCTTGGCGCGGCTGTTGGCGAGCATGGGGAACTTGCCGACCTTGATGGCGCCTTTCGCTTTTGCCTGTTCTTCCGTCAGGCCCACGCCTGCGATTTCGGGCCAGGTGTAGACGACGCCGGGGATCACATCGTGGTTCACGATGCCGATCTGGCCCGCGATCCATTCGGCCACGGCGATGCCTTCATCCTCGGCCTTGTGGGCGAGCATGGGGCCGGGCACGCAGTCACCAATCGCGCGCACGCCTTCGACAGAGGTTCGGAACTGGCCGTCGATCTCGATCTGGCCGCGTTCGTTGGTTTCAAGGCCGATGTTCTCGAGGCCGAGGCCTTCGGTGTTGGGCTTGCGGCCGATGGACACCAGCACGCAATCGGCCTTCAGCGTCTCTGCGTCACCGCCGGCAGCAGGTTCCAAGGTGACGGTAGCCGTCTTGCCGCGCACGGAAACACCGGTGACCTTGGTCGCCAGCTTCAGTTCCATGCCCTGCTTCTTGAAGATCTTGGCGGCTTCCTTGCGGATGTCGTCATCCATGCCGGGCAGCAGCTGGTCGAGATATTCGACCAAGGTCACCTGCGCGCCAAGGCGGCGCCACACGCTGCCCAGTTCCAGCCCGATCACGCCGCCACCGATGACGATCATGTTTTTCGGCACCTTGGGCAGTTCCAGCGCGCCGGTGGAGTCGACCACCACGCCCTTGTCATTGTCGATCTCCACGCCGGGCAGCGGTGTAACGCTGGAGCCGGTGGCGATCACCACTTCCTTCGCGGTGTGGGCCTTGCCGTCCACCTCCACCGTGTGGGCATCCTTGAATGTGCCGATGCCCTTCAGCCAGGTGACCTTGTTCTTCTTGAACAGATACTCGATCCCGCCGGTCAGCTGTTCCACCGCATCGCGGCGCTGGCCATGCATGGCTTCGAGGTTGAGCTTGGGCGAGACTTCCACGCCCATCTTCGCCATCGCGCCATTGGCGGCAGCGTCAAAATACTCGGACGCATGCAGCATGGCCTTGGACGGGATACAGCCGACATTGAGGCATGTGCCGCCCAGCGTCGCGCGGCTTTCCACGCAGGCCGTCTTCAACCCTAGCTGCGCCGCGCGGATCGCCGCGACATAACCGCCGGGGCCGGCACCGATGATCAGGACGTCGAAATCAAAGTCGGACATCAAAAACTCCGTTCGCCCTGAGCCTGTCGAAGGGCCGCACTACTTTTGAACCGTCGCTCGAAAGAAAAGAGCAGGGCTTCGACAAGCTCAGCCCAAACGGTTTGGGAAAACTCACAAATCGATCAGCATCCGCATCGGATCCTCGATCGCTTCCTTGATGATCTTCAGCGCGGTCACGGCTTCGCGACCGTCGATGATGCGGTGGTCATAGGACAGCGCGAGATACATCATCGGGCGGATCACCACTTCGCCATTCACCGCCACGGGTCGGTCCTCGATGCGGTGAAGGCCGAGCACGGCGCTCTGCGGCGGGTTGATGATCGGGGTGCTCATCAGCGATCCGAACACGCCGCCGTTGGAGATGGTGAAGGTGCCGCCGCTCATGTCAGCCATGGTCAGCGTGCCTTCCTTGGCTTTCTTGCCGTAGCCGGCAATCGCCAGCTCGATTTCGGCAAAGCTCATCTTTTCGACATTGCGGACCACCGGCACCACAAGGCCATTGGGCGCGGATACGGCGACCGACAGGTCGAGGTAATCGTGATAGACGATCTCGTCCCCGTCGATCTGCGCGTTCACCGCCGGAACGTCCTTCAGCGCAAGGGCAGATGCCTTGGCAAAAAAGCTCATGAAGCCCAGCTTGATGCCGTGCTTCCTGGCGAACATGTCCTTGTAGGCCTCGCGTGCTTCGATGACCGCGGTCATGTCCACATCGTTGAAGGTGGTGAG
>CAYXTJ010000163.1:0-3257 GCA_964467715.1 uncultured Sphingomonadaceae bacterium
CCGGCGCTGCTGTCTGGCCGCTCGTCAATCAGATGAACCCCTCCGCAGATGTTCAGGCGCTTGCCTCCATCCGCGTTGACGTTAGCCAGGTTACGCCAGGCAGCCAAATTACCGTTCTGTGGCAGGGAAAGCCGGTTTTCATCCGCGCCCGCACCGAGAACGAAATCGCTGCAGCACGCGATGTGGACGTTGATGCGCTTCCCGATCCGGAAGCAAACAACAACAATATCGGCGATGCAGCCGCAACCGACGAAAACCGTGCGCTGTCTGAAGATGGTGTCTGGCTCGTACAGATGGGCGTTTGCACCCACCTCGGCTGTGTGCCGCTTGGTGAGGCCGGTGATTTTGGCGGCTGGTTCTGCCCCTGCCACGGCTCGCACTACGACACGGCCGGCCGGATCCGCAAAGGACCGGCACCGCGCAACCTTCCCGTTCCTGTTGCAGCATTCGTCGACGAAACGACGATCCAGCTCGGCTAAGGAGATCATTGATGTCTGGCATTCCGCACGATCATTACGAACCGAAGTCGAACGGTGAGAAGTGGCTCAACAGCCGCCTCCCCATTGTTGGCCTTCTTTACGACACCCTGATGATTCCCACCCCTAAGAACCTGAACTGGATGTGGATCTGGGGCATTGTCCTGACCTTTACGCTGGCGTTGCAGATCGTCACCGGCATCGTGCTGGTGATGCACTACACGCCGCATGTCGACATGGCGTTCAACTCCATCGAGCACATCATGCGCGACGTGAATGGCGGCCATATGATCCGCTACTTCCATATGAACGGTGCATCGCTTTTCTTCGTGGCCGTTTATGCGCATATCTTCCGCGGCCTTTACTACGGTTCCTACAAGGCGCCGCGCGAAGTGACGTGGATCATCGGTATGCTGATCTACCTGCTGATGATGGCGACCGGCTTCCTCGGCTACGTTCTGCCTTGGGGCCAGATGTCGTTCCACGGTACCGCCGTGATCACCGGCCTGTTCGGCGCGATCCCGTTCATCGGTGAAGCGCTGCAAACATGGCTCTTGGGTGCATCGGCTGTTGGCCAGCCCGCGCTGAACCGCTTCTTCTCGCTGCACTACCTGCTGCCGTTCATCATTGCTGGCCTGGTGATCGTCCATATCTGGGCCTTCCACTCGACCGGCAACAACAACCCGACGGGTGTTGATGTGCGCCGTACTTCGAAGGAAGAAGCACAGAAAGACACCCTGCCCTTCTGGCCCTACTTCGTGATCAAGGATCTGTTCGCATTGGCAGTGATCCTCGTGATCTTCATGGCGATTGTCGGCTTCATGCCGAACTACCTTGGCCACCCCGATAACTACATCGAGGCAAACCCGTTGGCGACACCTGCGCATATCGTTCCTGAATGGTACTTCCTGCCGTTCTACTCGATTCTGCGTTCGTTCACCGCTGACGTATGGGTCGTGATGTTTGCTGAGTGGATTTCCTTCGGCATCATCGACGCCAAGTTCTTCGGCGTGCTGGCGATGTTTGGCGCCATCGCGGTGATGGCGCTGGCACCGTGGCTGGACACCTCTTCGGTCCGTTCCGGCCGCTATCGCCCGATGTTCAAGTGGTGGTTCGCCCTGCTGGTTGTCGACTTCTTCGTCCTGATGTGGACGGGTGCGATGCCAGCTGAAGGGATCTACCCGATCATCGCGCTGATCGGTTCGGCCTACTGGTTCGCCTACTTCCTCGTTCTACTTCCGCTTCTGGGCGTGATCGAGAAGCCGCTGCCGGTACCGGCAACGATCGAGGATGATTTCAATGACCACTACGGCAAGCCTTCGGGCACTCCGGCCGAGTGAGAAAGGACAAAGACTGATGTTCCGTAAACTCACCCTTACCGCCGCCGTAGCGCTCGGGTTGGCAACTGCCGCAACGCAGGTGTCCGCTGCTGGCGAGGCGCATGTCGAGGACTTCGACTTCTCGTTCGAAGGTCCATTTGGCAGCTACGATCAGATGCAGCTCCAGCGTGGCTTGCAGGTCTACACCGAAATCTGCGCAAGCTGCCACGGTCTGCGTCAGGTGGCCTTCCGCAACCTGCACGACGAAGGTGGACCGGCCCTGCCGGAAGACCAAGTGCGTGCTTACGCGGAATTCTACGAGGTCTATGACGCCGAGTTGGACGACTTCCGCACTGCGACACCGGCCGACAAGTTCCCCGATTCGGCGCTTGAAAACGCACCTGACCTGAGCCTGATGGCGAAGGCACGCGCGGGCTTCCACGGCCCCTACGGCACAGGCCTCAACCAGCTCTTCAAGGGCATGGGCGGCGCTGAATATATTGCCTCCCTGATGATTGGCTATGAAGAACCCCCTGAGTGTGCGCCTGAGGATTTCGACGGTTACTACAACACGGCCTTTGCTGCTGGCGGTTTCCCCGAAAGCTGCATCGACGAAAAGGGCAAGCACATGGTTCCGGGCAGCTGGATCGGCATGCCGCAGCCGCTGTGGGGCGAGGACGTGGAATATGCTGACGGCCATTCCAACGACCTGCACCACGAAGCAGAGGATATCGCGGCCTTCCTGATGTGGACCGCGGAGCCGAAGCTGGTTGCCCGCAAGCAGGCTGGCCTGACTGGCGTGATCTTCCTGACGATCCTGTCAGTGCTGCTCTATCTGACGAACAAGCGCCTTTGGGCACCGCACAAAGCGGCAGCCAAGCGTAAAGACTAAGTCTTTACCAAGACCGAATAGAAAGGCCCGCCAAGTGCGGGCCTTTTTCTTTTGTGGTAATCAGAATCAGCTAGCACCGAGATAAGCGCGCAAGGCAGGTGGCGGATTTTCCATAAAAGAGCGTGCTGGATGCGGGCCGGTGACCGAACCGTCAGCGACGAAGATGATCTCGTCAGCGATTCGCAGCGCGTCTTGCGGATCATGCGTGACCATAAGAACCGTGCGCCCTGCCCCGGCAAATGTGTCCTGTACCAGATCGAGCATTTCGAGCTTCAAGGCGGGACCGAGCGCGGAGAACGGCTCGTCGAGCAATACCAGCGGCCTGTCTTGCAAAAGCGCCCGCGCGAGGGCGGCACGCGCTTGCTGGCCGCCGGAAAGGGTCGCCGGTTTGCGGGTGCCCATATCTGCCAGACCAACCTGCGCCAACGAAGCCGTTACCTGTGCCTCCTGCGCTGCTGAAAGGCGCAAGTCAGGCGACAGGGCCAAGCCGACATTGGCGGCAATCGTCAGGTGCGGGAAAAGGTTATTATCCTGAAATAATGATGTGCAGGGGCGTGCGCCGGGGCGCAG
>CAYXTJ010000164.1:0-3238 GCA_964467715.1 uncultured Sphingomonadaceae bacterium
TCATCGGTGACGTGAAGGGCCGCAACTGCATCCTGATCGACGACATCATCGATTCCGGCGGCACGCTGTGCAACGCCGCCGAGGCGCTGCTGGCGCAAGGTGCGAAGAGCGTGGCGGCCTATATCACCCACGGCGTGCTCTCGGGCGGCGCGGTGGCGCGGATCAACGGCTCCTGCATGAAGGAACTGGTGATCACCGACACGATCATGCCGACAGATGCCGCCAAGGACAGCGACAAGATTCGCGTCCTCACCGTGGCCCCGCTGGTGGGCGAAGCGGTGCGCCGCATCGCGGACGAAAGCTCGGTCTCGAGCCTGTTTGACTGATGCGCCTGCCTGCAATCGTCCTTGCCGCCATCGCGCTGGCCGGATGCCTGCAAGAGGAAGTGGCGCAACCGGCTGAGGAGGCTCCTGCCGGTCTTGCCGTCTACCAGACGTCCTTCGGCCCGACCGAGATTTTCTGCGAGGCAACTGCCGCGGCGCCCGGACACGAACTGATCGTGACTGACCTCCACCTGCCGCCGAACGCGGTGGGCGAGGCGCACAGCCACCCGTGGGAGGAATATCTCTATGTCATGGGCGGCAGTGCGCTCGTAGAAGTGGATGGCATGGAGCCGCGCGAAGTCTTCGCAGGCGAAAGCATCGTCCTGCCGCGCGAAAAGGTCCACACTCCCGCTGCGGGAGCTGATGGCATCCGCGCCATCGTGATCCGCGTGCATGACGAGGGTGATCCGGTCTCCATTCCGGCAGAAACCGCGGCAGCAGAATGAACCTTTCTGCCGAAATCGCGCTGGCCCACAGGCTTGCCGATGCTGCGCGGGCCGAGATCCTGCCGCATTTCCGCGAGCAGCCCGATACCGAGGCGAAGGACGACGCCACCCCCGTCAGCGTGGCAGACCGTGCGGCGGAAGAAGCCATGCGCCGCATCCTCAAGGCCGAAGTCCCGCAGGATGGCGTGGTCGGCGAGGAGTTCGGCAACGAGGTCGGCAAGTCGAGCCGCCAGTGGGTGCTCGATCCGATCGACGGCACGACCGCCTTCCTCGCCGGTCGCCCGATCTTCGCCACGCTGATCGCGCTGCTGGTCGATGGCTTCCCGGTGCTCGGCATGATCGACCAACCGGTGAACAAGGAACGCTGGCTGGGCGTGATGGGCGAGGGGACAACCTTCAACGGCAAGTCCGTTGCCACCCGCCGCTGCCGCGAATTGTCAGCCGCCACCATCGCCACCACTGGCCCGCAATATTTCAGCCAGGACGAAGGCGATGTCTTCATGGCGCTCGCCAGCCAGACCGATCACAAGCGCATGGTGATGGGCGGCGATTGCTACAACTACGCCTGCCTCGCTTCTGGCCATATCGATATCGTGTGCGAGGCGGGGCTCAAGCTCTATGACTATGCCGCCCTGGTGCCGGTGGTCGAAGGAGCAGGCGGCATGATGAGCGACTGGAACGGCGAGCCGCTGCACGCAGGCTCTGACGGGCGCGTGCTGGCGCTGGGCGATCCCGCGCGGCTGGAGGATGTGCTCGAAGCGATGGGCGGCGGCGGGCACAGCCACGATCACTGATCCTGCAGCACGCAGGAAATATCCCACATTTTCACTGGTTTCGCGGGACTTGCGCGATAGGATGGCATCCAGAGATTTACATTCGGGGTTGCCTAGGCTTTTCGCAAACATTCCGCGCCTTTGGCCCTTGCCGCTACCTTGCTGCTGGCACCGGTGCCAGCGCTCGCGCAGGATTTTCCCGCCTTCGCGCTCAGCGAGGCGCAGTCCGCGCGGCTGGCCGAACTGACCGAAGCGGCCAACGCCATCGACAAGTTCACCCAGCCGCAGGCTTACCAGAATGCCTATCGCGAAGTGCTGGCATACGCGCAGACGATTTATCCCGATCCGCATCCCGAGCTGGAGAAGATAAAGGCAGAGATTTCCTTTGCCGATTTCATGCTCGGCAATGCGGAAGTGCTGCCCGCCCGTATGCGCAATGCCATCGCCGTCTATGAACGTGCCGGCCCGCAATATCGGGAACAGCTGATCGAAAGCGTCAACAACCTCGCCGTGATCACGGACATGATGGGCGATATTGCAGCGGCGATTGATTACCAGCGGCAGGCCGTCGAGCTGCGGCGGGAGGATGCCCCGCCGGAAGGATCGGGTGTATTGGTCACCGGCCTCGGCAACCTTGCATGGTCCAAATATGGCCTTGGCAATTACGAGCAGGCGCTGGCCATTTCCGACGAGGCGATGACGAAGGCAGAGCAGCTGCTGCCGCTTCATCCAGACGATGAGCAGCTGATCGATGGCTATGCCACCAACGCCAACAACCGCGTGATCTTTCTGATCCAGCTGGGCCGCCACCGCGAGGCGGAGAACTTCATGCGCGAAGCCGTGGCCAAGGTTGGCGAATTGCTCGGCGTGGGCCACCAGCGCGTGGCCACCATCATGCTGACCGGCGCGACCATGCTGATCAACAATGGCAAGTGTGCCGAAGCCGAACTGATGGACGATGGCGGCGTGCCGCTTGGCAGCCATCCGGCGATCTGGGCACCCTTCGTGTTCGTCGGCAGCTGAGCCTTTCCTACACCGCGTGGGCGCAGGCATTTCCGGCTCGTTCTTTGACGGCGCTGGTGCGGGGAAGGCTCCCCATCGTGACGATGGAATGATATTCGCACCAGGACAGTGTTCCATGTGTTCCATATGTTAACGCGCCGGCCAGCGGCGATCAGGCACACTGTCCTTGCATTTGGTGGCAGAATCGCTAAACGCGCGCCCTCAACTGACACGTGATTCAACTGCCGGTCTGGCGACAAGGGCTGCCAGGGCTGGTTCGGACGTGTCTTCCACGAAGGAGATGAAAATGCCCAAGCTGAAGACCAAGAGCGGTGTGAAGAAGCGCTTCAAGATCACCGCAACCGGCAAGGTCAAGCATGGTGTGGCCGGCAAGCGCCACCGCCTGATCAGCCACAATGCCAAGTACATCCGCCAGAACCGCGGCACCTCCGTCCTTGCAGAAGCAGACGTGAAGGCCGTGAAGAAGTGGGCGCCCTACGGGCTGAGCTGAGGAGTACTAGAGCATGTCACGCATCAAACGCGGCGTTACCACGCGCGCCAAGCACAAGCGGATTCTCGACCAGGCCAAGGGCTATCGCGGTCGCCGCAAGAACACCATTCGCGTTGCGCGCCAGGCCGTCGAAAAGGCCGGCCAGTACGCCTATCGCGACCGCAAGGTGAAGAAGCGCAACTT
>CAYXTJ010000165.1:0-3206 GCA_964467715.1 uncultured Sphingomonadaceae bacterium
CTCTGCAGGTGTGGCTGCTGGGTGGCTATGCGCCCGACAACGCCGCGCTCAACCGCTTCTTCTCGCTGCACTTCCTGCTGCCCTTCGTGATCGCCGGCTGCGTGATCCTGCACATCTGGGCGCTGCACATTCCGGGCTCGTCGAACCCCACGGGCGTGGAAGTGAAGAGCGAGAGCGACACGGTTCCGTTCCACCCGTATTACACCGCGAAGGACGGTTTCGGCCTCGGCGTGTTCCTGCTGGTCTATTGCGCGTTCCTGTTCTTCATGCCGAACGCGCTGGGCCATCCGGACAACTACATCCCAGCCAACCCGCTTTCGACTCCGGCGCACATCGTGCCCGAATGGTATTTCTGGCCGTTCTACGCGATCCTGCGCGCCTTCACCTTCGACTTCATCCTGCCGGCCAAGCTGTGGGGCGTGCTCGCCATGTTCGCAGCCATCCTGGTGTGGTTTTTCCTGCCCTGGCTGGACAAGTCGCCGGTGCGCAGCGGCAGCTATCGCCCGCTCTTCCGCATCTTCTTCTGGGTGCTGGTGGTCGACATGCTGATCCTGTTCTGGCTCGGCGGCGCCGCTGCTGAAGAGCCCTATGTGATGTTCAGCCAGCTGGCGACCGCATATTACTTCCTGCACTTCCTCGTGATCCTGCCGATTATCTCCTCGATCGAGAAGCCCAAGCCGCTGCCTTTCTCGATTACCGAGGCGGTGCTGGGGTCTGACGAGAAGTCAGTCATGGACAACAAATCCGAGCCGACGGCTTGAGCGCGCAGGCTTAGGGGAAAGAAACGATGATCCGCCTTGTTGGAATTCTGGTCGGCCTGGGCTTCACCTTCGTGGTGCTGCTCGCCTTTGTTACCGGCGCTTACACCGCCGCAACCGAAGGTATGGGCGAGGAAACCGCTGAAAAAGTCTTCCACCTCGACCCGAAGCATGTCGAGTTCGCCCATGACGGCCTGACGCCGGAATGGGATGTGGCCCAGCTGCAGCGCGGCTATCAGGTCTACAAGGAAGTGTGCAGCGCTTGCCACGGCCTCGACTTCGTCGCCTTCCGCAACCTGGAAGGACTGGGTTACAGCGAAGATGAAGTGAAGGCCGAAGCTGCTTCGTGGATGGTCCCGGGCATCAACCCCGACACCGGCGAAGCCTCGACCCGTCCGGGCACGCCGACGGATTACTTCCCGGCGCCCTATGCCAACAGCGTTGCTGCAGCTGCTGCCAACAACAACGCGATCCCGCCGGATCTTTCACTGATCACCAAGGCACGCCACCATGGCCCGGCCTATGTCTATTCGCTGCTGACCGGCTACCAGGCACCTTCGGCTGAACTCGCCGAGCGTTTCCCGGATTCGGTTCCGGGCACCGGCCTGCACCACAACCCCTATTTCGCCAACCTCAACCTAGCGATGGCTCCGCCGCTGACCACCGATGGTCAGGTGACCTATGCTGACGGCACCGAAGCCACCGTTGACCAGATGTCGAAGGACGTGGCCGCCTTCCTGACCTGGACGGCAGAGCCGAGCCTGGTCGACCGGGTCAAGCTGGGCTGGATCGTGATGGGCTTCCTGCTCTTCGTCACCATCCTTGCATGGCTGGCCAAGAAGTCCGTCTGGTCCACGCTCAAGACCCGCAGGGACTAAGCGGCGCATTGCAGGGCCAGCGAGCAGCGGTGCCGGGGTCTTGACCCGCGACGAGCTCAAGGCCCTGATCCGCACGGTTCCGGACTTTCCGGCTCCCGGCATCCAGTTTCGCGACATTACCACGCTCATCGCTGATGGGCGTGGTCTTGCCGCGTCTATCGACCACATGGCGCAGATGTGCCCGCCCGGCGTTTCCGCGGTGGCGGGGATCGAGGCACGCGGTTTCATTTTCGGCGCGGCGCTGGCGACAAGGCTTGGCCTCGGCTTCGTGCCGGTGCGCAAGGCGGGCAAGCTCCCGGTCGAGACAATCGGCGTGGATTACGCTCTCGAATATGCCGAGGCGCGGATCGAAATCGATCCCACGCGGGTCAGCGAAGGCGAGCGCGTGCTGCTGGTCGACGACCTGATCGCCACCGGCGGCACCGCTATGGCGGCAGCCCAATTGCTGCGTCAGGCGGGGGCCATCTGCGACACCGCGCTGTTCCTTGTCGACTTGCCCGATCTCGGCGGGGCAGCGCGGCTTGAGCAAGCGGGAATTACCACGCAAGCGCTCATGGAATTCTCGGACCACTGACGCATCGACGGTTCTGCACCGCCATGGCCAATGTGCCGGGGTAGGATATTTACGCGGTTTCGGGCATTTAGCTCAGGCGGCGCTATTCGGATCGCGCCTTGTTCGCTTCCGGCTTCGGCATGGCCGATTTGCACAAGCGACAGAATGATGGCTGGGTCTTCCGCAAGACCAAGCTTTCCGAACAGTTCAAGATGGAGGACGCCCGCGAAGTCCTGCCCGAAGCTGCGAACATGCTGTTGCTGCTCCGCCCCGATGGCCGGATGCGTTTCTTCACCCATGCCTCCGCGCCGGAGCCGCAGGCAGGCGACACCATCATCAGCTATTCGCCGCCCGGCAAGAAAGCCCGCGCAGACCGCGCCGAGGCAAGCGGCGACAAGCGCGAGGCTGCTGGCAGCAAGCCCAGGCCCAAGCCAGCCTGATACAAAGAGAGTAGAGGGACGAGAGACCCCTTTTGCGCCTATGAGAAAGCAGTTCTTCACCATCACCTGCGCCAGCATCGCCGCGCTCTCGCTCGCGGCATGCGAGTTTCGCCGGGAAAGCGGCGAGGAGCCGCCGCCCGCTGTCAGCGAGACGCCCGATCTTAGCGCTACCGGGGAGAGCGAAGAGCCGCAGCCTGACGTGAGCGAAACACCCGGAATCTCGATCATTCGCGAAGATGTGCGGGCCGATGTGGTCGCGGAGGCACCCGCCGAACCCTTCGCCATTACCGTTCCCTTCCCCGATGGCGGCAATGATATCGACCCGGCGGCGCAGCGCGCGCTGCTGGAAGTGCTGCAAAGCGATGCGCTGGACGAAGGCTGGCCGCTGGTGCTGCGCGGCCATACCGATTCAATGGGTAATGACAGTGCAAACCTGCGCGCATCGCGTGCGCGGGCTGAGGCCGTCGCTGCCTGGCTGGTGGAGCGCGGGGTGGACGATGACCGCATCACGGCGATCGCCTTTGGCGAGCAGAACCCTGTTGCCCCCGACGCCTTGCCTGACGGCGAGCCCATGAAG
>CAYXTJ010000166.1:0-3134 GCA_964467715.1 uncultured Sphingomonadaceae bacterium
TTTTTCTTGCCAGACACGAAATCCCACCCGGCAGAGAGCGATCTTTGCCTTTCCTGCGGCATGTGCTGCGACAACACCATGTTCGGCCGCGTGGTGGTGGACGAGGACGAGGCACGCACCATCCGCAAGCTGGGCATCGAGGTCATCGAGTATGACGATGGCGAGCTGAGCTTCAACCAGCCCTGCCCGCGCCTGTGTGACAAGATGTGCCAGGTTTACAAGAACCGTCCGTGGACCTGCGAAAGCTATGTCTGCGAAACGATCAAGGACCTGCGCAAGGGCACGATCGACGCGGGCGAAGCGCAGGACCGGATCGACACCGTGCTGGACGCCAAGGCCGCCCTCGCCCGCCAGGCTGGCGATGTCGACCTGTTCGAATATCGCAACGCCGTGACAGACGCGCTGGAAGAAGGCGAACCCGCCTCCGCGATTCCCCAATGCACGCCGGAACTGGTCCGCCTCGAAACCCTGCTCAACCGCTGGTTCCGTACGGACGACTACGCGAAGGTCGTGCCCAAGGAGGGCTGACGCGCGGGCCTACTGCACGCTGCGGAACCTGAGCGCGAACTTCTCGCTGGTTGGCTCCACATCGCGCGGGGATACGTCCTTGGGATCGTTCGGATTGGCCAGCACGTCACTGGTTCCTTCAAGCACAAAGCCTGCACCGGTGACCTGTGCGATCACGGCCATCGGGTCTATCCGGTGGATGGTGCTGCTGGCGCTGGTGCCGGTGCCCGGTGCGGAATGATCTTCCACGAAATAGAGGCCGCCGGGATTGAGCGCACGGGCTGCCCATGCGTTCACCACGTCGATATCGCCATTGGCGAGGTCGTGGTAATTCTCGGTCGTCCACACAAGGTCCACCAGGCCGGGCAGTTCCAGCGTGTCATAGCCATCGACCACGACCACTTCGATATTGCCATATTCCTCTGCCAGCGCGTTGATCCCGTCCAGCCCTCCGGGGCGGGTGGCAAAGAAGCCCGGCATCAGGGCGTAGATCTTGCCATCAGGTCCCACGGTTTCAGCGAGGATGCGCGTGTAATATCCGCCGCCAGGCGCAATCTCGGCCACCGCCATGCCCGGTTCGACACCGGCGAAACGGACGATCTGCGCCGGTTTGCGCAGTTCATCGCGCGCAACGTCGCCTTCCGGACGGCGATCATCGGCAACTGCGGCGGCAATGGCTGCTTCAGCACCTTCGTGATGTTCGGCGTGGGCGATGGAACCACTGGCGAGCAGCGAAGCGGCAATAGCGGTAAACAGGGCGCGTTTCATGGTCGATCCTCCTCAAAACTTGCGAGGAGGCTATCGAAGCCCCGTGTGAGGGCAAGCCGCAATTTGTAACAGGCGCGCTGTGTCAGAGCTTGTCGAGATCGATCGGCCGGTCAGGATCATCGCGGAAGGCGATCACCGCAGTCTTGTGATGCAGCCGCGAATTGAGGCAGCCAAGGTGGATCGGCATGACGCGCGAGCTTTCGAAGATATCGCCATATTCGGTGACTGACAGGCCGAAATAGTCCTTCTGTGACACCGGCTGGCGGCAGAAGGCGCATTGCGGCTCCTCCTCTTCGATATCGAGGTCATCCCATTCGGGCATTTGCGGCACGTAGTCGATATCGGGATTAAGCCGTTCGATCAGCGCGTTCAATTCGGCCAGCCAGGGGTTGGTCTCGTCACTCTCGGAGGCTTCCTGCCACAGTTCGGCAAGCTCGGAATTGCGCATGACCGAAAGCGTGGCGTTGCGCGCCTGATGGAACAGCAGCGCGTCCGGCTCGCCAGCTTCTGCCGGCACACTGCGCAGTTCGGGCGGAAAATCGGGCACCACGCGACCCATCATCATCGCCACGCATTCGGCAGCGGCGATCAGTTGGGAAGCGAAGTCGGCCTCGATATACATGTCCCCACCATCGGGGTGGGCGTCACTTTCTGCCTTCAGGCGATCGAACACCTTGCTGACATCGGCAGGCGACTGGATGTCGTAAGTCCAGTCCAGCGCATCATCATTCTCGAAACTGCCGGTTCCCCAAGCGCCCATCGCACTGCCTTCTCTTGATCTTGATCCAACGGCCAAGCCTTGACGGAAAATGGTAAATTTCAGGCGAACGGAAGCACAAGATCAGCCAGCAGCTGCCCTTTGCGCGTCGAGCAGCTTCACCGCCTGCAACGCTATCAGGATCACCAGTCCGATCATCACCGCACCCGCATACCAGGGCGCATCCATCTGCACGGCATATATCCAGCCGAAGATGGGCGGCGCGAGGATGCGGCCAATCGCGTTGGAAGCCATCAGCAGGCCCATGGTGCTGCCCTGCCTTTCGGGCGGGGTATTGCGGCTGAGCAGCGCCCCGGCAGAGGGGAAGGCAAGGCTGTGCCCCGTCATCAGCACGCCCATCAGCAGCACGCCGGAAATCGGCAGACGGATCACCGGTTGCAGGAACATGGAAAGCGCCAGCAGGCACAGGCCCAGCACGATCACCCGCGCCTCGCCAAAGCGATGCACCAGCGGGCCGATCAGCACCAGCTGGGCGAACAAGCCACCGCCGCCGATGGCGAGGAACGCAAAGCCGAGGTCATTGGCGCTCCAGCCAAAGTTCGCCTCGCTCCACAAGCCATAAACCGCTTCCATCGAAGCGAAGGCGGCAATGCCGAAGAAGCTGATGATGAACAGGCGCGAGAGCAGCGGCTCACCCGAAACGAACTGGAATGCCGCGGAATATTTCGGCAGCGGCGCGCCCTTCCCCTTCGGCTCCACCGCGTCGCGCAGCACGAGCATGCACCACAGGCTGGCGAGGATTGACAGGCTGCCCGCGATAAAGATCGGCAAGCGGAAACTCTCTGCCACCGCTTCCTCTCCAGCGAACACGCCACCGAGCACCGGACCGAAGGCAATTCCGAGCGAAAATGCTGCACCGAAATAGCCCATGGTCTTGGCGCGTCTCTCAGGCGGGGAAACATCGGCGATAAAGCCCTGGCACACGCTCAGCGTGCCGGAAAAGAAGCCGCTAACGATGCGGATCAGGATCGCTGCCCACAGGCCGGGGGCATAGGCGAAGGCGAAATAGGAAAGGCCGGCGATGAAAGTGGTCACCGCCAGCACCTTGCGCCTGCCCCACACGTCCGACTGGCGGCCCCAG
>CAYXTJ010000167.1:0-2980 GCA_964467715.1 uncultured Sphingomonadaceae bacterium
CGACAGCGAGCTTGGCTCCTACCACTCGCCGGGCACCTGCACCTTTTATGGCACGGCCAACTCCAACCAGATGATGATGGAGATGATGGGCCTGCATATTCCGGGTGCGGCGTTCGTGACGCCGGGCACCAAGCTGCGCCAGCAGCTGGACCGCGAGGCAGTGCACCGCGTGACCGAGATGAAGCTGGGCGGCAATGACTATCGCCCGCTTGGTGAATGCGTGGACGAGAAGGCAGTGGTGAACGCCGCTGTCGGCCTGCTCGCCACCGGCGGTTCGACCAACCACGCGATCCACATCCCCGCTTTCGCTCGCGCGGCAGGCGTGCAGATCGACTGGACCGACCTTGCCGAGCTGTCGAGCGCGGTGCCGCTGATCGCCCGCGTCTATCCCAAC
Organism: uncultured Sphingomonadaceae bacterium; assembly: GCA_964467715.1. Classification (GTDB taxonomy): domain Bacteria; phylum Pseudomonadota; class Alphaproteobacteria; order Sphingomonadales; family Sphingomonadaceae; genus Alteraurantiacibacter. The sequence continues at coordinate 395 of CAYXTJ010000167.1, forward strand.
GGATCGGGCGACGTGAACCACTTCCAGGAAGCTGGCGGCATGGGCTTCGTGATCCGCGAGCTGCTTTCTGCTGGCCTCGCTCACGGCGATGTGCCCGGCGTTGCGCGCAACCGCGGGCTGGATGCCTATGGCGAGGAGCCGTGGCTCGACGAGGACACGCTCGCCTGGCGCGATGCCGGGCCCTCAGGCGATGACGAAATGCTACGCCCTGCCTCCAGCCCGTTCCAGCCCGATGGCGGTATGCGGCTTGTCGAAGGCAACCTTGGCCGCGCCTGCTTCAAGTCCTCCGCCGTGGAACGCAGCCGCTGGACCATCGAAGCCCCGTGCCGCGTGTTTGAAACGCAGGCCGCTGTGGCAGATGCCTTCAAGGCAGGCGAGCTGGACAGGGACGTGGTTGTGGTCGTCCGCTTCCAGGGCCCGCGCGCCAATGGCATGCCAGAACTGCACAAGCTGACCCCGCCGCTGGGCGTGCTGCAGGATCGGGGGTACAAGGTGGCGCTGGTCACCGATGGCCGCATGTCTGGCGCATCGGGCAAGGTGCCCTCTGCCATCCACTGTTCGCCCGAGGCACTGGGCGGCGGCCCGCTGTCGCTTCTGCGCGATGGAGACGTGGTGAAAGTCTGTGCTGAAACAGGCACGCTCTCGACCACCGCGGACCTTTACACACGCACACCCGCCCCCGCGCCAGAACCCGAAACCGGCATGGGCCGCGAACTCTTCGCCATGTTCCGCAGCATGGCAGACGAGGCGGAGAAGGGCGCTTCCCCCATGCTCGCCGCGGCAGGCCTGTAATGCAGATTGTCGCAGTCGATATCGGCGGTACCCACGCCCGCTTCGCCATCGCCACCGCTGGTGATGACGGCAGCATCACGCTGGATGAGCCGGTCACCCTTCACACGGAAGACCACACCAGCTTCCAGACCGCGTGGGAAGATTACCGCGCCCGTAAAGGTGGTAGCCTGCCGGACAAGGTGGCCATCGCCATCGCCGGCCCCGTCGGCGGGGACGTGATCCGCTTCACCAACAACCCGTGGATCATCCGCCCGGCGCTGATCCACGAGAAGCTGGGCGTGGAACACTACACGCTGGTCAATGATTTCGAGGCGGTGGCCCATGCGGTAAGCCGCGCGCCGGAAAGCGATTTCCTGCACCTTGCCGGACCTGACGGGCCGCTGGCCACCAGCGGCACCATCAGCGTGCTTGGCCCCGGCACCGGGCTTGGCGTTGCCTGGTTGTGGCGCGACGGCAAGGGCTTCACCCATGTGCAGGCAACCGAGGGGGGCCATGTCGATTTTGCCCCGCTTGACCCGATCGAGGACGCGATCCTTGCCCGGCTGCGCAAATCCCACACCCGCGTTTCTGCTGAACGCGTCGTCTCCGGCCCCGCCATCGTCGAAATCTACGCCGCGCTGGCCAAGCTGGAAGGCAAGGCGGTGCGCGAGCAGGATGATGTCGCCATCTGGACTGCCGCGCAGGACGGGTCCGACAGCCTTGCTGCTGCCGCGATGGACCGTTTCTGCCTCAGCCTTGGTGCGGTGGCGGGCGATACCGCGCTGTCGCAAGGTGCCAGCGCCGTGGTGATCGCCGGCGGGCTTGGCTACCGGCTGCGCAACCACCTGCCCAAATCCGGCTTTGCGGAACGCTTCTGTGCAAAGGGCCGCTTTGAAGCGCTGATGCAGCAATTGCCGGTCAAGCTGATTACCCATCCCCAGCCCGGCCTGTTCGGCGCGGCTGCAGCCTTTCTTACGGAGAATGCATAAACCATGGCGCTCTACGCTATCGAAGACGTGATGATGACCGCGCCGGTCATCCCGGTTCTGGTGATCGAGGATGCAGGCGAAGCGCGCGAGATTGCCGAAGCGCTCGTTGAAGGCGGGCTGAAGGTGCTCGAGGTGACGCTGCGCACCGAGGCGGCGCTTGAAGTGATCAAGCGCATGAACCTGATCAAGGATGCCATTGTCGGTGCAGGCACGGTTACCAACAAGGTGCAGCTTGAACAGGCGCTCGCTGCCGGTTCCGAGTTCATCGTCTCGCCCGGCTTGACCGAACCGCTCGGTGCTGCTGCGATCAAGAGCGGTATCCCCTTCCTGCCCGGCGTCGCCACCGCAGGCGACATCATGCGCGGGCTCGACATGGGGCTCGATCACTTCAAGTTCTTCCCGGCCACTGCTGCCGGCGGCATCCCCGCGCTGAAGGCGCTTGCTGCGCCCTTCGGCCAGTGCAAGTTCTGCCCTACGGGCGGCATCACTTCCGAAACCGCAGCAGACTGGCTCGCCATCAAGCCCGTACTTTGCGTGGGCGGCAGCTGGGTCGTCCCCAAGGGCGCAAAGCCTGAAGAAATCCACGCCCTCGCCAAACAAGCAACGGAGCTTGCCAACGCATGAAGACACTCGCCGAGCTGACGCAGCGCCTCCAGGAAAACCACCGCCGGACAGAGGCAACGCCGCTGTTCAACCCGGTGTTCCAGCTTTCGCTGGACCTTTCGCGGATGCTGGAGAGCGGCGAGCTGACGCTGGCAGATTGCGAGGCGATGATTGCCGAGCTGGAATGTTCGGCGCTGGGCCTGCGGGCAGAGCGATTGTCCGA
>CAYXTJ010000168.1:0-2969 GCA_964467715.1 uncultured Sphingomonadaceae bacterium
TTCGCTCGCCCATCTCGGCGTGCTCTTTCTCGACGAGTTGCCGGAGTTTGCCCGGCCAGCCCTGGAGGCCTTGCGCCAGCCCTTGGAAACCGGGCGGGTTTCCATCGCCCGCGCCAATAGCCACGTGACCTATCCGGCGCGGGTGCAACTGGTGGCCGCGATGAACCCGTGCCGCTGCGGCCACCTTGGCGATGCCGCACTCGCTTGCAGCCGCGCCCCGCGCTGTGCGGCGGATTACCAGTCCAAGGTCTCCGGCCCGATGCTCGACCGGATAGACCTGCATGTGGAGGTCGATCCCGTCTCCGCCGCAGACCTTGCCTTGCCCCCGCCCGCAGAAGGCAGCGCCGAAGTGGCCGCCCGCGTGGCAGAGGCGCGCGCGCTGCAAACCGCGCGCGGCATCCGCTCGAATGCCGAGCTCGAAGGCGATGCGCTGTAAGAACATGCCACGCCCGATGAAGCCGGGCGGCAATTGCTGATGCAGGCCGCCGAAGCGATGCGCCTGTCCGCTCGCAGCTACACCCGCATATTGCGCGTGGCGCGCACCATTGCGGATTTGGGCGGCAGTAACGATGTAGGCCGGGTCCATGTCGCAGAAGCCCTCAGCTACCGAAGGCAGGCCCCACGCGCCTGACCATGTCGTTTCGGTCCCCCGCACGGGCAGGCCGCGGGCCTTGCCGTTCAATGTCTATCTGCCGGGGTTCATCCTGCTGGGCCTGTGCTGGGCGGCTTGGTTATGGCACCTGGGCGTGAACGAAGGCGACATGCGCGAATGGGGTGTTTCCGCCGCCGCGCTGGCACAAGGCCGCTGGGATACGATCTACCTGCACATGTTCGCCCATGCCGGCCTGTTCCACATCCTGATGAACTCGCTGGTGCTGGCCGCATTTGGCGGACCGGTGGTGTGGGCAATGGGCGGCAGGTTGGGCGGAGCCCTGCGGTTCTTCCTGTTCTATGGGCTGTCCGGCCTGTGCGGAGCGGCGCTTTATGTCGGGCTCAACCCTGACGGCAACATTCCTGCGGTTGGCGCTTCCGGGGCGATTTCCGGCATGATCGGCTTCGTCGCCCGGCTCGGCAGCAGGGGGCAGATCCTGTCGCTCACCAGCCGCGACATGTGGGGCCGCGTGTGGGATTTCATCAAGGCGAACCTGATCCTGGTCGGCATCTTTGCCATCCCATTCTTCCTTGGCGGATCCGGCATCATGATCGCGTGGGAAGGCCATCTGGGCGGCTTCCTGTTCGGCTTGTTCGCCGCCGGGCTGTTCGTGGGCAAGCCCCGTGGCTGAGCTGGCCCTCCGCAAGGCGAGCCGCCCGCAAGACGATGCCGCCCTGCTCGCCATCCTGTCTCCTGTGGTGCGTGAAGGGTTGACCTATCCGGTCGCCACGGATGCCAGTGATGCGGAGATGCTGGCCTACTGGTTCGCGCCGGACAAACAGGTGTTTGTTGCGGTGGATGCGAGTGAGCGATTGGTTGGCACCTATTACATCAAGCCCAATTCCACCGGCCCTGCGGCGCATGTCGCAAATGCCGGCTTCATGGTCCTGCCCAATTCGCGCTACAAGGGGATCGGCCGCGCGATGGCAGAGCATTGCTTCGCCGAGGCCCGCAGGCAGGGCTATCGCTCCATGCAGTTCAACCTGGTGATCGCCAGCAATGCGGTGGCGGTGCACTTGTGGCAGTCCGTCGGCATGGATGAAGTTGGGCGCCTGCCCGGGGCATTTCGCCTGCCGGATGGCACATTTGATGATGCGCTGGTGATGTACCGGCTGCTCTGACTGGCCTGCAGCGCCGCAAGCCGCTAGGCGCACGCCATGACCGCGCTTTTCCTGCTCGCCCTCGCCCTTGCCATGGATGCCTTTGCCGTGGCGATTGCCCGCGGCGCTGGCGGCGGGCACACCATCCGCCGCGCGCTGGAAACCGGCCTCGCCTTCGGGATTGCACAAGGTGTGATGCCGCTTTTCGGCTGGGCGGCGGGCGCGCTGTTCATGCGCTGGATCGAAGCGGTCGATCACTGGATCGCCTTCGGCCTGCTCGGCTTCCTTGGCGTGCGCATGTTGTGGGAGGCATTCTCCACCGATGACGACGAGAGCGACGCTGAGAACAATTCCTCCCGCTCCTACTGGATGGTGCTGTTCATCGCTGCGATTGCCACCAGCATCGATGCCGCTGCTGCCGGGCTCACGCTGGACCTGTTCAGCACGCCGGTGTGGCTGTCATGCCTCGTGATCGGGCTGGTCACCACAGTGCTGTGCGTTCCGGCCTACTGGTTTGCCGCGAAGATCGGATCGCGCATCGGCCATTTTGCGGAAGCAGCTGGCGGCGTGGTGCTGATCGGGCTTGGTGCGAAGATCCTGCTCGAACACCTGACTTGATAGCCTAGCAGCAATCGTCCTTCGACGGCTTGCCCATTTCGGAGCGCGCCTGCCACGCAAGGTCATGCCAGCCCAGTTCGCGGCCATCGGCAGCGCGGATGGCGATAGGGCCGATCGGTTCGCCTTTCTCGGCATCCACCAGCACCAGCTCGGTGCTCACGTTTTCGCTGTATTTCTCGCCCCACTGGCGCAGCGCCAGCATGGCAGGCAGCAGGTCATGCCCCTTTTCGGTGAGCCGGTATTCAATCTTGCGGCGATCCGCTGCGCAGGGCGTGCGTTCCATCACGCCGTTTTCGACAAGGCGCGAAAGGCGGTTTGACAGGATATTGCGGGCGATGCCCAGCTCACTCGAAAATTCCTCGAAATGGATGAGGCCGTTAAAGGCCGCGCGAAGGATCAGAAACGACCAGCGTTCCCCCATCACCTCAAGCGCCGAGGGCAACCCGCAGGTCGCCAGATCCTTCAGCGGTTCTCGTAATTTACCCATGTTCACATCAGTCCTTGTGGCTTTCCTACTGCCATTCGCAGCATTTCCCAAAAGTTTTGAAAAAATAGGTTGGACATCGCAACTGGTCTATATAGGTAGCGATTCGAAACCC
>CAYXTJ010000169.1:0-2956 GCA_964467715.1 uncultured Sphingomonadaceae bacterium
CCTACGTGATGGAATGGGATGACATGGTGATGCGCGAGGCCTTGCTGCGCGAACATCATCGCGGCGGTCAAAGCTTCATCATCGTGCCGCGCATTTCGGACATGGACGAGGTGGCCGACTGGCTGCACGAAAATGTGCCCGAAATCCGTTTCGTCGCCGCTCACGGCCAGATGGCGGCAGGCGAGGTGGAAGAGCGGATGAGCGCCTTCTACGAGAAGAAATATGAAGTGCTGCTGGCCACCACCATCGTGGAAAGCGGGCTAGATATTCCTTCTGCGAACACCATCATCATCCACCGCGCATACCGCTTCGGCCTTGCCCAGCTTTACCAGCTGCGCGGCCGCGTGGGCCGTTCCAAGATCCGGGCCTATGCCTATCTCACCACGCCTGCAGACAGGCAGCTTTCCGAAGTGGCGGAAAAGCGCCTGAAGGTGCTGGGTGATCTGGATTCACTGGGTGCGGGCTTCCAGCTCGCCAGCCATGACCTGGACATTCGCGGCGCAGGCAATCTGCTGGGTGACGAGCAATCCGGCCATATCCGCGAAGTCGGCTTCGAACTCTACCAGTCCATGCTGGAGGACGCGATCCTTGCCGCCAAGGCTGGCGACATGGGGCTGGAGCGTGACAGCCGCGAAGGCCTGTCGCCACAGATCACCGTCGATGCCCCGATCATGATCCCGGACGATTACGTGCCCGATCTGGCCGTGCGCATGGCGCTCTATCGCCGTTTGAACGATGCGCGCGACAAGGCCGAGATCGAAAGCCTCGCCGCCGAGATGATCGACCGCTTCGGCGATTTGCCCGATGCAACGCAGAACCTGATCCGCCTTATTGAGATCAAGCACCAGGCAATCGACGCGCATATCGCCAAGATCGACGTGGGCGCGCGCGGCACGCTTGTCACCTTCCACAATGACGACTTCCCCGATGGCCCCGGCCTGCTCGCTTATGTCGACAGGCTGCAGGATACCGCCAAGCTGCGGCCTGACATGAAGCTGGTGATCAACCGCGCATGGGGCGATCCCAAGAGCCGTCTGAACGGCCTGTTCCAGCTCACCAAGGGTCTCAGCCGGATCGCGCTGAAGGCGGAAAAGAAGGGTTAGAAGGGTTTGAAGGGTTAGGCCTTGGCCAGTTCGGCAAGGCGTGCGGCTTCCAGTGGCCTTGCGCCCAGGAAGCCCTGCCAGCTTGCGTAGCCTTCGCGTTTCACGGCTTCCAGCTGGCTGTTCATCTCGATCCCTTCGGCGATCACCGCAAGGTCCAGCGCGTTGGCCATAGCCACGATGCCGCGCAGCACTTCGAGGTCTCGGCTGTCATGGCCGATGCCTTCCACCATGCTGCGATCCAGCTTGATGTAATGCAGCCGCAGCTTTTTCAGGTAACGGAAGTTGCAAAAGCCTGCTCCGAAATCATCCAGCGCCACGCGAATGCCGAGGTCCACCAGCATGTGCAGCTGCTCTGCCGAGCCATCGAGGTCATGCACCGGCGCCTGTTCGGTAAGTTCCAGCGTCAGCCGTTCAGGCGCAAAGCCGGATCTGGCAAGGGCAGCAGCAACGCAATCGGTGAAGTCTGACGCGGAAAGGTCTGCCGGGGTGATGTTGAACGACAGGCGCATGTGTTCCGGCCATGCAGAGGCCGCAGCCAGCGCCTTGGCAAGCACATATCTGGACAACTGGCGCGCAAGCCCGGATCGCGCGGCAATGCCGAACAGCTGGTCACCCCCGATGCCGCCGCGCAGCGGATGATACCAGCGCACCAAAGCTCCTGCTCCCGTCACTGAACCATCGGCGCAGCTGAACTGCGGCTGGAACAGCACATCCACTTCCCCGCGCCCGATCGCGCTCGCCAGTTCGCCTGCCAGCGGGTGCAGGCCGTCTGATCGGCGATCTGTCCTGCGGCGGCGTTCATGGGTGGGAATTGGCGATTGCATGGGCTGGCACTGGCGCAGTGTCATGGATTCGTCACCTGCCTATGCAGCTTGCGTTGCAAATCGGGACGCTGGCACTAGTGTCCGCAATCATGGGTGGGAATTGCGACATGATCGATACGAACCGGCTGGCGCTTCTCGCATCGCCGACAGACCGTGCGCGCGAGGCGGCAGAAGCCATGCGTGACTGCATCAACTGGGTGCCGGTTGAGGAAGCGAGTGCCGTGGTGGTGCTCGGCGGCGATGGCTACATGCTCGATGCGCTGCACCAGATGCTAGATAATGACGCGATTCTGCCAGCTTACGGCCTGAACCTTGGCACCGTGGGCTTCCTTATGAACCGGCACCGCGGGTGTGACGGGCTGCTCAAGCGGATCGAGAAGGCCAAGCCGCTCACCGTTTGCCCCCTGCGCATGGAAGCGATTGACCAGGATGGCGGGGTGCATTCCTCCTGCGCGATCAACGAGGTGAGCCTGCTGCGTGAAACCCGCCAGACCGCCAAGATCGAGATCAGCGTGAACGGCAAGGTGCGTATCCCGGAACTGGCCGGCGATGGCGTGTTGCTGGCAACGCCAGTGGGCTCCACGGCTTACAACCTCTCTGCCCACGGACCGATCCTGCCGCTCGATTCGCAAATGCTGGCGCTGACGCCGATCAGCCCCTTCCGCCCGCGCCGCTGGCGGGGGGCCATCCTGCCGGATCGCAGCCAGGTTTCCTTCCGCATCCGCGAGCCCGACAAGCGCCCAGTGGCCGTGGTGGCGGACCAGAAGGAATATCGCGACGTGGCAGAGGTGCGCGTGGAGATCGCCCGCGACATGGAAATGACCCTGCTTTTCGACCCCGGCCACGCGCTGGACGAACGGATCGTGGCCGAACAATTCTTGGTCTGATTCCGGCTTTTCACACAGAAAATGCCGCAGGTTAAAAAGCGGGGTTGCCAAAGCGAATCCGCGCCCATATAGGCCCTCACCTGCCCATCGGGCTGCTCCCCGATAGCTCAGCGGTAGAGTAGGTGACTGTTAATCACTTGGT
>CAYXTJ010000170.1:0-2947 GCA_964467715.1 uncultured Sphingomonadaceae bacterium
GTGGTGGACATGCCGTCTGCCGTCATCGGGCCGGTCCACACGGTTTCCCATTGCGCATCGCCGGCAATCACGCCGGGGATGCCGGCAATGTCCAACGCGCTTTCGCCCGGTTCCAGATCCTGCGCCATCGCGGGGGCGGAAAGGCCCAGTGCGAAGGCCGCTGCGATGGGGGCGATTGCCTTTGTTGCCTTGCGCATCAGTCCACCTTCTCCAGTTCGATCGTGTTCATTTCACCGTCATTGACGGTGCGGTCATTGTCCCAGTCAACCTGGATCATGCGGTCAAAGCCTTCGTCATGCACCCAGCGGAGCGATATGGTCCACGGTTCGCTGAGTGTCACCGGGTCGGTGATCGTCATCTCCGCCTCGAGCGCATCGCCCTCAAGGTGGAACCGTTCGACGTACACCGCCTCTTCGCTCAGCGCTGCCGAGGCTTGGAAAAATTCGTTCGGATCCTTCACCATCACGGTCGTTGCCACGAGGGTGTCACCTTCCCAATGGCCGACTGACGTGCCCCATGTGGTTGGCCAGATGTCGTATTCGTCCGGCAAGTCACGCCCGTCGGTGTAGATGTAGCGCGTCTCGTTATAGGCATTGAGAATAACGGTAAGCTCAGGGGTGATGACAAAGGCAAGCGGTGTGCCGGTATCCATCATCATGGGGTAACCCCACCCCAGTGACTTTCGCCCACCCAAGGTCGCCCAGGCTTCTTGCTGTCGGCGCCGGCCTTCCTCGTTCCAAGGCGCGTTTACCCCGCTCAACGGCATGATGTCGCCAAGTTCCAGTTGTTCTGCACGCTCCGGAGCCTGGCCACCGATGGTCGTTCCCTGGTGCTTCTCCGAAACCCAGTATCCCGGCCAATAGGGAAGCTCGGCGAATTTCTCTATGCGGGTCTGTTCCGCCGCTTCCTCGTGATGCTCTGCCAGCGCGGGGGTGGAACCGAGGGCAAGCGCAGCCGCCACAAAACCAGTGGTCTTGAGCGGCAAGCGCATCAGTCGACCTTCTCCAGTTCGATCGTGTTCACTTCACCATCATTGCCGGTGCGGTCATTGTCCCAGTCCACCTGGATCATGCGGTCAAAGCCTTCGTCACGCACCCAGCTGACGGTGACATTCCAGGGTTCCACCAGCGTCACCGGATCGGTGATGGTCATGTCCGAAACCAGAATATCGCCATCGAGGTGGAAGCGTTCGACATAGATCGCCTCCTCGCTCAGCGCGGGCGATCCGTGGAAGAATTCGGTCGGGTTCTTCACCATCGCGGTGGTGGCGACCAGCGTATCGCCTTCCCAGTGGCCCACGGACGTGCCCCATGTGGTGGGCCACATGTCGTATTCGTCCGGCAAGTCGCGCCCGTCGGTATAGATGTAGCGCGTCTCGTTATAGGCGTTGATGATGATGGTGAGTTCGGGCGTGATGACGAAGGCGATCGGCGTCGCCGAATTCATCATCATCGGATAGCCCCAGCCCAGCGCCTTGCGGGCATCGGCCGAAGCACGCGCCTCGTCCTGTCGGCGGCGGCCTTCCTCGTTCCACGGGGCGCGTTCACCGCGCAGCGCCATGACTTCGGCGAAGTCGTCCTCGGTTCGCTCGGCGATATTGGTGAATGCGGGGGCAAGGCCCGTGATGGTGGTGCCGGCCTGGTAGCGCGACACCCAGTAGCCGGGCCAGTATGGCAGTTCGGCAAACTTCTCCACGCGATCCTGCGCAGACGCCTCTTCATGGTGTTCGGCAAGCGCAGGGGTGGAACTCAAAGCCAGCGCCAGGCTGGCAGCAAGCAGCATCCTCATTCGTTCGATCCGATCACGTTGCCATTCTCGTCACGCACATCCAGCACCACGCCGCCGTGATCGCCGTTGCGCAGCGGGTTCAGCCGGACCTCGATTTCCATGCCGGCGCGCAGTGTGCGCGGGCGCCACTGGCGGGCATAGAGATACATGGGCGAGCCCATTTCCATGCTCCATTCCACGTCTTGGCCGTTGGCGTCCTTGGCCATGAGCTGGATATAGGCGTGGGGATTTGACCACTGGAATTCGCGCACCGTCCCGGAGACAGTGACGACCTTCGAGCGGTCAAACATGGCGAACGAGTGGTGGGCAACAGCAGACGGCGATGCTGCCGCCATTCCTGCCACCGCAGCGATTGCGAGTAGTTTCTTCATAATCCTCTCCAAGCCTTTTGGCCCTGTTCATATTGATGATGGCAAAAAACCAATGGCTAGTCATTAGCCGATTTGCCTTTTCGCCAGCCTGAATGGATCTTGGGGCGAAGGTTTCCGGCAAATTCCGCTCGCAATAGCTGTGTTAATCAGGTAATACACAATCACGATGTTCTGGTTGCGGTCAAAACGGAAAGACACAGGCGGGCGATGGGAGCCGGGAGAAGTGAGCAGGGTGCTGGAAGACGCGCCCTGGCATCCGGCCTATCGTGGTCGCGATCAGGCTGACGATTTCGACGACGACGGAGCGGATTTCGACACCGGGGAAAGCCATGGCCGCTCCACTCGCTATCCGCCGGACTTGCCTGATACCGGGTATCCCGAAGGCGGGAATGGCGCTGCCCCGCAGCGCAGGCGCTGGTGGAGCCGCATCCTCGGGGGCACCCGCACCCGCTGGTGGTGGGCCAGCCGTGGGCTTGCCGCCATGGTGTTCGTGTTCATCCTCGTCGTGGGCTGGCTGGCTGTCACTGCGCCGCTCTCCAAGTCGCTGGAACCCATCGCCGCACCGCAGATCACCTTGCTCGCCGGCGACGGCACGCCGATTGCCCGCAATGGCGCTGTGGTGGATGAACCGGTCGAGGTTGCAAATCTGCCAGACCACGTGATCCAGCCCTTCCTCGCTATCGAGGACCGGCGCTTCTACGATCACTGGGGCGTTGATCCGCGCGGCATCGCGCGGGCGCTGTTCACCGGTAATGGCGGCGGCTCCACCATTACCCAGCAGCTTGCCA
>CAYXTJ010000171.1:0-2931 GCA_964467715.1 uncultured Sphingomonadaceae bacterium
TCCATGGGCACAAAACTGCGCATCCAGCCAGCATCGTAATCGGTCATGCCAGTGACGTAGAAGTGAAGCTCGGCGATCTTCCAAACGCCGCCTTCCTTGACATAATCGTTCTCGTAAATGCCCACGCCCCAGATGCCGTTGGCGCCCGGTTCGGACAGCATGATCATGCCCTGCCAGCGTGCGGTGGCGGTGCGACCATCCTCGGCCACGCGGATCACCGCCTGCAACTGCATATGGTTGTTGAGGTGGCCCGGCGCGAGCCGTTCCGGCCCGAACAGCAGCAGCGCCCGCTCGATCCTGTCACGCCCGATATAGACGCCACGCGCACCATATTCGAACCGGCCATTGCGGGCGAAGAGGTCTGCGACCTCCGGCCACATTCCCTTGTCGAAGTAATAGCCGTAGCTTACCTGCAGCACCTCGATATCGTTCTGGTCCTCCAGCCGCTCCACACGCTCGCGGTAGGCAGCGAGGCGTTCTTCTGCCGATTGCGCGAATGCAGGCGTGGCAGCGCCAAGTGCCAGGGCAGCGCTCAATGCAAGACGCAAGCTCACTGCACCTTCCTCCCCGTTACCGGATGCGGCGCGGCAAAAGGCGGGATCTGCACTGCAGGGAAGCTGTCGAGGTTGTGGCTGGGGGGCATGTCCGGCGGGAAATCCACCGATGTCTGGCTGCGCGCCAGCCCCTCGCCCTCGCCCAGACGCGCCCAGCCATCGGCATAGGGCGCCACGAAGTTGACATAGAGATGGAGCGACTTGATCTTCCACACGCCGCCTTCGTGGACATAGGCATTCTCGTAAATGCCATCGCGCCATTCGGCATGGCTCTTGTATTGCCCCAGCATGCCAAGATCGCGCCAGCGGGCGGTGGCGCTGCGCGCATCATCTGCCACGGTAATCGCCGGTTGCAGCGTCACCCATTCGTTGAGCTGGCCGTAGATCAGCCCCTCTTGCCCACCGTGGAGCCGCCGCAAATACTCGGCGATCCGTTCTCGCCCGACATAAACGCCGTCCACGCCCATCTCGAAGGTGCCATCATCGGCGAACAGGGCGGCCGCCTGGTCCCAGAGGCCACGATCCACGTAATAGGCGAAGGCGCGCTGCAGCGTCTTGATCGCCCGCACCCCTTCCAGCTGCTCCACCCGCAAGGTGAGCGCCGCCGCCTCTTCACGGATTTCCGCATCGCTCATCTGTGCCTGTGCCGGCAGCGGCAACAGCGTCAGCGCGGCGGCAGCAAGCAGGGCCGTGCGCATTATTCGGCTGCCGGAATTTCCGCGTTGAACACGCGGAAATCGCCCGGATCCTGCATCTGCATGTTGGGATCAAACAGGTAGGACAGCTTGCCTTCGGGATAGAACACCCGGCCATCCACTTCGGTTACGGAGCTGGCATAGTCGATCCCGCTGGCGATGTTGGTGACCTGCACCACGCCTTCAGCCGGGATGGTCAGCACGGTCACCACGCCGCCGGCGCCTTCGGATTGCAGCATTCGCCCATCCGCCAGCGCGCGCAGGCCATCGGGCTGCTGCAGCGGGCGCGATGTTTCGAGCACCTCCACCCCTCCAAACGCGCCGTCTGCATCCAGCCCCACGCGCAGGAAGGTGCCGCGCTGGATCGAATTGGCATACAGCGTGCCGTCTGCCGCAAAGGCGATGCCGTCAATACTGGCGAATTCGGGATCGCTTGCCCATTCGGCAAAGCCCTCAGCGCCACTGGCCAGCCGCAGGATGCGCCCGCCGATCATCTCGCTGGCATAGACATCGCCATTGGCGGCGATCGTCATGTCATTGCACATCGCCGGGCCTTCCACGCCCAGCGAATAGCTGGCCTTGAGGCTGCCGTCGGCAAGGTCGAAAGCCTTGATCGCAGGCGCGCCTTCCGCGCCCATGGCGGGATTGGTGCACACCCACAGCAAGCCGCGATCATCATCCGCCAGGACGCCAAAGACGTTCATCAGCCCGTTTGCTTCAGAAGGCGTGATCCAGACAGGCGCGCTATCGCTGCCAGCTGCCGCGCGGAAGATCAGCCCCGGATTGCTGCCGATGTAGAGATTGCTCGCGGCATCGGATGCCAGGCTTTCGGGAAACAGCCGCTCCCCATCCAGCACGATGGTGGGCGGTGCGGCGTCCTCTTCCGGCGCATGCTCTTCACCAGCACAGGCAGCAAGAGCAAGCGCCAGCATTCCGCTTGCAGCGATAAGACGAACCATGGAATCTCCCTCCCCGCGTCGATACTGGCGCAGATGCCGCATCATAGGCAGCTGTGGGCGGGAGAAAACCCCCAATGCAGGTGAGGCGGCGCGCCCGCTGTCATTGACCGCAGCGGCCCCGTCTTGCTCATGCCGCGCATGAGCAGGAGGCCGCATGATACTGCTGGCAGCCTTTTCTGCCGACGCCTCCGCCGGCGCGGCACGAAATGCGATCAGGTCAGAACGGCGCAGCAAGCCGATGAAGCGCGCCGCCGATCATGCCTCCGATCTGGTCCGGCGCGCCGCCGGCAAGCTGGGCAGCGCCGATGGCGATGCTGCTTTCCACGATATCACGGCAGCGCTCGAAACGACGATCTTCATAGGCCTTGAGACCCGCTTCGGCATTGTCTGCCTTGGCCAGTTCCTCTGCCAGCACGATAGCGCTTTCCACTGCCATGCCTGCGCCCGATGCGAGGTGCGGCGTGGTGGCGTGGACAGCATCGCCCAACAGCACAATGCGTCCGTTCGACCACGGGCCCGGCTGCAGCTTGGCGGCGAGCGGGCGGTAGTTGATCCAGTGATCGCGCGTCATATTGTCGCGAATCCAGCCGGCCGAATTGCCAAAGCCTTCAAGGTTGGCCTTCATGCGCGTGTAGAGCTCTTCCTCGTCGAAGTGCTTGTCGCGCCTCTCGTGCGGTGTGAGCAGCCAGAGGTAGACGGCATCCTCTCCGCAGCGGGTGATGC
>CAYXTJ010000172.1:0-2126 GCA_964467715.1 uncultured Sphingomonadaceae bacterium
GGTCTGCCCCGGTTTCGTGGATACCGATTTGGCCCAGACGGCCATCAGCGCCATTCAAAAACGGTTCGAGCTGACGCACGAGGCCGCCCTGGCCGAGGTGGTCAGCGACAACCCCATGGGGCGGCTGATCGCGCCTGACGAGGTGGTGGCAGCGGTGATGTTCCTTGCCTCGCCCGGGGCGTCGATGGTGAACGGGCATGCGCTATCGGTTTCAGGGGGCGAGATATGATCGGCAAACCACAGATCACGCTGGCCGAGCAGGGATCGAAACAGCGCCTGCGCCTATGGCTGCGGCTGCTGACCGTCACCCGCAAGATCGAGGCGGAACTGCGCGAACGCATGCGCACGGAATTCGACAGCACATTGCCGCGTTTCGACGTGATGGCGGCGCTCAGCCGGCATGATCAAGGCCTGCGGATGAGCGCGTTGTCAGGCGTGCTGCGGGTGTCGAATGGCAATGTCACGGGCATCGTCGACCGGCTGGCCGAAGACGGGCTGGTGATGCGTGTGCCGGTGGCGGGCGACCGGCGCGCCACGCTGGTGCGGCTGACCGCCAAGGGCGCCGAGGTTTTCGCGCGTCAGGCCGCCGAACACGAGGCATGGATCGACGCGATGCTGGCCGAACTTAGCCCCGAAGAGGCGCGCAGCTATGCCGCGCGGTTGCGGACGCTGGCACAACGACTGGATGACAAGGGAGCGACGGAATGAGCGTGATGCGAAGCGATGTGAAACATTTTCAGTGCAAGATCGAGGGCGGCATCGCCACGATCGCGCTGGACCGGCCCGAGCGGAAGAACCCGCTGACCTTTGACAGCTATGCCGAGCTGCGCGACTGGTTCCGCGACCTTGTTTATGCCGATGATGTCAAGGCGGTGATCTTTGCCTCGAATGGCGGCAATTTCAGCTCGGGTGGGGATGTGCACGACATCATCGGCCCGCTGACGAAAATGAGCATGAAAGAGCTTCTTGCCTTCACGCGGATGACAGGCGACCTCGTCAAGGCGATCGTGAATTGCGGCAAGCCGGTGATCGCGGCGGTGGATGGTATCTGCGTGGGGGCAGGGGCGATCATTGCCATGGCATCCGACCTGCGGATCGGCACGCCAGAGGCCAAAACCGCGTTTTTGTTCACCCGCGTGGGGCTGGCGGGTTGCGACATGGGGGCCTGTGCAATCTTGCCGCGCATCATCGGGCAGGGGCGTGCGGCAGAGCTGCTTTATACCGGGCGCGTCATGACGGCCGACGAGGCTGAACGCTGGGGGTTCTTCAACCGGCTGGTGCCGGGGCAAGGGCTGGCAGAGGCCGCGCAAGAAATGGCTGCGCGGATCGCGGCGGGGCCGAATTTCGGGCATATGATGACCAAGACCATGCTGGCGCAGGAATGGTCCATGTCCATCGAACAGGCCATCGAGGCCGAGGCGCAGGCGCAGGCGATCTGCATGCAGACACAGGATTTCGTGCGCGCCTACGAGGCTTTCGTCGCAAAGGAAAAACCCGTCTTCGCGGGGGATTGAATGATGGGTTGGATTGGTTTGAGCCAAAAGAAACCGGGGGTTGCGCATCATGGCTGATCGCTCGTTTCTGGACTGGCCGTTTTTCGAGGATCGGCATCGCGAACTGGCCGGTGCGCTGGATCAATGGTGCGCTAGCCATCTTGGCGCGGTAGATCACAGAGATACCGATGCGGCCTGCCGGTCGCTGGTGGCGATGCTGGGGCAGGGTGGCTGGCTGCAGCACTCGGGCGCGATGCAGGGGGCGTTGGATGTGCGCAGCCTGTGCCTGATCCGCGAGACATTGGCGCGCCATGACGGTCTGGCGGATTTCGCCTTTGCCATGCAGGGGCTGGGCACCGGGGCGCTGTCGTTGTTTGGAACCGACCATCAGAAGGCCGAATGGCTGGCGCGCACGCGCGAAGGGCGCGCGATTTCGGCCTTTGCCCTGACCGAACCGCAATCAGGGTCGGATGTGGCCAGCTCGACCATGACGGCACAGACCGATGGGAACGGTTTTGTTCTGAACGGCGAAAAGACGTGGATCTCGAACGGCGGAATTGCAGATGTCTATACCGTCTTTGCCCGTACAGGCGAGGCGCCGGGCGCGCGCGGGCTGTCGGCATTCGTGGTGCC
>CAYXTJ010000172.1:2136-2925 GCA_964467715.1 uncultured Sphingomonadaceae bacterium
CTTCGAGACATCGAGAGGACTGTGACAGATATCGTCGAGCGGTTGGAGACGATCGCGCCGCATCCGCTGGCAAGACTGCGCTTTAACGGCGTGCGGGTGCCGGGATCGGCGCTGATCGGGCAGCGGGGGCAGGGTTTCCAAATCGCGATGTCGGTGTTGGATGTGTTCCGCTCTACCGTGGCGGCGGCGGCGCTGGGCTTTGCGCGGCGGGCTTTGGACGAGGCTTTGGGCCGTGTGCAGGCGCGGCAGGTGCAGGGCGCGCCGCTGTTCGATCTGCAGATGGTGCAGGGGCGTGTCGCCGATATGGCGCTGCGTGTCGATGCGGCTGCTTTGCTGGTCTACCGCGCGGCTTGGGCCAAGGATGCAGGCGCGCCGCGCGTGACGCGCGAGGCGGCGATGGCCAAGCTGTATGCCACGGACGAGGCGCAAAAGGTGATCGACATGGCGATGCAGTTGCACGGTGGCGAGGGGGTGCGCGCGGGTGCCGTGGTCGAACGGCTTTACCGCGAGATCCGGGCGCTAAGGATTTACGAGGGCGCGTCCGACGTGCAGCGCGTTGTCATCGCGCGCCAAGCCATAGGGGTCTTTCAGGGGGAGTGATGCCAATGCTAGGACCAAGCGCGCATGTAGACACCTTCACACGGGACAATCTGCCGCCGCACGCGCAATGGCCTGATCTGTTCCTAGAGGGGTTTGATTACCCCGAACGGCTGAATGCTGCGGTCGAACTGACCGATGCAATGGTGGCGCGCGGGTTCGGCGACCGCACCGCGCTGATCGGCAACGGGC
>CAYXTJ010000173.1:0-2920 GCA_964467715.1 uncultured Sphingomonadaceae bacterium
TTCCTTCTCATTGGCTTGCCGGAACCAGTCCGGCAGTTCCTACACGCCTGACCCCGCCGAAACGGGGATCGGTTGATTACTCTGCGCCCGGGGTTGCTTCGGCAACGTCCAGGTCGGCTTCTACAGCCGTGCCCTTGCTGGCGGACACGCGGTCAATGACCTTCCACGTCTTGGTCTTGGAGATCGGCTTGGTCTCCTCGATGCGGACGGTGTCGCCAACATTGTATTCGTTCACTTCATCGTGAGCGTGATACTTCTTCGAGCGCTTCACGATCTTCCCGTACAACGGGTGCTTCACGCGACGCTCGACCTTCACGGTCACGGTCTTGTCGGTCTTGTCGGAGGTGACGGTCCCGATCAGGATACGCTTCGGCATCGTTAGCTCCTTAAGCCTTGGCAGCTTCGCGGGCGCGTTCGCCCTGAAGCGTCTTGATCTGCGCGATTTCGCGGCGGACTTCCTTCACGCGAGCAGGACGCTCGAGCTGGTTGGTCGCGGCCTGGAAGCGCAGGTTGTACTGCTCGCGCTTCAGCTCGGTCAGAGCTTCAACGAGCTGGTCATCGCTCTTGGTGCGAAGATCTTCCACTTTAGCCATCATTCGCCTCCCAGGTGCGAGGTGTCACCAAGACGGGCAACAACCTTGGTCTTGATGGGCAGCTTCATGGCTGCACGGCTGAAGGCTTCTGCAGCCAGCGGACCGGGAACGCCGTCAAGCTCGAAAAGGATGCGGCCCGGCTTTACGCGAGCAGCCCAGTATTCGATGGCGCCCTTGCCCTTACCCTGGCGAACTTCGGCAGGCTTCTTGGAAACCGGCACATCGGGGAAGACGCGGATCCACAGACGGCCCTGACGGCGAATGTGGCGGGTGATGGCACGACGAGCAGCTTCGATCTGACGTGCGGTAACGCGCTCGGGTTCCAGGGCCTTGAGGCCGTAGGAGCCAAAGTTCAGATCCGTGCCGCCCTTGGCGTTGCCATGGATCTTGCCCTTGAACGTCTTGCGGAACTTGGTTTTCTTCGGTTGCAGCATGGTGCTTTCCTAATCCTGCAATCAGCGGGCCGGACAGACGCCGGAAGTCTGTGCTTCCATCATCAGCCGGTCCTGAGCCATCGGATCGTGTCCGAGGATCTCGCCCTTGAAGACCCACACCTTGATACCGATGATGCCGTAGGCGGTCAGCGCCTCTGCTTCGGCATAATCAACATTGGCGCGCAGCGTGTGCAGCGGCACACGGCCTTCACGATACTGTTCGACACGTGCGATTTCGGCACCGCCAAGGCGGCCGCCACACATGATCTTGATGCCTTCGGCACCCAGACGCATGGCAGACTGCATCGCGCGCTTCATGGCACGACGGAATGCCACACGGCGGATCAGCTGGTCGGCAATGCCCTGGGCGACGAGCTTGGCATCGATTTCCGGCTTGCGGATTTCAACGATGTTCAGCTTCACTTCGCTCGAAGTCATGGTGGCCAGCTTGGAGCGCAGCTTTTCAATGTCTGCACCCTTCTTGCCGATGATCACACCGGGACGCGCAGCATAGATCGAAACGCGGCACAGCTTGGCCGGACGTTCGATCACCACCTTCGAAATCGCTGCCTGCGGCAGGTTCTTGGTGATGTACTTGCGGATCTCGATGTCTTCCTTGAGCAGCTGACGGTAGTCAGCGCCCTCGGCGTACCAGCGGCTGTCCCAAGTGCGGTTGATCTGCAGGCGCAGGCCGATCGGATTGCTCTTATGACCCATGGATCAGGCCTCCTCTTGCTCGCGCACGACAATCCGCAGCCGGCTGAACGGCTTGAGGATGCGGGTGGACTTGCCACGGCCGCGCGTCGCGAAACGCTTCATGGTGACGGACTTGCCGACGCTAGCTTCGGCCACGACAAGCGCGTCCACATCCAGGTCGTGGTTGTTTTCTGCATTGGCGATGGCCGACGCAAGCACCTTCTTGGCGTCGCGAGCCATTGCACGCTTGGAGAAGGAGAGGATGTTCAGTGCTTCCTCTGCCTTCTTGCCGCGGATCAGTGCAGCCACCAGGTTCAGCTTCTGGGCCGAACCACGGATGGTGGTGCCAACAGCGAGCGCTTCGTTGTCGCCAACGCGGCGCGGAGCTTTTGCCTTACCCATTATCGCTTACCCTTCTTGTCGGCAGCGTGGCCGGGGAAGGTGCGCGTGGGCGCAAATTCACCGAGCTTGTGACCGACCATCTCTTCACTCACCGAGACGGGGATGAACTTGTGGCCATTGTAGACGTTGAACGTCAGGCCGACGAAATCGGGAAGCACAGTCGAACGGCGCGACCATGTCTTGATCGGCTTGTTGTTGTTGGCTTCCTGCGCGTCCTGCGCCTTCTTCAGCAGGTGAAGATCGACGAACGGACCTTTCCAGACGGAACGTGCCATTATCGCTTACCTCTTCTTCTTCGCGTGACGCGACCGGATGATCATCTTGTCCGTCGACTTGTTCTTGCGGGTGCGGGCACCCTTCGTCGGCTTGCCCCACGGGGTCACCGGATGACGGCCACCGGAGGTGCGGCCTTCACCACCACCATGCGGGTGATCGACCGGGTTCTTAGCCACACCACGCGTGAGCGGCTTGATGCCCATGTGACGGCGACGACCGGCCTTGCCGAGGTTCTGGTTCTGGTTGTCGGGGTTCGACACCGCGCCAACCGTACCCATGCAATCGGCACGCAGGTAACGCTGCTCGCCGCTGTTCAGGCGCACGATCACCATGCCGCGGTCACGACCGACCAGCTGCACATAGGTGCCTGCCGAACGGGCGATCTGGCCGCCCTTGCCCGGCTTCATCTCAACATTATGGATGATTGTACCGACAGGCATTGCAGCCATCGGCATGGCGTTACCCGGCTTGATGTCGACGCCGGACTTGCCGGATACAACCTCGTCTCCAACAGCGAGA
>CAYXTJ010000174.1:0-2812 GCA_964467715.1 uncultured Sphingomonadaceae bacterium
ATGAACGCTATGTCGACTACATGCTCGACGTGCCGATGTATTTCGTGTTCCGCGACGGCAAATATATCGACGCGGCCGGGCAGAGTTTTCGTGACTTCATGAAGGGCGAACTGCCCGCGCTGCCGGGCGAACTGCCCACGCCGAGTGACTGGCAGGACCACCTGTCCACTGCCTTCCCCGAAGTGCGGCTCAAGAGCTTCCTCGAAATGCGCGGCTCGGATGGCGGGCCGTGGAACCGCATCTGCGCGCTGCCCGCGCTGTGGGTTGGCCTGCTCTACGACCAGTCCGCCCTCGATGCCGCGTGGGACCTCGTCAAGGACTGGTCGATGGAAGAGCGTGAGGCACTGCGCAATGCCGTGCCGAAGCTGGGCCTCAAGGCACCGATCCCTGGTGGTCGCACGCTGGGCGACATGGCAGGCGAAGTGCTCGATATCGCCCACGCCGGGCTCGCCGCCCGCGCAAGGCTCGATTCCAGCGGCAATGATGAGACCGGCTTCCTTGCCCCGCTGCGCGAGATCGTGGACAGCGGCAAGACGCCTGCCGAAATGCTGCTCGACAAATATCACGGCGAATGGGGCGGGGACCTCAGCCGGGTTTACGGCGAAGCGTTCTGACGCCACGAAATTGGTGGCAATTGAGTAACTTCCTTTTCAAATAGGCAGATGGCCACAACGCACGCCTCCACGCGCCACTTTGGCGATCTCGACGGGATGCGCGGGCTGCTGGCCGTGCTGGTGATGCTTTACCACTATGGCCTCAACACGATCATCAACGCTTTCGTGCCGCTGGGCGTGGTGGAATGGACCTTGTGCGTCGATATCTTCTTCCTGCTGAGCGGGCTGGTGCTGTGCCGGTCCGTTGCGGGGAAGGGGACCGGGGCGTTGCAATTCGCGTGGAAGCGTTTCGGCAGGCTGTTCCCGATGCATTGGGCGATCCTGCTGATATTCGCGCCGGTGTTCCTGGCGACCGGTGCAAAGCTGGCTGCCGGCCACGGGCGGCAACCGGGCATCCTGACCTGCCCGGCTCCCTTGAAACACGGCCTGCGCTGCCCGCACGCACAATCATGATGGCGCGAAAAGCGTTCCTCCGGTCTGCGCATCGGTTCAAGCATAGCTGACCACCTCGAACTCGATCCCGTCCCAGTCGAAGAAGTAGAAGCGGCGGCCGGGCTCGTAATCGTCATGCCCCCAGGGCTCGAAGCCGTGCTGGATTACCACCTGCTCTGCTGCATCCAGATCATCAACAAGCAGCCCGACGTGGTTCATCGGCTTGCCCTTCTTCTGGCCGGCATGGTCCTGCCGGTCAGTATAGAGCGGCGAGGTAGGTGGCATCCTCGCCCACGTGGATCGTCTCGCCGCCATTCATCGCTTCTCCACGCCAGCGCTTTTTCCAGCCGAGCAGCTCTTCGAAGAAGGCTGCCGAGCGTTCGATGTCAGTCACGGTCAGATTCACATGTTCGATACGACCTTGGGGCATGTCTCAAATTTCCTTGCTAAATTACTGTCATAATTCGCCGTTCCGCTGTCCCGCATCGGGACTTTGCGAATCGCGATTTTGCAATTGTGCGATCTCAAGCTAAGTTGAGGTCAAGCATTTGGGGAAAACGATTCGCGCCTGTGGATAAAATCAGGCGCGGCAGTCGTCAGAGAGGGGTCGCCTGATGAGGGCAAATTTCATTACCATCGGGCAATTGTCCCAGCGCACAGGCGTGGCTGTTTCGGCCATCCGTTTCTATGAGGAAAAGGGCCTGCTGCATTCACTGCGCACCAGCGGCAACCAGCGCCGTTTCCTGCGCAGCGATATCCGCCGGGTCAGCTTCATCCTGATTGCGCAGCGGCTTTGCCTCGCCTTGTCGGAGATCGAGGAACATCTCGCCAGCCTGCCGGAAGAGCGCAACCCCACGCTTGGGGACTGGCAGAAGATTAGCCGCCAGATGCGCGACCAGATCGACGACCGCATCCGCCTGCTCAACCGTACGCGCAGCCAGCTGGACCAGTGCATCGGCTGCGGCTGCCTGTCCTTGCAGAAGTGCCAGCTCTACAACAAGGACGACAAGCTCGGCCTCAAGGGGCCGGGGCCTAGGGCTGTGCTGGATTAGGTGCCTGTCTCCAGGTCAGCAAAGCCCAGCCATTCATAAAGCCGTTCCGCGCCCGTGGGGTTGCCGCAGACGACCTTGAGCTGGACCATGTCGATACCTGCCGCAGCGAAATGCGCGAAGCTTTGCCGCAGCAGGAATTCGGCAATGCCCTTCCGCCGCCAGCCGGGTGCCACGGCGAGGTCATAGACGAAGCCGTTGCGCCAGTTGATCACGATCCCGGCGACTTCGCCTTACTCGCTGCGCGCAAGGAATGTGCCCTCCTGGCAATAGTCTTCGTGCCGCCAGCCATTCGTCGAACGGGTCCAGCACCATCCCATCATCCACCTCGTCATAGGTGGGGCGAGGACAGCGTAGAGATCCCGTGCATCGCGTGTCGGTTCAAATGCGGAGACCACAATGCCCGGTGGAGGTTCGGGGTACGTGTCCGCGCCATCCAATGTCCGCGCCATGTGGCGATAGGGGGGCGCTCTGCCATGGCAGTTATTCCGCAGCCAGCGCTTCGGCCTCGCCCAGATCGACGCTGACCAACCGCGAAACGCCTTTTTCCACCATGGTCACGCCGAACAGGCGGTGCATGCGGCTCATCGTCACGGCGTTGTGGGTGACGATGAGGTAGCGGGTCTTCGTTTCCTTCACCATGGAATCGAGCAGGTCGCAGAAGCGATCGATATTGGCATCGTCCAGCGGCGCATCGACTTCGTCGAGCACGCAGAT
>CAYXTJ010000175.1:0-2772 GCA_964467715.1 uncultured Sphingomonadaceae bacterium
AGCGCACCGACAAGCGAATGGGTGAGATTGTCCATCAGTTTCGCCCCTTCGCCGCGTTAACATCTGGAACACGTGGAGCGCGACGATCGTGGCCCATACTTTAGGTGCGCAAAGGCTTGGAAAGCAAGGCCTCAGGCGGGGTCTTGCCGGATCGTTACAGCGGGTCCTATGCGGTTCCGCATACGGTCCAGCTCTGGCCCTTGGCGAGCAGCTTGGCGAGGCTGGTGTCCTTGCCTTCGCTGGCGCGGCGCTTTTCGTCGATCACGGCGCTTTCGTAGGTCGGGCGCGGATCGTCGTAGATCACGCCCAGCGGCATGGGGAATTCGCCAAAAGGCAGTTCCACCAGCATGTGTGCGAGCGCGCGGTTCTTCGCGTCATGCACGCAGACACCGGCAGCTTCCCAGTCGCCATCTTCCACGTCGACCATTTCGAAGGTGAACTTTTCGGGCACCAGCTTCAGGCCCTTGATCGGCCCGGTCTTGGGATTGCCGAACAGCATCGGCTCGCCATGCTGCAGCCATAGCTGCTGCAGCTCCGCACCCTTGGGGGCAGCGAAGGCATCGAACACGTCCTTGTTGTAGACGATGCAATTCTGGAAGATTTCGATGAAAGCCGCGCCCTGGTGGGCATGGGCGGCCATCAGCACATCGGGCAGGTTCTTGGAAACGTCGATCCCGCGGCCGACGAAGCGCGCACCTGCGCCCAGCGCGAACGCGCAGGGGTTCGCTGGACGATCCACCGAGCCGAGCGGAGTAGACGGCGAGCGCGTGTTCTCGCGGCTGGTAGGCGAGTACTGTCCCTTGGTCAGGCCGTAGATCTCGTTGTTGAACAGCATGATCTGCATGTTCACGTTGCGCCGCAGCACATGCATCAAATGGTTGCCACCGATAGACAGGCCATCGCCGTCACCCGTCACCATCCACACGTCGAGGTCCGGATTGGCCAGCTTCACGCCGGTGGCGAAAGCGGGCGCGCGGCCATGGATCGTGTGGAAGCCGTATGTTTCCATGTAATAGGGGAAACGGCTGGAACAGCCGATGCCGCTGATAAAGCAGGTGTTCGCCGGATCCGCGCCAAGCTGCGGCAGCGTGCGCTGCACGGCCTTGAGAATGGCGTAGTCCCCGCAACCCGGGCACCAGCGCACTTCCTGGTCGGTTTCCCAGTCCTTGAGGGTGGTTTCGGTCTTAACAGGTGCGTTCATGTCTCGGACTGTCCATTATCTTGGCTATATTTGTCATGGCCGTATTTCTCGGCGTATTTCCGGCGGTTCAACTCTCGATGAACGATGCGCGTTGCCTCTTTTGCCTCTGCTGTGCGATTGGGCGGGTGTTTCTTGTTCGTCAATTCCCAGTAAAGTCGCATTTCAATAAGGCTGAGCTGGTTGGCCCCGCCCATCCCTGGAAACCGTAGCTGGTTGGGGTCATTCTCCCACCCGCAGGTTGGACATATGACGTAATCACCTTCCTCCATCTAGAATGCAGCGCAAACGGGACAAGGGAAGGTTTCCAGCTTCATCCCTTCTAGTCTCCTTGCAGAGCCAGTTCGATCGCGGCTTCAAGCTCGGCGATCTTGAACGGCTGTCCGCTCGTCTTGGTATAGGGCTTGGCATCGACCAGCAACTGGTCGCGCAGCACGGTCTTGAACTGGCCCGTGTTCATTTCCGGAACCAGCACGCGTTCGTACTTGCGCAGCAGCTCGCCCGAATTGGCGGGCAGCGGCCAGATGTGTCGGAAGTGGATGTGGCTCACGTCCAGCCCGCGCTTGCGACAGTTGTCCACCGCGCGGCGGATCGGCCCGAAGGTGGAGCCCCAGCCAACCACGGCCAGCTTGCCGCCTGCCTCGTCGCCATCAGGACCGAGCGTCACACCCTGGTCCTTGACCACGATGTTGTCGATCTTGGCTTTGCGAAGATCGGTCATTTCCTGATGGTTTTCAGGCGAATAATCAATGTTGCCAGTCTCGACCTTCTTCTCGATACCACCGATGCGGTGCATCAGGCCGGGGGTGCCGGGCTTGATCCACGGGCGCGCACCCTTGGCATCGCGCTTGTAGGGAAGCACCTTGCCATCGGGGTTATTGTTCTCGGTCAGGAACTCGACCTTGAAGGGTTCGAAAGTTTCCGGATCGGGCACCTTCCACGGCTCTGCCGCGTTGGCGATATAGCCATCGGTCAGCAGCATCACCGGCGTCATGTATTCCACCGCGATGCGGCAGGCCTCGATGGCACATTCGAACACGTCCCCGGGCGAGCTTGCCGCGATCACTGGGATCGGCGCGTCGCCATTGCGGCCATAGACGGCCTGGTAAAGGTCGCTCTGCTCGGTCTTGGTCGGCAGGCCGGTGGACGGGCCACCGCGCTGCGAGTTGACAATGACGAGCGGCATTTCTGTCATCACGGCAAGGCCCATTGCCTCGCCCTTCAGCGCGATGCCGGGGCCGGAGGAGCTGGTCACGCCCAGCTGGCCGGCATAGCTTGCGCCAAAGGCAGAACAGATCGCGGCAATCTCGTCTTCCGCCTGGAAGGTGGTAACGCCGAATTCCTTGAGCCGCGCGAGGTGGTGCAGGATCGAGCTGGCAGGCGTGATCGGATAGCCGCCGAAGAACATCGGCAGGCCAGCCAGCTGCGCGCCGGCCACAAGGCCCAGGGACACGGCTTCCGCGCCGGTGATCGTGCGATAGAGGCCGGGTTCGGACGCCACCGGATCGACGTGCACCTTGCGCAAGGGCCCCGAAAGCTCCGCCGTTTCGCCATAGGCATGGCCTGCGTTGAGC
>CAYXTJ010000176.1:0-2715 GCA_964467715.1 uncultured Sphingomonadaceae bacterium
AGCGCAAGGAACTGCGCCGCCAGCAGCGGCGGCTGGGCGAGGAAGGCACGCTGGAAATCACCCGCACCCGTGATGGCGAAGATGCAGACGCATGGATCGACAGTTTTCTGCAACTGGAAGCGAGCGGCTGGAAGGGCCGCGCAGGCTCCGCACTCGTTGCCGATGGCGATACCGCCCGCATGTTCCGCGCAACGATGCGTGCCGCCGCAGCGCGCGGCAAGCTGGAACGGCTGACCATGACGCTGGACGGCAAGCCCGTCGCAATGCTTGCCACGCTGCTGTCACCGCCCGGCGCCTATTCCTTCAAGACCGCCTTTGACGAGGACTTCGCCCGCTTTTCACCCGGCGTGGTACTGCAGGTTGAAAACCTCGCCCTCGCCGAGGACAACGCCGTGGGCTGGATCGACAGCTGCGCGGTGCAGGATCACAAGATGATCGACCACTTGTGGCGCCAGCGCCGACGCATGAGCGGGCACTCCATCGCCATCGGCGGAGCAATCCGCCGCACCATATTCTGCCAACTCTCCCGGCGCGAAACGGGAAAGCCAGCAGGAGGGATCGCATGACCGCACAAGACAGAAGGGCATTGCGACCCGCTCCCGGAGGTTCACGAATGTTTCCAGCACGCGCCAAGGCGGACTTTGCAGCATCCTATCCCGAAGGGGTGCACAAGCTGACCCACGAGATGACCCAGCATCCGCTAATGGAGCTGGAAATGCTGGCTCAGCTTGGCGAGCTGCTGCCGGAGAGAAGCATCGAGTATAACCGCGGCGACTTGCCGGTCGGCGTAACCGGAAAACCGGGGCAGACCGGCCTTTGGATTGGCGAGACGATCCGCTCCATCACCACCGCGAACAGCTGGGCAGTGCTCAAGAACATCGAGCAGGAGCCTGCCTATCACGCGTTACTGGAAGAATTGCTGGACGAAATGCGCCCGCTGATCCCGCCGCGCACCGGCAAGATGATGAAGCTGCAGGGCTTCATCTTCGTATCCAGCCCGGATGCGGTGACGCCGTATCACTTCGATCCGGAACACAACATCCTGATGCAGCTGCGCGGGCGCAAGGTGATGACGGTTTTCCCCGCCGGTTCTGCCCGTTACGCGCCTGACAATGTTCACGAGCAGTATCACCGTGGCGGTGGGCGCGAACTGACCTGGGATGATCGCTTTGCAGCCGAAGGCATGCCTTTCGAGATTGCTCCGGGCGAAGCGCTCTATGTGCCGGTCACGGCCCCGCACCACGTCAAGAACGGGCCGGAAACGTCCATCTCGCTGTCGATCACATGGCGAAGCGAATGGAGCTTTACCGAAGCAGATGCCCGCGCTTTCAATGGTTTGCTGCGAAAATGGGGCTTCGATCCCAAACCTCCCCAGCGCTGGCCGGGCCGCAATTCAGGAAAAGCGCTGGCCTGGCGAATCCTGCGGCGGATACCGGGCCTGCATTGACGAACGCGATCTTGCCGCGCATGGGCGTTGGCAATGGCCAGTATGACTAGCACGACTCCGACACCCGAGCAGCTCGTTGCCGACCTCATGGTCCTGCTCGACCTGCAACCACGCGGCGGCGATGCCTTTATCGGCCCGCGCCACCCCGATGGCAGCGGCAGGGTTTTCGGCGGACAGGCGATCGCCCAGGCGCTGGGCGCTGCGCGGCACACCGTGCCGATTGATCGCCACACCCACTCGCTGCACGCCTATTTCCTGCGGCCGGGAAGCGACGAACATCCCATAGAATACCGCGTGAAACGCGATCTGGACGGGGGCAGCTTCTCCAATCGCCGCGTCGTCGCCAGCCAGCAGGGTGAGCCGATCCTCAACCTCACGGTCAGCTTCCAGACCCCGCAGGAAGGCCTTCACCACCAGCTGGCTGAAATGCCCGACGTGCCGCCGCCTGAAGAGCTGCGGTCTGACGCTGACATCCGTCGCGAACTGGCCGAGCAGCTGCCTGACGGGCCGATGAAACGCTTCGTGCTGCGCCCGCGCCCGATCGATTTCCGCTCTGTGGAAGCGCGCGACTGGATGGACCCGGAAAAGCGCCCGCCGCGCGCGCATTGCTGGTTCCGCACCGTGGCCAGCCTGCCCGACGATCCGCCCATCCACCGCTCGATCCTGGCCTACACCAGCGATTTCCAGCTGCTTTCCACCGCGATGCAGCCGCATGGCCTGTCGATGCACAAGGGCGAGATCAAGGCCGCCAGCCTCGACCATGCGATCTGGTTCCACGATGATTTCCGCGTGGACGAATGGCTGCTCTACGTAACTGACAGCCCGTGGTCCGGCATGGCACGCGGCTTTGGACGCGGGCAGATCTTCACCCGCGATGGCCGCCTTGTCGCCAGCGTGGCGCAGGAAGGCATGATGCGCCCGGTTGCCGCCAAGGGCTGAACCGGCAAGCGATCAGTCGCTGCCCCCGGCGTGGTAAAAGTCATAGATTTTCTGCGCCACGCTTTCCGATACTCCCGGCGCGCGTTGCAGGTCCTGCAGCGACGCCGCGCGCACCTTCCCCGCAGTTCCGAAATGCAGCAGCAGCGCGCGCTTGCGGGCCGGGCCGATCCCCGGAATCTCGTCCAGCGGTGAAGCAGTGATGGCGCGGCTGCGCTTGGCCCGGTGTGCGCCGATGACATAGCGATGCACCTCGTCACGCAGGCGCTGGAGATAAAACAGGACAGGGGAATTGGTCGGCAGCATCTTTTCGCGGCCATCGGGGAAGTGGA
>CAYXTJ010000177.1:0-2709 GCA_964467715.1 uncultured Sphingomonadaceae bacterium
TATTCAACGAGGGTTGCTAAAGGGGACAAACGCGGACGGACGCTATGGTGCTTTTCCTGCCGCAAGAGCAAACGCCTTGAAGAAACGCCTGATCCTAGCCTGTGCCCTTGTGGCAGCGACTATCCCCGCGATGGTGGCGCAGACGCCTGTGATGGCGCAGGCATTCGGCGTGAACACCAGTGCGGAGCCGGAACGGCAGTCGCCCGCGCTGGGGCTGGAAGGGGTGGCGACCGCACCTTTCCGGGTTTTCGACAATGCCAGCGAGCCGGACAACTGGGGCCAGGTGCGCATTCGCCAGCGGGTGATCATCCGCGTCTCGCCCAGTCCGCCCGATGCAAGGGAACGTATGCTCTCGCTAGCGCCGCGCCAGTCGCAGTCGCAGATCCGCGAAGTTTCGCACGGCAATTGCGTGGACGTGGGTGACATTGTGGGTGTCCAGCCGACGCAGGATAACCGCTTGTTGTTGTTCATGGAAAACCGCGAAGTGCTGGCAGCCTCTCTGGATAACAGCTGCACCGCGCGCGCCTTCTACTCCGGCTTCTATGTCGAGCAGAACGAGGATGGCCGCCTGTGCGTTTCGCGTGACCAGTTGCAGTCGCGCGCCGGGGTCACCTGCTCGGTCGAGCAACTGACACGGCTTGTCGCCGCTGGCAGCTGAGCCAGTTACCCCCTGACAATACGGCGCACACCAAGGGCAATTTCTTGACTTTTTCGCCTTGGAGTGCTTGAGGGCCGCATCCTTGATGGGCCTTAGCGTCCATCGCCATTGCCTGCGGGTTTCCGTGGGCCTCATGATCCGGACATTGCGATACCTATGAAGTTTGCCGATCTCGGCCTGTCAGACAAACTGCTCAAAGCCGTGGAAGACGCCGGCTATGAAGAGCCGACCCCGATCCAGGCGCAGGCGATTCCGCAAGTCCAGATGATGCGCGACCTGATCGCCATCGCGCAGACCGGCACCGGCAAGACAGCCAGCTTCGTGCTGCCGATGATCGACATCCTCGCTAATGGCCGCCGCCGTGCGCTGATGCCGCGTAGCCTGATCCTCGAGCCGACGCGCGAACTGGCCATGCAGGTGGCCGAGAACTTCGAACAGTACGGCAAGAACCACGATCTGAAGATGGCGCTGCTTATCGGCGGCGTGCAGATGAATGATCAGGTGAAGGCGCTGAACGAAGGCGTGGACGTGCTGATCGCCACGCCGGGCCGCCTGATGGACCTGTTCGAACGGGGCAAGATCCTGCTCAACGGCTGCGATCTGCTGGTGATCGACGAGGCTGACCGGATGCTCGACATGGGCTTCATCCCCGATATCGAGTTCATCTGCGAAAAGCTGCCCGAACAGCGCCAGACGCTGCTGTTTTCGGCCACCATGCCGCCGCCGATCAAGAAGCTGGCGGATAAGTTCCTCAACAACCCGAAGCAGATCGAGGTTGAGCGGGCGGCATCGACCAACAAAAATATCGCCCAGTTCAAGGTGGAAATCAGCGGCCGCAAGAAGAAGCAGGCGCTGAAGTACCTGCTCGAGGTCGACAATGTGTCGACCGCGATCATCTTCGCCAACCGCAAGACCACGGTGCGCGAACTGAACAAGGACTTGCAGAAGTCCGGCTTCCGCAGCGGCGAAATCCATGGCGACATGGACCAGTCCAGCCGCATTGCCGAGCTGGACCTGTTCAAGAAGGGCGAGGTCAACATCCTCGTCGCATCAGACGTTGCAGCGCGCGGGCTGGACATCAAGGGCGTCTCCCACGTGTTCAATTACGACACGCCGTGGCACCCCGATGACTACGTCCACCGCATCGGCCGCACCGGCCGCGCCGGGGCCAAGGGCCGCGCCATCACGCTGGTGACGCCGGAGGACAAGGAAGCGCTCGACAATGTCGAGAAGCTGACCCGGTTCAAGATCCCTGAATTCCCCTGGGGCGAAGTGTCCGGCCAAGACGGTGGCAGCAGCGAAAGCAGCGCGTCGACCGACGACAGCCGCGAGGAAAAGCCTGCCGAAGAGCGCAAGGCCCGTTCGCGCCGCCGCAAGGACGAGGATGGCGAGCAGGATCGCCGGGAAGAAAAGCCGCGCGAGGAGCGTCCCCGTCGCGAGAAATCCCGCGATGAAAAGCCCCGCGAGGAAAAGCGCGACCGCAAACCGCGGGGGCGCCACGAGGACAACGATCCGCCCACCAAGCCCGGTGAGTGGAACGGCCCGATGCCGGGCTTCCTCGGGGTTGGTTTCGGGGAGTAATTCGCAGGGTTGCGGGCTGGCCTTTCCGGTCCGCTAATCCGCTTTCTGCACGAAGCTGTCGATCACGCGCTTGGTTCCGGCCTTGTCGAATTCGATTTCCAGCTTGTTGCCTTCCATCCCCATCACTTCGCCATAGCCGAACTTGTCGTGGAACACGCGCTCGCCCACGGCGATGTCGCCGCGCGGCTTGGCGGCGAAGCTGGCGGCGGAGCGAGTGTTCTCGCGTACGCGGGCCTGCTTCGTCTCGTATCCGCTGGCCAGCGCGCGTTGCCAGCCGGGGCCTCGAGCGGATGAGCGGTCGGGCTTGTCCTGCGCGACATGGGCGAAAGGATCGTCGCTCTCGCTCCAGTTTGCGCGCCACATGCTGGCACCGCCGGTCAGCGTGGATTCCTGCTCGATCGTCTCGTCGGGCAGTTCCTCGATGAAGCGGCTGGGGATCGAACTGGTCCACTGGCCATAGATGCGCCGGT
>CAYXTJ010000178.1:0-2510 GCA_964467715.1 uncultured Sphingomonadaceae bacterium
CCTCGTTCGCGCCGCCGTGTGCCGGGCCCCACAGGCAGGCAATGCCCGCTGCGATACATGCAAACGGGTTCGCGCCCGAGGAACCGGCAAGGCGAACGGTCGAGGTCGAGGCGTTCTGCTCATGATCGGCATGGAGGATGAAGATGCGGTCCATCGCCTTTTCGACGGCGGGCAGCACTTCGTAAGGCTCGGCCGGGACGCTGAAGGTCATCTTCAGGAAATTGCCGGTGTAGCTCAGCGAGTTGTCCGGATAGACGAAGGGCTGGCCGATGGAATATTTGTAAGCCATCGCGGCAATCGTCGGCATCTTGGCGATCAGGCGGTGGCTGGCAATGCGCCGCTGCATGGGGTCCGAAATGTCGGTGCTGTCGTGGTAGAATGCCGACAAGGCCCCGACCACGCCGCACATAACGGCCATCGGGTGCGCGTCACGACGGAAGCCGCGGTAGAATTGCGACAGCTGCTCGTGCAGCATGGTGTGTCGGGTGATCGTTTCCTCGAAAGTCGCCAGCTCGACAGCGCTCGGCAGTTCGCCGTTCAGCAACAGGTAGGAAACTTCCATGAAGCTGGACTGTTCCGCGAGCTGTCCGATCGGGTAGCCGCGATGCAGCAGCACGCCTTCATCACCATCGATATAGGTCAGCGAGCTTTCGCAGGATGCCGTGGACTTGTAGCCCGGATCGAAGGTGAACTTCCCGGTCTGGCCGTAGAGCTTGCGGATATCGACGACGTCCGGCCCGGTGCTTCCCTGCAGAATCGGGAATTCGTAGCTGTCGCTGCCAATTGTGAGTTGCGCCTTCTTGTCCGACAAATGTTGTCTCCTTGCGATCTGTTGGTGCCCTGTCAGCCAGCTGCCTGCGCGTCGATCCGCGCCAGGCTTTCTTCCCGGCCCAGCAGCACCAAAACGTCGAAAATTCCCGGCGAGGTGGTTTGCCCCGTGAGTGCCGCGCGAAGCGGCTGCGCGAGTTTGCCGAGACCAAGGTCCAGCTCCTCCGCATATGCTTTCAGATTGGCTTCCAAAGCCTCAATTGTCCAGTCCGATTCACTGCTCAGACGCACGGAAATCTGCGCCATTCGTGCGCGCGCTTCGGCATCAAGCAGTTCGGCTGCCTTTTCGGTCATTTCCAGCGGGCGC
This sequence comes from uncultured Sphingomonadaceae bacterium, assembly GCA_964467715.1. GTDB lineage: Bacteria > Pseudomonadota > Alphaproteobacteria > Sphingomonadales > Sphingomonadaceae > Alteraurantiacibacter. The sequence goes on from CAYXTJ010000178.1 coordinate 1,136, forward strand.
TGCTTGAACAGGAAGGCCGCGCCATCAGCCAATTCGTTGAGGTCGCGCGCTCGGGTCTTGAGCACCGGCATGGCTTCGGTCAGTAGCGCGACGTCGGCCTGCGGGCCGATGAGTTCTGCGACAAGGCCAGCAAGGCGGGCATCGTCGGCTGCGCGGATATAATTGCCATTCATGCTGAGCAGCTTCTTCATGTCGAAGCGGCTCGGCCCCTTGTTCACGCCGGACAGGTCAAAATACTCGATTGCCTGTTCGCGGGTAAATTCCTCTTGATCGCCATGGCCCCAGCCGAGGCGCAGCAGATAGTTGAACAGCGCTTCCGGGAGGATGCCCATGGCGCGGTATTCACGCACACCCAGCGCACCATGGCGTTTGGACAGCTTGGCACCGTCATTGCCATGAATGAGTGGGATATGGGCGTAGGTCGGCTCTTCCCAACCGTCTTCCACGCCCTGCATGGCCTTGATCACCTGCAACTGGCGGAATGCATTGTTAAGATGGTCGTCACCGCGGATGATGTGGGTGCAGCCCATGTCCCTGTCGTCCACCACCACGGCCAGCATGTAGGTGGGCGTGCCGTCGGCGCGCAGCAGGATGAAGTCGTCGATTTCCTCGTTCTTCACCTTCACCGTGCCCTGCACAGCGTCCTCGATCACGGTTTCTCCGCGCGTTTCGGACTTGATGCGGACGGTGAAGGGCGCGCCTTCTGGTGCCTCGGAGGGATCGCGGTCTCGCCAGCGCCCGTCATAGCGCGTGGGCTTCTTGGCGGCGCGCTGCTCCTCGCGAATCTGGGCGAGCTCTTCCGGGGTGGCGAAGCACTTGTAAGCGCGGCCTGCGCCCAGCAGCTTGTTGGCGACTTCGGCGTGCCTTTCGGCGCGCTGTGACTGGTAAACCGTCTCGTCATCGAACTCGAGACCGAACCAGTCGAGGCCTTCGAGGATAACGTCGATCGCTTCCTGCGTGCTGCGCTGCTTGTCCGTATCCTCGATACGCAGCAGAGCCTTGCCGCCGTTGTGCCGGGCATAGAGCCAGGAGAACAGGCCGGTACGGGCGTTGCCGATGTGCAGAAAGCCGGTGGGGGACGGGGCAAAGCGCGTAACGACCGGGCGATCCGCGCCAGCAGTATTGCCGCTATTCCTTGCCATAAGGGTTTGACTCCTGTCCAATTCAGTGATGTCAACACGCCTGACGCCACTGGTCCCGATGGGGGAGGAGCCTGGCAATGCTGCGTTGCGGCATACGCCTTGGCGAAAGCGCGCGTCTTTGTCCAGCGTAGGCAAGGCGATTGAGGCATTTCTTGAGGATGCAGGCTTTGATCGCTGGACCTGATGTTGGGGATTGCCCATTTCACCGCGAGCCAGCCCGGTGTGGTAAAGCT
>CAYXTJ010000179.1:0-2472 GCA_964467715.1 uncultured Sphingomonadaceae bacterium
GCATAGGCAAAGGCGAAATAGGACAGGCCGGCGATGAAGGTGGTCACCGCCAGCACCTTGCGCCTGCCCCACACGTCCGACTGGCGGCCCCAGTGGATTTCACCGAACACGTTGCCGAAGGAATAGGCGGCAAACAGCAGCCCGATCTCGAACGGCTGCGCGTCGAACACCTGTCCGTAGAACGGTAGCAGCGGCAGGATCAGGCTGAAACCCGCAATATTGATGAAGACCGCGACCAGCAGCGGAGGAAGGCGCTTATCCATTGTAGCGCGGCTCCGGCAGGCCCTGCACACCAAGGCCGTCGATCACGTAATTCCAGCCGTCGCCATCGCCGGGCTCGCGGCCAAGGAAGCTTGGATCGATGCTGGGGACGAAGAGCCGGTCCAGCTTTTCGCCGAAGAACATGCAGCTGGCGGGCAGCATGGTAGGCATGTCGATCACTTGTCGCACTTCGCCTTCCGGCGTAAGCCGCAGCACCACGCCGCCCTCGCAGATTGCCACCCACAGGTCGCCTGCGGCATCCACCGTCGCACCGTCAGGGATCGGGCCGTAATCGCTGGTGTTGAAGAACTCGCGCCGGTTGGATGCCTCGCCCGTCGCCAGGTCATAGTCATAGGCGTAGATGACATGCGCCATGCTGTCGGCGTGGTATAGGGTGCGGTTGTCGGGCGAAAAGCACGGTCCGTTGCCCAGCATCAGCCTGCTGTCGAGCTGGCGGATCGTGCCCTTGTCCAGCATGTAGAGCCCGCCCACAGGTTCCGCCGCCTTGCGGTGACTGCTGCCGAAGATGAAGCGCCCGGCCCGGTCCACCTTGCCGTCTGCCAGCTGGATGTCGGGATTTTCCGGTTCCATCAGCGCCAGCGGCGTCACCTCGCCGGTATCGAGGTCGAGCGCGTGAATGCCGTTCACCAGCGCCACGATGGCCCCGCCATTTTCGCGCAGGGCCATTGATCCGACCATGTCGGGCACGTCCCATTCACGATGCTCTCCGCTGGCCGGATGCCAGCGCATCACCATCTTTTCGAGGATATCGATGTAATAGAGCGCCTGCTCGTCAACGTCCCACACCGGGCCTTCGCCCACGGAACGACGCGGCAGGTCCAGCCTGGTAATCTGCATGGCCTTCCCCTTCCCGCCAGCGACAATAACGAACGTTACTGTGCTGGCAAGAAGTTCAGGCGGCTAGCTGTGGATCACACCGCGCCGTGGCAGTGCTTGTACTTGTTGCCCGATCCGCAGGGGCACGGAGCGTTGCGGTTGCTGACCTTGCCCGCATAGGGATCGACCGTTTCCGCGCCACCGGGGCCGACCTGCGCCATGGCAGAGCCTGCCAGCGCACCGAAGAGCGGCGCGCGGATGGCAGAACCGTCGCCATCGTTCGAATTGTCCTCACCCGTCAGCGGATCGATATGGCCGGTCATGAATTCCGGCAGCTCGGGCAACGGGCGCTGCGCTTGCGGCGGCGGAGCTATCTGGAAATCGGCCGTAAGCAGGATCTTGGTCACGCTTTCACGGATCGAATCCAGCATCATCTCGAACAGGCCGAAAGCTTCCTGCTTGTATTCGTTGAGCGGCTGCTTCTGGGCATAGGCACGCAGGAACACCACCTGGCGCAGGGCATCCAGCGTGGCGAGATGCTCCTTCCAGTGATGGTCCAGCTGGCGCAGCAGGATGCTCTTTTCCACCCGACGCCAGCTCTCCTCGCCCAGCTGCTCGGTGCGCGCGGCCAGCCTTCCGTTGGCGAGTTCCTGCAGGCGCTCCTCGATGATTTCGGGCTCGACCGCATCCTCTTCCATCCAATCGTCGATGGGCGGGGTTTCGCCCAGCACCTCTTCCACGCGCTCCTTCAGGCCGGCAACGTCCCACTGTTCGGGATAGGATCCGGGAGGGCACGCGGTGGTGACGATGGCGTTGATGGAATCGACGCGCATATGCTCGACCACGTCATCCACCAGTTCGGCATCCATCACCTCGGCGCGCTGCTCGTAGATGACCTTGCGCTGGTCATTCATCACGTCGTCGTACTGCACGACCTGCTTGCGCATTTCGTAGTTGCGCGCCTCGACCTTCTTCTGTGCGGTTTCGATGGCCTTGGACAGCCACTTGGAACCGATCGCCTCGCCATCCTCGAGGTTGGAGTTCATCATCTTGGAGAACAGCGTGTCCGGGCCGAAGATGCGCAGCAGATCGTCCTCAAGGCAGAGGTAGAAGCGCGAAAGGCCTGGGTCACCCTGACGGCCAGAGCGGCCACGCAGCTGGTTATCGATGCGGCGGCTTTCGTGGCGTTCGGTGCCGAGAACGAACAGGCCGCCCGCTTCCTTCACCTTCTGCTTTTCAGCCTCGACCTCTTCGCGGATCTTGCCGATGGCGGCATCCTTTTCGGGACCGTCTTCCATCGCGCCGAGCTCATCCTCGATGCGGAATTCGATATTGCCGCCCAGCTGGATGTCGGTACCGCGGCCAGCCATGTTG
>CAYXTJ010000180.1:0-2461 GCA_964467715.1 uncultured Sphingomonadaceae bacterium
GTTGGTGCCCGAAAGGGTGGTGCCGCCGCATAGCCTTGCTCGATCGTTGCGTCGTCCCCCAGACGGCCGGTGATGAACGTCCCATCGAGATTGCGCGGAATCTGGCCAGACAGATACAGAGTGTTTCCGATCTTGCGCACGGGTCGGTAAACGGCCAGCGGATCAGGCGCTTTGGGCAAAGTTAGGCCGAGCGATTCGAGTTTCTTTTCAGGTGTTGTCATGTCTCAATCCTCGATCTCTTGCGGTTCACGGATGGTGCGGGCCTCTCCGACGACGCGGATGCTGGCGCCCCGTTCCGGCGTGATGATGGTGATCAGCCGCGAGGGCACGCCCATGTCTTCGCCTTGACGGATGGTGACGCGGCCCTGATGCGGCCAGTCGATGTCGCGCAGGTACCCTGCCAGCGCCGCGGCGGCGGCCCCTGTTGCAGGATCCTCGACTACACCGCCGAGGGGGAAGGGATTGCGGGCGTGGAACAGTTGCGCCGTCTCGGCATGGACCAGATTGAACGTGATATAGCCCTCACGTGTCGCCAGCGCCTGCGCCCGGGCAAAATCATATTTCATCGCGCGCAGGGCCTCGCGGTCTTTGAGCGCAAGGATCAGGTGATCGCCGCCACCATGCGCGACGGCGGGTGGTATGCGCGGATCGAGACTGTCGGGCGACAGGCCAAAGATATCCAACGCCTCCGTCAGGACCGCAGCGGTGACGGGGCCACTGCGCGTCGGCGGTGATTGGAAGGCAGCCCCCCAGCTGGTGTCAGAGGAATGACCTTCGACGGTGATGCGCGCGCGATTGATGTCGAGCGTGAACAGACCCGGCCCGGCATGGCGGGCCAGCGCCGCACCAAGCGCAATCGTCGCATGGCCGCAGAAATCAACTTCAACCTCGGGAGCGAAGTACTTGACCCGCCAGGCATCGCCCTCGGGCGCCGCAAAAACGGTTTCCGAATAGCCGACGTCCGCCGCAACCTTTTGCATCACGGCCGGTTCGGGTAGTGTGTCGCAGATCACCACACCCGCCGGGTTGCCACCCTCGGGCCCGTTCGAAAAAGCAGAGATATGTTGTACTTTCAGCATATTATTGCCCAGTGTCGTTCGTTTGGCCGTCAACTGTGTTCCTGCGCTCGGCACTTTTCACCAGCAAGGTCAGGATGCGATTGATCGGCACGTCGATGCCCAGTTTAGCGGCTCGATTGACGATTTCCCCGTTGAGGTAGTCAATCTCGGTCGGTTTGCCGCGTCCCAGATCCTGCGCGGTCGAGGAATGCTGACCTGCCATCGTGACGGGTATGGTTCGGATCGTTTCGAAAACTGCATCTGGTACGGAAATACCTTCAGCCTGCGCGACTGAAAGGGCCTCGCGGGCAATATCCTGCATCAGTTCCGGCATGCCTGCCTGCGCCGCGATCTTGCCGTAGGGCAACCCTGTGATGGCCGAAAGGGGATTGATAGCGCAATTTACGACCAGCTTGGCCCAAAGCGACGCCATGACATCGTCAGACACGCGCGTCTCGACACCGGCAGCGTTGAAGATGCCGGCAATCTCCTCGGCGCCTTGTCCCGACAGTTCCAGATCGCCGCGCCCTTCGTGGCGCACAATCCCTGGGCCATTCATGTGGCTGGCGACATAGACCACGACGGGCAGTACGGGACGCCCAATGATCTGCCCAAGGGTTTCGGCATTCGACACACCGTTTTGCAGGCTGAGCACGGCGCAATCTGGTGCCAGATGAGGCGCGATTTGCTGCCCGGCCTCGCCGGTATCGCCGGATTTTACACAAACCATCACGATCTCGGCGCCGCGGATCATGGAAGGATCGGTGCCGGCGCTCACCTTGGCGACAAGCCGTTGGCCGCCCTTTTCGAGGATAAGACCATTCCGCGACACTGCATCGGCGAAGGATGCCCGACCGATCAGCACGACCTCATGACCTGCGAGCGCAAGCATGGCACCATAGTAGCAGCCAACCGCCCCCGCCCCCATTACAGCAACTTTCATATGACGACCCTTTCGCGGCAATCAGTTCGGTGTGGCGCGGGCGTCAGCCGAAATAGTTCACGACAGTCTTGATACGCGAGAACTCGTGCAAGGCCACCAGCCCCTTTTCCCGCCCATGACCCGATTTCCGAACTCCGCCGAACGGCAGTTCGACGCCGCCAGCCGCCCCGTAATTGTTCACGAAGACCTGCCCGGGAATTGTTCAGCGTGATGGTGGCGATCCTGTCGTGAACTGCCAATTCTACATAAGGTTCGACCATTGTTGCGCCTTCTTGTGTGTTGTCCGTATCTCAGCGGATGTCTTGGTGGGTTCACGGCAGTCTATGGCGCGCCCTTGCTTCAAACAATCTGCATAATCTTAACTATTATGAAGATCTCCTGAGCATTAGTATCGGCTCAGCGAATTGGAATTGAGTTCACTGAATCTGGCGGCGTCTGGTCAGTTCAAAAGGTCCCGCAG
>CAYXTJ010000181.1:0-2386 GCA_964467715.1 uncultured Sphingomonadaceae bacterium
CTGCGCACACGGTGGGTGCGACAAGGAAGAACGCCCCGCCCAGCGCGATGCAGGCAGCGATGGAAACGGGCTTGGATGCCTCGTTACTGCCCCATGCGGCGACGAGCAGCAGGATCAGGCCCGAAAAGCTCAGGATGAGTTCGGGAATGATCAGGCCAAGGGAAGATGTCAGGTCCATCAGTGTGCTCCCCCGTGTTCTGCTTCTTCTTCGGCAGGAGCCTCTTCACCGATTACCAGATGTGCATCGCCTTCAGGCACCGCACGCGAAAGGCGGTCCTCAAGGGCAGCGATATCGCTACGCATGGGAGCAAGGAAACTTTCCGGATAAACGCCCATCCACAGCACCGCTGCGGCAATGGGCCCAAGCATCAGCCATTCGCGCATGTCGAGATCCGGCATGGCGGCGGCATCGGCGTTCTTCTGCTCACCAAATGCCACGCGGCGATAGAGGTAGAGCATGTAGGCAGCACCAAGGATGATGCCGGTGGTGCAGACGAATGCCACCGCGCTCGACATCTTGTAGATGCCCGCAAGGCTGAGGAATTCACCAACAAAGTTGCTGGTGCCGGGAAGGCCCACGCTGGCCATGGTGAACAGCATGAAGAACAGCGCGTATTTCGGCATGTTGATCGACAGGCCGCCGTAACGGTCAATCTCGCGCGTGTGCAGGCGGTCATAGATCACGCCGACGCACAGGAACAGCGCGCCCGACACGAGGCCGTGGCCCAGCATCACCATCATCGCGCCTTCGATGCCCTGCACGTTGAAGGCGAACAGGCCCGCCGTCACGATCGCCATGTGAGCGACCGAGGAATAGGCGATCAGCTTCTTCATGTCGTGCTGGACCAGCGCGATCAGGCTGGTGACGACAACCGCAACCATGCTGAGCGAGAAGACCAGCCACATGAACTGCACCGACGCTTCGGGAAACATCGGCAGGCTGAAACGGATGAAACCATAGCCGCCCAGCTTCAGCAGCACGCCTGCCAGGATCACGGAGCCGGCAGTCGGTGCCTGCACGTGGGCAGCGGGAAGCCAGGTGTGGACCGGCCACATCGGCATCTTCACCGCGAAACTGGCGAAGAAGGCTAGCCACAGCCAGGTTTGCGCACCGGCCGGGAAGTCATAAGCCATCAGTGTCGGGATGTCGGTCGTCCCTGCCTCATTCGCCATCCACAGCATGGCGATGAACATCAGCACCGAGCCGAGCAGCGTGTAGAGGAAGAACTTGTAGCTGGCGTAGATACGGTCATCCCCGCCCCAGATGCCGATGATCAGGTACATCGGGATCAGGCCGGCTTCAAAGAAGATGTAGAACAGGAAAAGGTCCTGCGCGGCGAAGGTGCCGATCATGAGGACTTCCATGAACAGGAAGGCCGCCATGTATTCACCCACGCGCTTGTTGATCGATGTCCAGCTGGCACCGATGCAGATCGGCATCAGGAACACCGAGAGCATGATCAGCATAAGCGCGATGCCATCGATACCCAGCGCCCACTGGAAGCCTGCGAACAGGTCTGCCCGCTCGGTAAACTGCCACTGCGCGCCGCCGATATCGAAATTGGCCCACAGCAGAACGCCAAGCGCGAGATTGATCAGCGTTGCCGCCAGCGCGATGGAACGCGCCATCTTCGCTTCGACAACGAAACAGGCGATGGCTGCCACGAAAGGCACGAGCAGCATCAGCGAAAGAATCGGGAAGCCGGTCATGAGAAAATCACCCAGCTAATCGCTGCGACAAGTCCAAGCAGCATGATCAGCGCATAGGAATAGAGATATCCGGACTGGACCTTCTTGGCGAGGACCGCGCCCTTTTCGACCACCCAGGCCGCGCCATCGGGGCCGAAGCGATCGACAACGCCAATGTCGCCGCGCTGCCAGAACACCCGGCCAAGCCAGAAAGCAGGCTTCACGAAAACGACGTTGTAAAGCTCGTCGAACATCCACTTGCGATAGACGAAGCGGTAGATCGGGCCGAGTTGCTCGGCGACCTTTGCCGGAACGTCCGTGCGGATCAGGTAGGCGTAGATCGCACCCAGCAGGCCCAGCACCATCACGATGAAGGCAGCGTATTTCACCAGCGTCGGCACTTCGTGCATCGCGTGCATCAGGTGCTCGTTATAGGCGATGGAGCCGGCCCAGAATGCCTCGCTGTCGAGGAAGGCACCGTGGAACACCTGGCCAGCCAGCACAGCGCCAACGCTGAGCACGACCAGCGGCGTAAGCATGACCCACGGGCTTTCGTGCGGGTGATAGCCACCGGTGGTGTCCTCGCCAGCCTGTTCGGGCGTCTTGTGGACCGAATGCTGGATATGCTCGCTCTCGATCCAGCGCGGCTTGCCCCAGAAGGTGAGGAACATCAGGCGCCAGCTGTAGAAGCTTGTGA
>CAYXTJ010000182.1:0-2385 GCA_964467715.1 uncultured Sphingomonadaceae bacterium
TGCCGACGGGCATCTGGCCCAACAGCATCGCATTGCCGACCTTGGTGTCGACCTTCTCGCCGGCGATGACCTTGTCACCAGGTGCCAGGCGGTTCGGGGCGATGATGTAGGCGAGCTCGCCATCGTCATACTTGATCAGCGCGATGAAAGCGGTGCGGTTGGGATCGTATTCAATCCGTTCCACGGTACCTTCCACGTCCCACTTGCGACGCTTGAAGTCGATAAAGCGATACTTGCGCTTGTTGCCGCCACCGATGCCACGCGAGGTGACATGGCCCTTGTTGTTGCGACCACCGGTCTTGCTCTTGCCCTGCGTCAGCGACTTGACTGGCTTGCCCTTGTGCAGGCCGGTCTTGTCGACGAGGACCAGTGCGCGGCGGGCCGGGCTGGTCGGGTTGTAGTTCTTCAGTGCCATCGGATCAGCTCACACCTTCAGTGATGTCGATCATCTGGCCTTCGGCCAGCGTCACCACTGCTTTCTTGATGTCCGTGCGCTTGTAGGGCTTGCCCTTCCAGCGCTTGGTCTTGCCCTTCTGGACGATCGTGTTCACGCCGGCGACCTTGACGTCGTACAGCGCTTCCACCGCTTCCTTGATCTGCGGCTTGGTCGCGTCCTTCGACACCTTGAAGACAACTGCGTTGTTCTCGGAGAGAAGCGTTGACTTTTCGGTGATGTGCGGGGCGACGATCACGTCGTAGTGACGCGCGTCAACTGCGGATTTCTTAGCCATTGAAACGCGCCTCCAGCTTTTCGACAGCGGCCTTGGTGAGGACCAGCGTGTCGTGGTTGAGGATGTCGTAGACATTGGCGCCCATGGCCGGCAGCACGTTCACGCCGGGCAAATTGTTCGCAGCCAGTGCGAAACCGTTATCGACAGCATCACCGTCGATCACCAGCACCTTGCCGTTCCAGCCATTCTTGCCGAATGCATTGGCCAGCGCCTTGGTCTTGGCGTCCTTCAGCTCAAGGCTGTCAACGATCACGAGACCGCCCTTCGCCTTGCTCGAAAGAGCCATCTTCAGACCCAGGGCGCGAACCTTCTTGTTCAGCGACTGGTTGAAATCGCGCTTGCGGGCACCGTGTGCCTTGCCGCCGCCGATGAAGATCGGAGCTGCACGGTCACCGTGACGGGCACGGCCGCCACCCTTCTGCTTGCCCCACTTGGCACCGGTGCGGGCAACGTCCGAACGCTCACGCGTCGGGCGGGCGGTGCCACGGCGGTTTTCCAGCTGCCAGGTGACGACGCGGTGGAGGATATCCGCGCGCGGCTCGAGACCGAAGACGGCATCGTTCAGTTCGATGTCGCCGGAGGCCTTGCCGTCAATTTTCTGGACCTTGACCTTCACGATCAGGACTCCTTGCTCTCACCGTCGGCAGCGCCGTCGGTGTTGTTCTCATCGGCAGCCGGAGTGTTCTCGGCAGCTGCGCCTGCTTCCTGTTCTTCCAGGAGCTGGGCCTGCTGCTCGGGGCTCACTTCAGGGTTCACCACGTGTTCTGCTGCGGTCTCGACCAGGCCGGGTGCAGCTTCTTCATGCTCGGGCTGCGTGCTCTTCTTTTCCAGGATCACGCCGGGGAACGGCAGACCTTCGGGAGCGGCAACCTTCACGGAATCGCGAACCAGCAGCCAGCCATTCTTCGAGCCGGGCACAGAGCCCTTCACGAAGAGCAGGCCGCGCTCTGCATCGGTGCGGACGATTTCGAGGTTCTGCTGGGTGCGCTGACGGTCGCCCATGTGGCCGGCCATCTTCTTGCCCTTGAACACCTTGCCCGGATCCTGGCGGTTACCAGTCGAACCGTGCGAACGGTGAGAGATCGAAACACCGTGGGTAGCGCGCAGACCACCGAAGCCCCAACGCTTCATGGCGCCGGCGAAGCCCTTGCCCTGCGTGTGACCGGTGATGTCCACCTTCTGGCCAGCAATGAAATGCTCGGCAGAGATGGTGGCACCTACGGGCAGCAGCCCTTCTTCATTCTCCACGCGGAATTCGGCGACCTTCTGCTTCAGACCGACTTCAGCCTTGGCGAAAGCTTCGCGCTGGGGCTTGTTGACGTTCTTGTGCTTGGCTTCGCCAGCACCAACCTGCACCGAAAAATAGCCGTCACGATCGGCAGTGCGGTTGGCGGTGACCTGGCAGCCTTCAAGTGCCAGAACGGTGACAGGCACGTGCCGGCCATCTTCCTGGAACAGGCGGGTCATCCCGACTTTCTTCGCGATCACGCCAGTGCGCATGATCCAAACTCCTTAACAGAGGCACACGAGGCCCATCCCCGCGTGCGTGCCAGCCCAAATTGTTATGCATCGCCCCGTCCGGGCTGAATTACCCTCCCCCTTGCGGGAAGAGAGCGAGACGGGGGACGCAGTCCCGGGCGTACCCGGCGGTATC
>CAYXTJ010000183.1:0-2334 GCA_964467715.1 uncultured Sphingomonadaceae bacterium
GCGATGTCGACCGTGAACGTCGTGGCTGGGAAGTGAAGGGCCGCCTTGCGGTGCAGGACTATCGCCACAATGGCCGTCGCTATGACCGCAACCGCGGTTGGGACGAAGGTCGCTTCACCTGCGACATCCGCAACGGACGCGTGGTCGATATCGACTACAGCGGTATCCGCGGCCTCTAATCGCCGCACATGATGACCTCCCTTGATAGGCGGTTCAGGCACTAGAAAGCCTGGACCGCCTATTGCTTGTGGCAATATCAATGCTGACCCCAACATATTGGGGCAAGGAAAGGACCTGACCATGGCCCTCATTGCGTCCCGCTTCGCTGCCTGCGCTGCTGCCCTTGCGGCATCTTCCACGCTGGCCATGCCTGCTGCTGCTGCCGAGCTGCCGCAGATTCCCACGAACACCCCCGCTCAGGCCACCGCATATGACGGGACTGGCGAGAACATGGACGGTTATCGCCGTTATCGCCGCCATCGCGGGCCTGATGCTGGTGACGTGATCGCGGGCGTGGTGGTGTTGGGCGCTATCGCAGCAATTGCCAGTTCGGCCTCGAACAACCGCGACCGTGACCGCCGCCGCGAGGACGTGCGCTATCGCGAACCGGCTCCGCGATCTGCCAACGGCTGGGGATCAGGCGGCATAGACCGCGCGGTGGACATGTGCGTGGTCCAGGTGGAACGCGGGCGTGACCTGGTGGACAGCGTGGACAATGCCTCGCGCGATGGCAGTGGCTGGAACGTTTCCGGTTCACTGACCAATGGAGACTATTTCAGCTGCCGCATCGACAATGAAGGCCGCATCCGGGCTATCGACCTGGGCGACAATTACAGCGCCTATGGCGCGGCTGCCGAAAGCGGTCCGCAGTGGAGCGATGAGGACTATGCTGCAGCGCGGGCCAGCGTGCGTTCGCAAGGCTCCTCACCGGCCATCCGAGGCGGCGCGATCGACGCTGACCTTGAGGGCGCCCTGCGCCCTGCCTATCCCGGCGGCCCGCTGCCGGGTGAGGAAGGCTATGAGGAAAGCCTCGGCGGCTGATCGCTCAGACCGAGAGGTCTTTCTCCGACACATCCTTGTCGCGCGAATAGGCGGGCAGGGCGAGGTTCCAGCGGATCGCCGCGGCGCGCAGCAGGAAACCTGCCGCCGTGGCTCCGATCCACACCGGCACGCGCGGCAGGCCGGCCACTTCGCCCAGCACCGCCAGCGTTGCTGACAGCGCTGCGGCCGTGACGTAAAGTTCGGGGCGCATCAGGATGGAGGGCTTGCCCGCCACCACATCGCGCAGGATGCCGCCCACGCAGCCGGTGACGATACCCATCAGGATCGAGGTGACCGGCGGTATGCCATAGCTCATCGCCTTGGCCGCGCCGATCACGGCATAGCCTGTCAGGCCCGCGCCATCGGCGAATTCCAGCACCTTGCCTTCCCACCAGCGGGTGGGGGTAAACCATGCGATCAGCGAGACGACGAGGCATGCAGGTGCTACCCACGGGTCACTGATCCAGAACACCTCGGCGCCGATCAGCAGATCGCGCACCGTGCCGCCGCCAACGCCCGTCACCAGCGCGAAGAACGCCATGGTGACGAAGGTCTGCCGCTCCTTGGCGGCCAGCAGCGCGCCGGAAAAGGCGAACACGGCCACGCCCAGGATATCGAGCAGATCAAGCAGCGGGGTAAGGACTATCGCGGTATCATTCATAGCCGCGCCCTAGCGCGTGCCTTGCGCCGGCGAAACATCAGTATGCAGCCCAGCAGCGATCCGACCACGCCCAGTGCGGCAAAGATGATCAGGATCGGGTGCGATGTGTCCTCGCGCTCCTGCAAATCCATGATGTGCAGGCCCCACATGAAATCGAACACGCGCCACCAGCTGGACCGGATCGCCACCACCTCGCCGGTCGAGGCGCGCATGTAGACATTGGTGCCATCCGAATAATGCGCCTGCCACGCGGCGAAGGGCGCGCGCAGGTCCATCGGTGAAACGTCTTCAGGCAAGTAGGTGACGCTCTCCAGCGTGCCATCGCCGGCATAGGCGGCAGCGGCGATGCGCCGTGCTTCGCTTTCGATCATCGGCGGGGCCAGCGATCCGTCAATCGCGGAATAGCGATAGCGGCCGCCGTCTGGCTCGGTCACGATCCAGACCGGCCCATCAACCTGCTGGCAGAGCGCGATGCTGCTGGCCGTGCCGATCTTTTCTGCGGGGAAGATCAGGCCTTCCGCCTCGATCAGGGCTGGTTCCGCACGCAGGTGATCGCCGCGCACTTCCTCGATCGGGCGGGCGACCATGACCAGGCCGGTCACCGTCCACATCAGCACCGGCACGCCGACCAG
>CAYXTJ010000184.1:0-2261 GCA_964467715.1 uncultured Sphingomonadaceae bacterium
GATCCACGGTAATGACCGCAACGAGTGGTTCATCCAGCTGACCGACGAGATCCACTGGAACATTGCCGACAAGAACACCGGTAATCCGCGCGGGCGGATCGTGATGAAGGCGGGTGACGTATGCGCCATGCCGGCAGACATCCGCCACCAGGGCTTCGCGCCCAAGCGGTCCATGCTGATGGTGCTGGAAAACGGCACGCCGGACCTGGAGAAGCGCTACGCCAGCGGCGAGCTCAAGCCCTATCCGGTCGATTTCGGCTGATGGAGGGGAGGCCGGGCAGCTCGCTTGCTGCTCGGCCAGTCTCTCAGAAGTCCCAGCCGAAAGACATGCCGAAGCTGGTTTCGGCAAGGAAGATATCCGCTTCACCACCGCCGTAATTGACGGGGATCGAGCCTGATCCTTCCACGGTGTTGCGCGGTGCGCGCATGCCGAAGACCGTCAGTTCCTTGCCGCCACCGATTCCGAAGGTTGCGCCCAGCGTGAAATGATCCTGCACCACGCCGGGAGCGAGGATGTTGAGGAAGGTTTCGGACTGTGGAACCGGGTTTTCCGAGCGGCCATAGCCTGCGCGCAAGGTCAGGTTCTCGCTCACGTCGACGCTGCCGCCGACCTTGAACACGGTGATATCGCGCCAGCCGAAGCCGGGGCCGCCGTTTGCGCCGAAAGGCACGCCCGAAAACAGCGGTGCCAGCGGATTCCCGACAGACTGGACGTTGGAATATTCGATGCGCTTTACATCCACGCCCAGCTTCACGCCTTCCACCGGCTCAAGGCCGATGCCAACGCCGTAGCTATCGGGCACTTCAAAGCCGCCTGCCTGCGCGAACAGGCCCGCGTATTTGTCAAACTTCGTGTCCCAGATGCGGGACTGGTAGAAGGCGCCCACTTTCACGCCGGGTGCCAGTTCGCCAAGGTAGCCGATGCGCAACCCGCCACCGAAGGACCAGTCAGTGCCGCGGTTGGTGAAGTTTGCCGGGTCGGAAGAGGCGACGGTGAAGGGCTGGATGCCCTCCGCGCGGAAGCCCTGTACCAGCACCACGGGCGAAACGCCGATGGAGTGGCCTTCGGCAAATTCAACCGCCACGGTGGGAGCGATGAAGACCTGCTTCAGGTCCACGCCTGCAGGGCCAGTCGCGCCGAAGCTGGCGAAAGGGTTTGCCTCGTAATCGGTGTTCATGCCGCCATTGCCGTTGATCGTCAGCGCTACAGCCACATTGTCCGAAACCTTGCGGACATAACCGAACTCGGGAAGCACAAAGGGGTTGGCGCCATTGCCGTTGTGGCTGCCGTTGAGGCCTGCACCATTGCCAGTGATTTCCGCACCGCGATCCGGCACGAAGATTTCCACGCCAAAGTCCACGCGCTTGTCCATCGTGGTGGCAGCGGCCGGGTTGGTGGCGACGGACAGGGCATCTTGCGGCAGGGCGATGGCAACGCCGCCCATGCCCTTGGCCTTGGCACCAACGCCGTTGAGGAAATAGCCGTCAGTCGCCTGCGCCGGAACGGCAGCGAGTGCGGCAAGCGCAATGCCGGATGCGGCAAGCGTGCGCAGGAATGTGCGGGAAGAAACGGACATGTTGCGAAACCCTGTTCTGTGATCCATTCGCCCGGACGGGCGTTGAAAGTGCAGCTAGGTAGGGAAGTGCAATGCAAAAAGGAAGAATGCCTTTTGTGCTGCCTAGGCTAACTTTCGCCGTTGTCAGCAGGGTACTGGCGCAAGGGTCCGACAATCGCTACATTGCCGGTGTGGGCAACGTAGAACAATTGACGACAGACCCTTGGGTTGAGGAAATGATCAAGGCCTCGCCGGTTGCGGCGGTGGTCTCCAATCCCCGCCTCAAGGATAATCCCATCGTCGCCTGTAACCAGGCTTTCATCGACCTTACAGGCTATTCGGCAGAAGAGATTCTGGGCCGCAATTGCCGCTTCCTTGCCGGGCCTGACACCGAGCCATGGCTGACCGAGACGATCACAGAAGGCGTCGCTGCAAAGCGCCCTGTGATGGTGGAAATCCTCAACTACAAGAAGGATGGCACGCCTTTCCGCAACGCGGTGGTGGTTGCCCCGATCTTCGATGATGATGAGGAACTGGCCTATTTCTTCGGCTCGCAGGTGGAACTGCAGACCGAAGATTCGGGACCGAGCCTGAGCCAGCGCGCAAGAGCCGCAGAGAAGATCCGCACGCTGTCTCCGCGCCAGCTGGAAGTTCTCAAGCTGGTCGCCAGCGGCCTTCGCAACAAGCAGATCGCGTGGGAGCTGC
>CAYXTJ010000185.1:0-2249 GCA_964467715.1 uncultured Sphingomonadaceae bacterium
GCGCACTTGACGTGCGTCACCGTTTAATAGAATGAGAGTTCTAATTACAAAATGTGAGTCGCGCAAGCCATGCGACTCATCCTATGGTCGGCAGCGCTTTGGCAGCTGTCATTTGAGAGGATTGGTGCAATGGCCATCAAGCGGGGCGTGAGCCTCTATTCTTACCAGAACGAGACCTTTCAGGGGAAGATGAACCTGGAAGATTGCATCCGTACCAGCGCCGAGATGGGTGCGAACGGGATCGAGGTTATCGGCGAGCAGACCTTCTGGGGCTGGCCCGAATATGGCGTGGCTGATGCCGACGTCGATCACTGGCATGCTCTGATCAGGAAGTATGACTGCGTGCCGGTGAGCCATGACTTTATGCTCGACTACAAGCGCTACAAGGGCCGCATCATGCCGTTCGACGAGCAGGTGGCGAGCGTGAAGAACGACATCGACTTCGGTGCGCGGCTGGGCATGAAGTATATTCGCGCGCTGGTTTCCATCGCGCCTGAAGTGCTGGTGGCCGCGGCTCCCCATGCCGAGGAGAAGGGCATCAAGATCCTGATCGAAGTGCATGCCCCGCTGCATTTCGACCATCCGTGGATCATCCGTCACGCCGAAGCCTTCGAGAAGAGCGGTTCGGACGCGCTCGGATTCCTGCCCGACATGGGTATGTTCCTCCACGCCTTCCCGCCCGTTTGGCGCGACAAGTTCGAACGTCTTGGCGTGCCCAAGAACATCTCGGACTATATCGTGAAAGCTTATGAAGACCGTGTGCTGAGCGAATATGTGATCCTCGGTGTGCAGGAACTGGGCGGCACCGGGCCGGCCATCGCCATGGCCGAAACCATGCGCCACAATGCTGCATTCGAACCCAAGCGCATGCTCGACTACATGCCGCGCATCCACAACATCCACGGCAAGTTCTACCAGATGGACGAGGACTATGTGGAACCCTCGATCCCCTATGACGAGATCGTCGCCGTGCTCAAGCAGGGTGGCTATGACGGCTACATCTGTTCCGAATACGAAGGCAATCGCTGGATCGAGGATGCCGAAGAGCCCGATAGTGTGGAGCAGGTCCGCCGCCAGCAGGTGATGCTGGCTCGCCTCCTTGGTGAAAGCGAAGATCCGAAGATCACTACCCCTGCAAACGCATCTGCCATGGCCGAAATGGCCGAAGCAGCAGAATAAGGAGCCCTGAGCGATGATGGACAACAAGATGATCGTCGAAGGCAGCCTCGAAAGCGTCGAGGGTGGCTTCTCATTCCTCGGGCGCCTGCCTTACTATCGCGGTCTCGGCCTCTCGATGATTGAGGATATCCAGGTCACCGTGGATGGCGACGTGCAGCCGCGCGACGCCGTGCGCTTTTCCGTGCGCGGCAAGACCTACACGCTGGACGAGATGGAAACGGTCTATGACGACCGCTGGAACTTTGGCGAGAAGGCACGGATCATCGTGCTGAACGGCGGGCTTTCGGCAGGCGATCACACGATCACCTTCGCGGTGCGCAACCGCGTTTCCTACCTGCCCTTTGTGCCGACCACCAAGGATACCAAGCAGCTGGCATTGGCGGCCTGACCAGCGGCCACCGATTGCCAACGTGCAGTGGCGCGCTTTCCTACTCCCGGGAAGCGCGCCGCTTTTCATTGTGCTGCTCAGGCGCGGTTGATCAGGTTCTCGCACCACTCCTGGCGGCCGGATTTGCGCTGAGGTGACAGGCCCTGCTGCACGGCATGGTCCGCAATGGCGGCCAGCGTTGTGCCTTCGGCGTGGATCATGCGCCCCAGTTCGCCATCCCAGCCGGCGTAGCGTTCGGCGCGGAAGCTTTCCAGCTTGCCATCTTCGATGATCGCGGCAGCATTGAGCAATCCGCGGGCAAGCGTGTCGATACCGCCGATATGACCATGGAACAGGTCTGCCGCGTCGATCGACTGGCGGCGCACCTTGGCATCGAAGTTGAAGCCGCCGGTGGTGAAGCCGCCAGCCCGCAGGATCTCCAGCATCGCCAGCGTCATTTCCTCGACCGAGTTGGGGAACTGATCCGTATCCCAGCCATTCTGCGGATCGCCACGGTTGGCATCGACGGAGCCGAGAATGCCGAGCGCACGTGCCATCGCCAGCTCATGCTCGAAGCTGTGGCCGGACAGCGTGGCGTGGTTCGCCTCGATATTGGCCTTTACCTCGTTCTCGAGGCCGTAGCGCTTGAGGAAGGCGTAAACGCTCTGCGTGTCGAAATCGTACTGGTGCTTGGTCGGCTCGT
>CAYXTJ010000186.1:0-2210 GCA_964467715.1 uncultured Sphingomonadaceae bacterium
AGCGCACCGTACTTGGCCGCGTTGGTCGCCAGCTCATGCACCGCAAGGCCAAGCGACAGCGCATCGTTGGGCGCAAGCTCCACCGCCGGCCCCTGGATCACGATCGAATGTTCGGAATCCTGCGCATAGGGGCGGAGTTCGGCATGCGCCACATCTGCCACCGGCGTGGTGCCCCAGTCGGATCGGGTCAGCAGGTCATGGGTGGCCGACAAGGCGCGAATACGACCGTCCAGCCCGTCTGCAAATTCGTTGACGTCCTCTGCCCGGCGGCGGGTCAGCGCGATGATCGATAGCACATTGGCCAGCGTGTTCTTCACCCGGTGGTTCAACTCGCGGGTCAGCGAATTGCGGATCGATGCCTGTTCCTCGAACCACACCAGTGACGCTTCGTCCTCCATCGCCTGCTGCGTCAGCATCCTGACCAACAGCATCAGCAGGCTGGCGACCAGCAAGCCGAAGATCAGCGTGGCCATCGACAGGCCGGACAACACCCCACTGTCCGCCCTTGTCACCTGCAGCACGAACGGCGCGTTGGCGATGGTGACCATCTGGCTGGTCCGGTCCACCTCCCCGTTGCCGTGCGCCCCGGCGCTGGCCAGCATCGCCCCGGCGGTTTCCTCGCCGTAGAACAGCGTGACGCCGTATTGCCCGGCATCTTCAAGTTCGAGCGCACTGGAAAGGAAATCCTGAGCGTTGAACGGGCTGTAGATGTAACCCTGCAATCGCCGTCCGCCGGGGGCCGCTTCGAATACGGGCATGTAGATCAGGAAGCCGGGCTGGTCGTCACCTCCTTCCTGCTGCAGCACCACCTTGCCGCTGGCGGTAGGCCTTGCAGTGCGCTCTGCCTCCTGCATCGCCTGCCGCCGCACGGCTTCGGAATACATGTCATAACCCAACGCGCGCCGGTTGCGCTCGGTATCCGGCTGCAGGAAGGTGACAGGCACGGAAAAAGGCTGTTCGCCAGTCGGCCGCGGAAAGAGCTCGGCCGGAACGGGCGCCGTTTCGCCAAGCATCCGGTTGAATTCATCAACCTCGCCCGGACGCACGACAAGCGCCCAGCCGATCCCGTCTGCGCCGCGATAATCCGCATCCAGACGCAGTTCGGACACGAACCTGCGGAACTGGTCTGCCTGAATGTCCCCGACCGATGCCAGCAGGGCAGCCCCGGCCCGCAGATAGGCACTGCTGGCATTAGCACGTCGCTCCAGCGCGGAAGCAATTGCGGTGGTCCGGCTGCCAAGCTGGGTCTTTGCTTGCTGGGCATCGCTGCGCTCGATCGCGAAGATGGAGACGATGGTGATGGCCGCCACGAGCAGGAAGATTCCCACAGGCAATGCCCGTGGGAAGCGGACGAGCCACCTCTTCGTCTTGCTCCGCTTGGCTGCCCGCCTGTTCAAGTGCACTCCCTTACCAGGGCGAATATGCCCCATGACCCCCTGTTCACATCGCTGCTTTGTATCGGCGAGGTGGAAAAATCAAAAACCCTGATCGGAAACAGGAACCGGATGCAGGCTGTTTCGTTCCCCCAGTTGTGAGAATTGCCGGATGATGTTCCGGCAAGCGATGCCTTGTTGCAACAGTGCACTTCGCGCTAGGCATCGTCAGTCGAGAAAACAAACGGATGTTCAAGACCACATGACCGATCATGGCAAGGCTGTAGCGGGCGGGTCTGCGCCCACGCCTGACGAGAAGCTCAAGGGCAAATCTGCCAAGGGCGCCGACAAACCCGATTGGGCCAACGGCCTGAAGCAATTCTACGATTCCGTCGTGGACGAACCCCTGCCGGACGAGCTGAGCCAGCTTCTCGCGCGCTTTGACGAAGACGAGGACTGATGACAGCCGACCAAAGGCGCAAGCTTCCCGAACGATCGGCTGAAGACAAGAAGGCCTTCAAGCGCGAGCTGACCGAGGTGGTCCCGCACCTGCGCGCATTCGCCCGCGGTTTGTGCGGCCGGCCGGACATGGCCGATGACCTGGTGCAGGAAGCCTTGCTGAAGGCATGGGCAGCACAGGAAAGGTTCGAGCCGGGCACGTCGATGCGCGCGTGGACCTTCGTGATCCTGCGCAATGCCTATCTCACCGACATGCGCCGCAACCGCTTCCGCGGCGAATATGACGAAGGCGTTGCCGAACGCATCCTCACTGCCCCTGCCGGGCAGGAAGAACCGATCCACCTGTCAGACCTGCACCGCGCATTGCTGACCTTGCCC
>CAYXTJ010000187.1:0-2089 GCA_964467715.1 uncultured Sphingomonadaceae bacterium
TGACATCATCGCCATGTGCCACGCCCACACCACCTATGGGACCGCATGGTGCGCCACGGGCCGCCCGATTGACCCGATCACACAGGATGCCTGTGCTTTCTTCGAAGACCATGTCGTGATTGGTGATCAGGCCGGTGCAGTCGCCGTTGAGAACCACGCCGGGTCTGACGTCTCCAAAGCGTTCAAGGGTGTCAAAGCTGCCCTGCACCAGAACCACGGCCTGCTAACCGCCTCGCGTCACTCGATCGAAAGTGCCGCATTCTGGTTCATTGCTCTGGAGCGGTGCTGCAAGCAGCAACTCGATATTGCTGCCAGCGGCATCACGCCGATCCGCATTTCCGAAGATCGCGCCCGCTATAGCCGCGAACATGTGGGCAGCGAATATATCGGCTGGCTGCACTTCCAGACCATCTGGAACCAGCTTGTGATCGACCAGCCGGATATGTTCGACTGAACCAAAGACACATCGAAAAGGGAGATCGGCCATGAACCTGTCACGACTGGCGGCAGAAGCCGCGGAAAACGGGCGCCCCGTGCGGGCCGGACTGATCGGGGCGGGCAAGTTCGGCTCGATGTTCCTCAGTCAGGTTCCGACAATTGCGGGGCTCGAGGTGACAGCGATTGCCGATCTCGACCCTGACCGCGCACGTACCGCCTGCCGCGCGGTCGGCTGGGATGAGGCGCGCATCGGCGCCACGGCCTATGTCACCAGTGGCGCAGAGCTGGCTGCTCGTGATGACGTAGATGTCGTGATCGAAGCTACAGGCAACCCCCGCGCGGGGATCGCCCATGCCGAAGCCGCGATTGCGGCGGGCAAGCATGTGGTTATGGTCAATGTCGAGGCCGACGCGATGGTCGGCCCCGCCCTTGCCAAAAAGGCCGAGTCTGCCGGCGTCTGTTACTCAATGGCCTATGGCGACCAGCCTGCACTGGTTTCGGAGATGGTCGACTGGGCCCGCGCTGCAGGTTTTCACGTCACCGCGGCAGGCAAGGGCACAAAATACTTGCCCGCCTACCACAACGTGACGCCAGATGATGTCTGGACCCACTACGGCCTGACCTCGGAAGAGGCCCAGAAGGCAGGCATGAACCCGCAGATGTTCAACTCGTTCCTTGACGGCACCAAAAGCGCCATCGAGATGGTTGCTATCGCGAATTCCTGCGGACTGGATGTCCCGGCCGCGGGCCTCTCCTTCCCGCCCTGTGGCGTTGATGACCTCTCGCATGTTCTGCGGCCGCGCGATGTCGGCGGTCAGCTGGAGAGGCGCGGCATGGTCGAAACGATTTCGTCGCTTGAAAGGGACGGAAGGCCCGTATTCCGCGACCTGCGTTGGGGTGTCTATGTCGTCCTTGAGGCGCCTAACGACTATGCGGCTGCTTGCTTCAAACAGTATGGCCTGCCAACTGACAGCACAGGTCGGTTCGCCGCAATGTATAAGCCCTTCCACCTGATCGGGTTGGAACTGTCGATTTCGGTCCTAAGTGCGGCCTTGCGCAACGAACCGACCGGACAGGCGCGCGAGATGCGCGGGACAGTCGCTTCTGTCGCCAAGCGCGGCCTTAAAGCCAGCGAAATGCTGGATGGCGAAGGCGGCTACACCGTCTGGGGCAAGGCCCTGCCGCTCAGCGTCGCGGGACAGGCCCTGCCGATCGGTCTGGCGCATGGTGTGAAGCTGAAGCGGGACATTGCAGCAGGTCAAACACTGACCCTTGATGACGTGGAACTGCAGGACGATCACGCGACTAGACTGTATCGCGAGGTGATCAGGTAGCAGAGGACGCGGTCAAAGCAGGTGTTTTCTTCACTTGCGCAAGAGCATTCCGATGGTCTTGTGCTGTGCATTGTCGATGTGGCGGCGCATCGCTGCTTCGGCCGCTTCAACATCCTGCTTCAGCAATCCTGCAATGATCTCTTCGTGTTCTTGCCATGATTCTTCGGCGGCCACGCCATGCGCAAGACAACACTCATCGCGCGGCGGATGTGGTGCCAGTGCAGGTGCATCGTCTGCTGGATCGTCTCGTTTCGGGAGGATCGCTGGCTGGGGTGGTAGGATTCGAACCTACGGTACGCGGTACCAAAAACCGTTGC
>CAYXTJ010000188.1:0-2056 GCA_964467715.1 uncultured Sphingomonadaceae bacterium
GGTGGGAGGCGCAGATTGCCGCCAACCTCGAAGCCGATGCGCCGTATCGTTAAGCGCGCGGGCATCTGAACGGGGCACCATGATCCACACTCTCGCCTTTTACCTGTTTGCCGTGCTGGTCATCGCTTCCGGAGCGATGGTCGTGATGGCACGCAACCCGGTACATTCCGTCCTCTGGCTGATCCTCGCCTTCTTCAACGCGGCGGGACTGATGGTCCTCGTGGGGGCGGAGTTCATCGCCATGCTGCTGGTCATCGTCTATGTCGGTGCGGTCGCGGTGCTGTTCCTTTTCGTCGTGATGATGCTGAACATCGATTTCGCCGAATTGCGCGCGGGCTTCGTGAAGAACGCGCCGCTTGGCGCAGTGGTCGCGCTGATCCTGCTGGCAGAGCTGGTGCTGGGCATCGGCGCATATCGTGTGGGCGTGATCGAACTTGGTTCGCCTGATGGCAGCGCCGCACCGCTGCTGGGTGAGAGCAATGTCGAGAACATCGGCGCGCTGCTTTATGGCCGCTACCTGTTCCTGTTCGAAATGGCCGGCATCGTGCTGCTGGTCGCCATGATAGGTGCCATCGTGCTGACGCATCGTGAAAGCCGTGCGGCGCGCGGGCATCAGGATATCGGCAAGCAGGTCGCCCGCCGTCCGGAGGACGCTACCGAAATGAAGCAGCCCACCGTGGGCCAGGGGGTCGAGCTGTGATTGGCATCGAACATTACCTCGTCGTCAGCTCGATCCTGTTCGTGCTGGGCGTGCTGGGGATCTTCCTCAACCGCAAGAACGTGATCGTGATCCTGATGGCGATCGAACTGATCCTGCTGTCGGTGAACATCAACCTGGTCGCCTTCAGCGCCTTCCTGGGTGACCTGACGGGACAGGTCTTCGCCATGTTCGTGCTGACCGTTGCTGCGGCGGAAGCTGCCATCGGCCTCGCGATCCTGGTCATCTATTTCCGCCGCCGCGGCACCATCGCGGTGGATGATATCAACCGGATGAAGGGGTAAGCCACGTGAACTTCATCTCGGTAATCGTATTCGCGCCTTTGCTGGCGGCGATCATCGCAGGGCTGGGCAACCGCGCCATCGGCAATGTGCCTGCAAAGGTCATCACCACCGGCGCACTGTTCCTGTCCTGCGCCTTGAGCTGGCCCATCTTCATCGGCTTCCTGACGGGGGCTGAAACTGAGTCTGTGGTGCCTGTCCTCAAGTGGGTGGAATCCGGCGCGCTCACCTTCGACTGGGCGCTGCGCGTCGACACGCTGACGGCCATCATGCTGGTGGTGATCACCACCGTTTCCGCGCTCGTCCACCTCTACAGTTGGGGCTATATGGACGAAGATCCGGACCAGCCGCGCTTCTTCGCCTACCTCTCGCTGTTCACCTTCGCCATGCTGATGCTGGTGACCGCCGATAACCTCGTGCAGATGTTCTTCGGTTGGGAAGGCGTGGGCCTCGCGTCCTACCTGCTGATCGGTTTCTGGTTCAAGAAGCCCAGCGCAGGTGCCGCTGCGATCAAGGCCTTCGTGGTCAACCGCGTGGGTGACCTTGGCTTCATGCTCGGCATCTTCGGGACGTTCCTCGTCTTCCAGACCACCAGCATCCCGGCGATCCTCGAGGCAGCTCCTGCGATGCAGGGCGTTTCGCACATCACCTTCATGGGGATGCGTCTCGATACGATGACGATCCTGTGCCTGCTGCTGTTCATCGGCGCGATGGGCAAGTCCGCACAGCTGGGCCTGCACACCTGGCTGCCGGATGCGATGGAAGGCCCGACGCCGGTTTCCGCGCTGATCCATGCGGCTACCATGGTGACCGCAGGCGTGTTCATGGTCTGCCGCCTGTCGCCGATGTTCGAGGCTGCTCCCGTGGCCTTGGGTGTTGTCACCTTCATCGGCGCTGCGACCTGTCTGTTTGCCGCAACCATCGGCACCACGCAGTGGGACATCAAGCGCGTGATCGCCTATTCCACCTGTTCGCAGCTGGGCTACATGTTCTTCGCTGCAGGCGTTGGCGCCTATGGCGCGGCGATGTTCCACCTGTTCACGCACGCCTTCTTCAA
>CAYXTJ010000189.1:0-2042 GCA_964467715.1 uncultured Sphingomonadaceae bacterium
AGCAGCATGGCGGCAAGGGGAATCTTGATATCCATGACAGCGGGAAGGATACCGCTGCGCTGGTTACTGGGGGGTAAAGCCCTCAAGCCATGCGTAGATTTCATCTTCGCTGCGCATGGAGGCATTGCGCCAGGCTTTTGCATCTTCCGGCGTGTTGAGCAGCCGCTCGTTCCAGTCGATCACCAGCATGGTGGGCGTGCCTGTGATGTCAGTCACGCCAAAATGCCCGGCCAGTTCGAGATTGCGGCCTTCGCCGGTCTGCGGAACACCGGCATCGCTATAGACAACCACAAAAGCTCGTCTGTCAGCGCGCGGAAACGCGGGGTTTCCGGCCATCCTGCCAGGGCGCGGCTGTCACGGCACCAGTTGGCGCCGAAGATGGCGAGGATGTTGAGCGCGCCTTGGTCCGCTGCATCGTGGGCGGCGGCAACGGCAAAGGCCAGTTCCAGCTCGCCGCCAGCATTGGCTGCAGGATCGAACGGTGTGGCTTCAGGCCAGTCACCCGAATGGGCATGTGCGTGCGGCGATGTGCGGGTGCTGGCGCAAGCCGCAAGGGCCGGAATGGCGAGCAGCAGCAGCGCCGCGCGCCACAGGTTGCTCACTCCGCAGCCTCGGTTGCATTGCCTGCATCGCTCATGCCGTCTTCGATTTCTGCGGCCTTCTTTTCCACCAGCGAAACGATGTGCTCGATCATGTCGTCGTTCTGCACGTGGTGGTCAGTCACGCCGGAGAGGTAGACCATGTGCTTGCCCGCGCCGCCGCCGGTGATGCCGATATCGGT
This sequence comes from uncultured Sphingomonadaceae bacterium, assembly GCA_964467715.1. Lineage (GTDB taxonomy): Bacteria > Pseudomonadota > Alphaproteobacteria > Sphingomonadales > Sphingomonadaceae > Alteraurantiacibacter. Next base: position 782 of record CAYXTJ010000189.1, read on the forward strand.
CTCGCGCGCCTCGCCGGGGCCATTGACCACGCAGCCGAGGACGGAGAGCGAGATCGGCGTCTTGATGTGCTGCAGCCGGTCTTCCAGCACTTGGACCGTGCGGATCACGTCAAAGCCCTGACGCGCACAGCTGGGGCAGGAGACGACGCGCACGCCGCGGGTGCGCAGGCCGAGTGCCTTGAGCATCTCGAAGCCGACGCGCACTTCCTGTTCCGGTTCGGCGGAAAGCGAAACGCGGATCGTGTCACCAATCCCGGCCCACAGCAGATTGCCGAGGCCGATGGAGCTTTTCACCGTGCCGCCGATCAAGCCGCCAGCCTCTGTAATGCCAAGGTGCAGCGGGCAGTCCACCGCGTCTGCCAGTTCCATGTAGGCTGCAACGGCAAGGAACACGTCCGATGCCTTCACCGCCACCTTGTATTCGTGGAAATCGTGGTCCTGCAGCAGCTTGATGTGATCGAGCGCGCTTTCCACCAGTGCTTCGGGGCACGGCTCGCCATATTTCTCAAGCAGGTCCTTTTCGAGGGAGCCTGCGTTCACGCCGATGCGGATCGCGCAGCCATTGGCCTTGGCCGCGCGGACCACTTCGGCCACGCGGTCGGACGAGCCGATATTGCCGGGGTTGATGCGCAGGCAGGCAGCGCCCTTGTCCGCCGCTTCCAGCGCCCTTTTGTAGTGGAAATGGATATCTGCCACGACCGGTATGTTGGAGGCCTTGGTGATCTTGTCGAAGTTCTCGGTCGATTCCGCCGTGGGGCAGGATACGCGGATGATATCCGCTCCCGCATCCTCGCAGCGGCGGATCTGGTCGATCGTTGCTGCCACGTCTTCTGTCGGGGTGTTGGTCATGGTCTGCACCGTGATCGGCGCATCGCCGCCAACGGGAACATTGCCGACCATGATCTGGCGGGACTTGCGGCGATCGATATCGCGCCACGGGCGTATGGATGATGACATGAGCCTGCATATAGTCGCCCGAGCATGAAGGGGCAATGACAGCGCGTGCTCTTTGGGGCATGGTGTGCGGCGATGGATGATATCGGCGAAGCTCAGGAACAGATTATCGATGAAGCAGGCGATTGCCCGCCTGATAATCCCATGTTGTTCGGGCGCGTGCTTGACGGGCAGGGGGCAGGTCGCCCGCTTACCTGGGACGAGGCTCGCGCGTGGAAGCAGGAGCGGCCGGGTGAGGTCATGTGGGTGCACTTGTGCCGCAACCGCCCCGGCGTGGACGAATGGCTGAAAGAGCTGGGCATTCCCG
>CAYXTJ010000190.1:0-1995 GCA_964467715.1 uncultured Sphingomonadaceae bacterium
GAGGATGCCATCTCCATCATGGTCGAGACCCGCTACCCAATGGAGTTTACCCAGGCTGCCATGAACCTGAAGGAGCGCGTGCTCAGCGCCAATGCCGGATGGACAGGCTACGTCAAACGCTTCCCCAATGGCTGAGACTCGGGTGATTGGGGTAGTGGTCTGACAGACAGCTCTGCGGGGCTGACCGTGCGCCCGGCAAACCTTCCGCGTTCGCTGGCCGTGCAGGATCGGATCACCCGGCCGCAGCGGCAAGCGGACCAGCCTTCCCGCCTGCCAACTCCAGCAGCCGCGTCAACTCGAAGCGGTCGTAGTTTTTTCTATCCGGTTCAATGCGTTCCGGCGATTCCGCCGTCTACGGGGAGGACGATTCCCGTGACATAGGCACCCGCCGCGCTCGCCAGGTAGATGATTGCGCCTGCGATATCGTCGGCATTTCCCATTCTGCGCATGGGGATATCCTTGCTGATCCCCGTTTCCTCGTCCTGCAGATGCGCGGTCATGTCGGTGGGAAAATAACCGGGGGCCAGGGTGTTCACGGTAATATTCCGCGAGACGAGCTCGGACGCGAGCTGGCTGCCCAGAAAATGAATCGCAGCCTTGCTGGCGCTGTAGCTATACGCCTGAAGGTCGTTGACCTTGGCTCCTGCAACGGAACCGATGTTGATCACGCGCGCCGGGTCACCCACGTTGGCCGCTGCTTCCAGTTCGGGAAGCAGTTCCTGAATCATGCGGAACGGCGCCTGCACGTTGACCGCCATTACCCCCGCCCATGCCTTGTCGGGAAACGTCTCGAACGGCGCCCCCCATGTCCGGCCTGCATTGTTGACCAGGATATGAAGTGCATTTTCGCCCTTCTGGCGGAAAAGCGCCGCCAGAAGGGCAATTCCCTCGGGACTGCCGGCATCCCCCGGCAGCGCTTCGCATTGACCCAATGCGCTCAGATCGGTCGCAGCCGCACGAACATCTTCTTCCTTTCGTGAGGTGATGTAGACCTTTGCGCCAGCTCGCAGCAGACCAGCGGCGATCATCTTGCCAAGACCGCGCGCACCGCCTGTGACCAGGGCAACCTTCCCGGTCAGGGAAAACAGGTCAGCGATATCCGGGCCGGACTTGTCATTGGCCGTGTCAGCCATCTTGTATTCTCCGTTTGAAAGGTCTCAAAATCTTTTGCCTCGGGCAGGCGCCAACGCGCCGTCCATTTTTCCGCGAGCATTCAAGGATTGAGGCGCGTGCTCCGGATCTCTCCGGAACACGATGGATTAGGTCAGTTCATCTGGGTTGTCAGCTCCTCCCGACCCCAAGCCAAAGCGGGTGCGGTTAACTCGCCGAGCCCAGCCTCATTCAAAGATTGCGGTTGACGATATTCGTCTTAATAGGCATGTCAATATTTATCCGCTGTTGGCGGGTGTTTTTGGCGCGTGCCTGGTGGCCACCGACGAAATAGCAGGAAGCAGGATGACCGAGGCTTTAATCTACGATCACGTCCGCACGCCCCGCGGCCGTGGCCGGCCGGATGGATCACTTCATGAAGTTACCTCGGTCGAGCTGGCGAGCCAGCTTCTGGAAGCGCTTCGCGACCGCAACGACCTCGATACCGCGCTGCTGGACGATGTTATTCTTGGCTGCGCGCAGCCGGTGGGCGAGCAGGGCGGCGTGCTCGCGCGCGCGGCGGTTTTGAACGCCGGCTATGCGCAGACGGTGGGCGGTCAACAGGTCAATCGCTTCTGTGCCTCTGCACTCGATTCGGTGAACCAGATCGCGGCTCACGTAATGGCAGGCATGATCCAGGGTGGCATCGGGGGCGGTGTCGAATCGATGAGCCGGACGAAACTGGGCTATGACAGCGGCGCGTGGGCAGCGGATCCGGCGATTACCTTCAGCAATCATTACGTGCCGCAGGGCATCGGTGCCGATCTCATCGCCACGCTCGATGGCTACACGCGTGAAGACGTCGACAGCTATGCGATCGAAAGTCAGCGGCGCGCGGCAGAGAGC
>CAYXTJ010000191.1:0-1992 GCA_964467715.1 uncultured Sphingomonadaceae bacterium
CGGCTTCTGGATGGCGCATGTGCAAAGCGCTGCGGAATTCTACGCCGCGCGCTTCTTGCTCGGCATGGCGGAGGCTGGCTTTGCTCCGGGCATGACATGGCTCATATCGCAATGGGTTCCGCCGAGCCTGCGTGCCCGCGCGCTGGCTGGCGCGCTTGTCGCGGTGCCGCTGTCGATGGTTCTGGGTGGCCCCTTGTGCGGCTGGCTGCTGGGCATCGACAACAGTCTAGACATGGCCAGCTGGCGATACATGTTCCTCGTCATCGCCATTCCCAATGTGCTGCTCGCCATTGCCGCGGGTTTCTATTTCGTCGACACGCCCGACAAGGCCCGCTGGCTCAACGATGAAGAGCGCGGCTGGCTGGCTCGCCAGTTCGAAGAGCAGGAACAGACCACGCAGCCCGAACCGAATTTCCGCGAAATTGCCCGCGATCCTTGGCTGTGGCGCTGCTGCCTTGCGTGGCTGCTGGTGATGACCGGCTCCTATGCCCTCGTATTCTGGCTGCCGCAGCTGGTGCGCAAGCTGGATATCGGCGGCAGTGAATTCATGATCGGCACGCTCAGCGCGCTGCCGATGCTCGGTCTTGCCATTGGGCTGATCGCGAATGGCCGCCATTCGGACCGCAGCGGCGAGCGGCTGTGGCATGTCGGCATTCCCAGCGCGCTGGCGGGGGTGGCCATGGTGATTGCCGCGTTGCTGCCGCCGGGCTGGGCGGTGCTGGGCCTGCTGACCCTGACCGGACTTGGCGTTGGCGCGGCGCAAGGCGTGTTCTGGGCGATCCCTTCCACCGTGCGGCTGGGGGGAGACAAGGTGCCCGTGGGCGCAATCGCGCTGATCAGCATGTTCGGCACGGCAGGCGGCATTGTCGGCCCTTGGCTGATGGGCGTGCTGCTGGAGGCAACGGGAGATTTCTCCGCCGCCATCGGCGTGCTGGCGCTGCTGCTGGTGCTGGTGCTGTTCGTGATCGTGATAGACCGCGCAGGCCGCGCACAGGCCATCCGCTCCACCCCGATCGATCGGTAACAGAACCATATGACCCAAGCCCTCTCCCCCGCTGACCGGCAGGAAATCGCTGACCTCGTTTCGCGCTATTGCTGGGCGCTCGATACGGGCGATGTCGATGGTTTCGTGGATTGCTATTGCAGCCATGGCACGCTGGTGTGGGATGCCTTCGACGTGCCGATGGAATGGCACGGCGGTGACCAGTTGCGCCATTTCGCGCAGTTCCTGGCTGATCAGCCAACCACGGCCGGGCGCCAGCACCATGTCACCAACCTGCTGGTAGAGCCGGCACAAGGCGGAGCCACCGGCAAGGCCTTCGTGGCGGTTGCCATGCGCAAGGGCGGCGGGCCGCACATCCTCAACGTCATGGGCTGGTACGAGGATTCCTACGCCCGCGAGGATGGCCAGTGGAAACTGGCGAAGCGGATCATCCGTGACTGGTCAGGCCCGGTGCTGGCCAATATCGCCGGGCAGACGGGGGAACGCGAATCGCGCCCCCTGCCGCCGCCGCTGGCCGGGCTGCTTCCGCCGAAGGATTGAAGCTTTTCCGCTCAGAAGATGGAGTTGGTCGCCCCGCCATCAATCACCAGGCTTTGCCCCGTGATGTAATTGGCCTGGTGGCTGCAGAACATGGCCACCCAATCCCCCACGTCGTCGCAATCGCCGAACTTTTCGGTGGCGATGCGCCAGTCGCGGCAGAATTCCGCCACTTCCTCCTCGTAAGTGATGCCCTTCGCCGCAGCGCGTTCGTTGAACTGCACTTCCACGAAAGCACTGTGATGCATGCCGGGTAGCAGCGTGTTGATCAGCACATTGTGCTTTGCCACCACCTTCGACACGGCGACCGAATAATTGGCCAGCGCAGCGCGCGTGCTGCCCGAAAGGGCGCGGATTTCGCCCGGATATTTTGCCGCCACCGTGGCGATGTTGACGATGCGGCCCCACTTGCGATCCACCATGCCGTCAATCACCTCGCGCATGAAGGCGAC
>CAYXTJ010000192.1:0-1987 GCA_964467715.1 uncultured Sphingomonadaceae bacterium
CAGATGCATGGCGCAGTCTTGCTCGATGCTGCTGACAAGGTGCTGCGGCCGGCGATCCTGTGGAATGACGGGCGCAGCCATGCAGATTGTGCGGAGCTTGAACGGCGCGCGCCGCAATCGCGGGCCACCACCGGCAACATCGCGATGCCCGGCTTTACCGCGCCCAAGCTGCTGTGGGTCGCGCGCGAGGAGCCAGAGGTCTTTGCGGCTACGCGCACGGTGCTGTTGCCCAAGGACTACATCCGGCTGATCCTGACGGGCGACAAGGCCAGCGACATGTCCGATTCCGCTGGCACACTTTGGCTCGATGTGGGCAGGCGAGACTGGTCCGACGCCATGCTGGAAGCAACCGGGCTCAAACGCAGCCACATGCCCGAACTGTTCGAAGGCTCGCAGCCGACCGGTACATTGCTTCCTGCCATCGCTTCCGCCTGGGGCATGGCGCAAGTGCCCGTTGCGGCAGGCGGCGGGGACAATGCGGCTGGCGCCGTGGGCGTTGGCGTAGTGAACCATGGCGATGCGCTGCTTTCGCTCGGCACATCCGGGGTGATCTTCGTGGCCAACGGCGCGTTTCAGCCCAATCCGGCCGGTGCGGTGCATGCCTTCTGCCACTGCCTGCCCGGACGCTGGCACCAGATGGCGGTGCATCTGTCTGCCGCCAGCTGTGTTGACTGGGCCGCGCGACAAATGGGCCTTGGCGGGCCTGCGGAATTCTTCGCCCTTGCCGAAAACGCCGAACCGGCATCCGGGCCTGAGCTCTTCCTGCCGTTCCTGTCCGGCGAGCGCACGCCGCACAACGACCCGCATCTTCGCGCGGGCTTCCTCGGCTGCGATGGCGAAACCACGCCAGCCCGGCTCTCCAGCGCAGTGCTTGAAGGTGTCGCCTTCGCCCATGCAGACGGGATTGCCGCGTTGCGCGATGCAGGTTCGACCATTGACCGGCTCTCCATGATCGGCGGCGGATCTCGTTCGCTGTACTGGGGCCGGATTGTCGCATGCGCGCTGGACGTCGATCTTGCCTATCTCGATGGCGGCGAAGTGGGCCCGGCGCTGGGCGCGGCCCGCCTCGCGCGCCTTTCATTTACCGGCGAAGACCCCGCCGCCGTCTGCACCCCGCCGCCTGTGCGCGAGGTGATTTCACCCGATCCGGTGCTGACAGAACGCCTGCACCCCAAACTCGCCCGTTTTCGCAGGGCTGTCAGCGCTATTCGAGGAGCCTAACCATGTCTGCCGACTACTTCGCCGATTTTGACACCATCCGCTACGAAGGACCCGACAGCACGAACGACCTTGCCTATCGCTGGTATGACAAGGACCGCGTGGTGATGGGCAAGCGGATGGAGGACCACCTGCGCTTTGCCGTATGCATGTGGCATACATTCTGCTGGCCGGGCAGCGACGTGTTCGGCGCGGGTACATTCGAGCGCCCGTGGCTGCAAGGCCCGATGGACGCCAGCAACGCTGCAGCCAAGCGCGAGGCCGCGCTCGCCTTCGTCGAGAAAATGGACGTCCCGTTCTACTGCTTCCACGATGTGGACGTGATGGCGGATGCCGAGAGCATCGGCGATTTCCGCGCCAGTTTTGCCGCGGCGGTCGATCACCTCGAAGAGCTGCAGGGCAAGCACGGCCGCAAGCTGTTGTGGGGCACGGCAAACCTGTTCGGCCACCCGCGCTACATGGCCGGCGCTGCCACCAACCCTGATCCGGAAGTATACGCCTGGGCCGCCAGCCAGGTGCGCGATTGCCTTGAGGCGACGCATCGTTTGGGCGGCGCGAACTACGTGCTGTGGGGCGGCCGCGAAGGCTATGATACGATCCTCAACACCGAGATCGGGACGGAGCAGGACAATTTCGGCCGTTTTCTCAACCTCGTCGTCGATCACAAGCACCGCATTGGTTTCGAAGGAACGATCCTGATCGAACCCAAGCCGCACGAGCCGACCAAGCACCAGTACGATTTCGACACGCAGAGCGTTTACGCCTTCCT
>CAYXTJ010000193.1:0-1983 GCA_964467715.1 uncultured Sphingomonadaceae bacterium
TTCGCCCTTTGCCTATTGCGTGACTTGCTTCGCGATACCGTTGCCGGTGTCACGACGATCGCAACTCTGGCGTTGCCCGTTGTCGTCGGTGCGGCGGGCCTGGCGTTCGACCTCAACCGTGGATACCAGCAGCGGGTGATCAACCAGCGCGCCGCAGACATGGCGGCGCTGGGTGCCGCCATGGCCTATCGCGCCTCCAGCGAGGAATCGGTCATCACCCCCGTGGCGCAGGACATCGCTGCCGCCAACGGGTTGAGCGGTGCCATGGTGGCGGCCACCCTGCAGGCCGATTTCCCGTCGGCCGGCCAGGAAGCCATCCTGGTAACCGTGAGCATGCCCACCCCCTACATGCTGGCCAGCGTCCTGGGGTTTTCCGGTTCCTTCAACGTCACGGCAGAGAGCTATTCCAGCGTTTCCGGTGGAGGAGGATTGACCTATTCCTCCTGCCTTCTGGCCCTCGATGAAACGGAATCGAAGGCGATCTGGTTCAACGGCAATCCGACGGTGGATTCACCTTGCGGGATTGCAGCCCTGTCCAATGCATCGGATGCCATCCGGATCAGCGGCTCACCGGGCGACTACAACGTCGGCACCGTGGTGACGGCGGGCGGTGTCTATGACCAGCAAGGTGGTTTTTCCTCTGCCACGGTGCTGACCGGCATCACCGGCATGGTGGACCCTTATGCCGGCCTCACCCTGCCGGACAATCCCGCCGAACGTTCGCTGTCCTGCGAGCCGGCGACCACCACCTTCACGGCCGATGCCACCACGACGGTGAGCGTCGCCTACGAGTATTACAAGGGCCAGAACCAGAGCAAGGCGACGCCCGAAACCGCCACCACCAGCCACTATTTCTCCGGCTTCACCCGCATTTTCGAGCTGGAGCGCGATGCGGCGGGGGACCGGCAGTTCATCGACTTCTTCAGCGGCATCTTCGCGCGCGAGGACGGGCCGATCATGGAAGATATCGAAGCGCAGATGTCCAGCCATGACCTGCTGGCGCACAATCCCGTGGTGCTGCCGAGGGACAAGGGCGCGATCCTCGTGCGCAGGCTGGTGGCGCAGAGGATCGCGGCGGAGCAGGCCTGATTGCAGCGAAGAGAAAGGCCCGGCTGCGCCATGCATGGCAGCCGGGCCCTTCGACTGATGATGGCGCCACGCGATTGGCGCCGGCACCTGAAACTTGAACGCATCAGAACCTTTTGGTCAGGCCCACGCGCACCTGCCTTGGTTCCACAATGCGGCTGTTGAGGCTTTCCACGCCTTCGGCCGGTTCGCCGGGGAATCGGGTGGCGTAGAAATAATCGATATCTTCGTCCTTGCTGTCGAGCAGGTTGAGCACCTCGCCATAGACTTCAAGTCCCCAGAAATCGTCCGGGGTCCACGCCACGCGGGCGTTCACCAGCAGGGTGGAATCACCGCGCACGGAGTTGTCCTCGATCAGCGGGTGCGGGCCAAGGTAGCGCACACGGGCGGCTGCATTCCATTCGCGGAACGCGGCCGAAATGCCCAGCTCACCTGACGTTTCCAGCGCGCCAGGTACGTAGTTCTGGCCTTCGGGCAATCCGGCAAAGCGGCTGCGGGTGCCGGTCCAGACGCCGTCCACCGCAAGCCAGTTGTTGGGCTTCCAGAATGCGGTGAGTTCGTATCCGCGGCGCTTGCCAGGGTCGGACGGTTCGACTGCGCCGGCATCACCGACATAGATCAGCTCGCTGTCTATCTGGCTCCACCAGTAAACGCCGGTGAAGATCAGCCCGCCGCGTTCGAAGCGGAAGCCCAGTTCCTCGAAATTGCCCTCGACAAGGCCGGGCGCCGGGTCTGTCGGCGCGGTCACGCCGCGCGCGTCGTTGGAATGGAAACCCTCGCCGTAATTGGCATAGAGCGCGATTCCGTCTGCCACCTCGTAATTCACACCGATCTTGGGGGCGAAGGTGCTTGCCGTCACCTTGCCGGACCAGCTTGCCGCGCCTGCCACGGCCTCGG
>CAYXTJ010000194.1:0-1970 GCA_964467715.1 uncultured Sphingomonadaceae bacterium
GTGGATGAAGCAGTCCGCCCGCTCGCTCGCCATCGGCACCTTGTTCGCCGTGGTGTTCTGTGCGCTGGTGGTGTTCATGTCCCCGCTGCAAACGGTGACGAGCGAAATCGCCGCACGCACACAGCCCAACCTGTTTGACCTGCTGGTGGCGCTGTTTTCCGCCGTTGCCGGGGCCTACGCGATGATCCGCGGGCGCGAGGGCACTATCGTCGGGGTGGCCATCGCCACCGCCTTGATGCCGCCGCTGGCCGTGGTCGGCTTTGGCCTTGCCACCTTCAACTGGACGGTGTTTTCCGGCGCGCTGATGCTGTTCGTCACCAACCTTATGACGATCGCGCTCACCGCCGCGGTGATGGCGCGGCTCTATGGTTTCCGCACCAGCCTTTCCGAACGGCAGACCGCGCTGCAGACCTTTGTGATCGTGGCCGCGTTCGTGGCGCTGGCGATCCCGCTGGGCATTTCGCTGCGGCAGATCGCGTGGGAAGCGAACGCCACCCGCCAGATAAACGCCGCCGTGCTCGACGCGTTCGACAGCCGAGCGCGCCTTTCGCAGATCGAGACCGACTTCAAGTCGGACCCGATCCAGGTTTCCGCCACCGTCCTTACCCCGCAGCTTGAAAGCGATGCCGAGCGGATTACCGCCCGCGCGATGAGCCGCACGCTGGGAGAACCGGTGGAAGTCTCGATCAACCAGTATCGTGTGGGCACCAGCGCGCAGGCTGCCGAACAGGCGCAGCTATCCGCTGTGATCGCCAGCCAGGAAGCGGACCGCGAAGCGGCAGAGGCTCTGGCCGAACGGTTGGCGCTTATCGCCGGCGTGCCCGCCAGCGAAGTGACTGTGGACCGCGAACGTCGCCGTGCCACCGTTGCCGCGCGGCCGTTGCCCGGCGCGACGCTGGCTGCCTATTTCGACCTTGAGAACCGCGTGAAGGCAGTAGCCGGAGAGGGCTGGGACATCCGCCTCACCCCGCCGCTACGCGCGCTGCCGCAAATTTCCTTCACGGATGAGGAAATTTCCACCGTCGGGCAGGAAGCGCTGGGCCTTGCCGAATGGGCCATCGCCCGCGTCGGCCTGCCTGTGCGCATCTCCGGCCGCAGCGACGCGGTGGAAGCCGTGCGCCTGGCCTTTGCTGAACGCGGCATCACCACGGTTCAGGCAGAGCCTCGCGGCGCGGGCTATGGCGATGTTACACTGCAATGGAGCACGGAAGGGTAATAGCCATGACTACCGAACTTTGCGTTCTTGTCCTCTCCACCTTGCTGCTGCTCGCCCATGTGATGGTGGCGATCCGCTACAAGACAAAGCAATATGGCGTGGACTGGAACATGGGCGCGCGGGACGAGGACCTGCCGCCGCTGAACGCCGTCGCCGGCAGGCTTGACCGGGCGCGTGGCAATTTCCTGGAAACCTATCCGGTCGCCATCGTCGCCCTGCTTGCGGTGGAGATCACCGGCAAGTCGAGCGACATCACCCAGATCGCTGCCTGGACATGGCTGGGTGCACGGCTGGTCTACCTGCCGCTGTACTGGGCAGGCGTGCCTAAGGTCCGCACCCTTGTATGGGGCGTGGCGCTGCTGGCGTTGCTGGTGCTGATCGGCGCGGTGCTGGTGCGGTAATCAGGCCGCCAGCTGGATCGGCTCGATCTCGCCTGACAGGTAGAGCTTCTTGGCCTTGGCGCGGCTGAGCTTGCCGGAGCTGGTACGCGGCAGTGTGCGCGGGGGCACCAGTTCGACCACGCAGTTCATGCCGGTGACGGCGCGAACCTTGTCGGCAATGTCATTGCGTAGCTTCACCCGTTCATCCGGATCGGTCACGCGGCAATGCACCAGCACGGCGGGGGCTTCCTCGCCAGATTCGGTCTCGATCGCGAAGGCGGCGATATCGCCGTGGTTGAAGCCGGGCAGCTGTTCCACCGCCCATTCGATATCCTGCGGCCAGTGGTTCTTGCCGTTGATGATGATCATGTCCT
>CAYXTJ010000195.1:0-1878 GCA_964467715.1 uncultured Sphingomonadaceae bacterium
GCTGCCTGGTGAACATCGCGTCGATCTCGGGCCTGCGCGCCTCGACGCTGCGGGTAGCCTATGGCACTTCCAAGGCTGCGGTCATTCAGCTCACGAAACAGCAGGCCGCCGAGCTCGGCGAATTCGGTGTGCGGGCCAACTGTGTCTGTCCGGGCCCGGTGCGCACCAAGCTCGCCCTGGCCGTGCACTCCCAGGACATCATCGACGCCTATCACGACGCGATCCCGCTGAACCGCTACGGCAGCGAGGCGGAAATCGGCGAGGTTATCGCCTTCCTTTGTTCCGACAAGGCGAGTTACGTGACCGGCCAAGTCGTGGCCTCCGATGGTGGCTTCGACAGCACCGGCGTGGGCCTGCCCGCGCTGCGCAAATAGCCTGCCGCCTGCATGAGCCTGCTGTCTCCCGACCCCGAAGCGCGCCGGCGTCTGGTCGTCCTTATCGCGTCGCTGCTCTTCATGCTGATCGGCTCGGGAAGCATCTACTTCATCGTCGTGGCGCTGAAGGTCATCAGCACGGAGTTCGCCTGGCCTCGCGCGGTCCCATCCATCGCCTATGCGTTGCAATACGGCATGGCAGGGGTCGGCGGCATTTTCATGGGCTGGTGCCTGGACCGTCGCGGCCCGGCAATTCCGGCCTTCATCGGCGCGGCCATGATGGGGCTCGGCGCCATCGCGACGGCCTATGTAACGAGCCCGTGGGAGCTCTATTTCATCTACGGGATCATGCTCGGCTTTTTCGGCCGTTCGACCCTGTTCACGCCGCTCACGGCGAACATCACGCGCTGGTACGAGCACAACCGCAGCCTCGCGGTGGGCGTCGTGGGTTCTGGCCAGGGTCTCGCCGGCATGATCTGGCCGCAGGTCTTCCACTACCTGATCGCGTCCTATGGCTGGCGGACAGCCGCGATGCTCTATGGATTCTTCGCGCTGGCGACGCTGACGCCACTGGCACTTATCCTGCGGCACAGCCCGCCGGTGACCGAACTGCCCACCGGCGCTGCGGTACCCGGACGCGCCGGCCCGACACGTCCCGTGCTGTCGCCCCTTGCCATCCAGTTGACGCTGTCCACCGCCGCCATCGGGTGCTGTGTCGCCATGTCCCTGCCGCTGGCGCATATCGTGAGCCACATCAGCGATCTGGGCTTCGATCCCGCACGCGGCGCGGAGGTCCTCTCCGTGATGCTTGGATGTTCGACACTCGCCAGCCTGTTCGGCGTGGGCTGGCTCGGAAAGCGCTACGGCGGCCTGCGCGCCATCGTGGTCTTCTCCTCCGGCCAGGCGACGCTTCTGTTCGTCCTCGCCTTTGTCGATACCCTGCCCGCGCTCTACATCGCCGCCGCACTGTTCGGTCTGGGATATGGCGGAATCCTGCCGTGCTACCCGCTGATCGTGCGCGAGCTGCTGCCCGCGCGCGAAGCCGGGCGGCGGACCGGGCTGGTCCTGCTGTGCGCCGGAGGCGGTATGGCGCTAGGGTCGTGGATGGGCGGCTATGTCTTTGACCTGACCGGCAGCTACTCCAACGCGTTCCTGATCGGCGTAGGCTTCAACCTGGGGAACCTGGCCCTGATCGGCAGCCTCATCTGGCGCACCCGCCTGGTTCACCCCGCCTACGCGTGACACTGCAGGTTGTCGGGGATTCGATCGAACAGTTCGTGAGATGGATGGCGGTGCAGCCAGTCTCATCCGCCGCGGTGACAGCGAAGGAAGGCTGACGGTTGGATGAGCGCCGTTGGGATTGACTGCCCTCAATCCCGAAACGCAAGACCAGTAAATGCCTCAGGAGTTGCGTAAGCTCGGTTGGTCAGGCAGCAGCGCTTCCTCAGGCAATGCCAACGCGTTCCAGGAACCAGTAGGCGCCAACCAGAGCGATCATCAGTGA
>CAYXTJ010000196.1:0-1865 GCA_964467715.1 uncultured Sphingomonadaceae bacterium
GGCCGCGTGTCGGGCACCTTCTCCGTGCCGGAGCAGAACTGAGCCGCCCGGCAGCCTGCGCTTCGGCCACCAGCTCATCCAGCCCGGGCGACAATTTCGACCTTGCCAGCAGCCACGTGCTGCCCGCCCTGATCCGCAAGGCGCATGAGGGAAAGCTGGCCGGCGCGCCCTCGATCGAGATCTGGGGCACGGGCACACCAAGGCGCGAATTCCTGCATGTCGATGACCTTGCCGATGGCTGCATCTTCCTGCTCAGGAATTACTCCGGCGACGAACACGTCAACGTGGGTTCGGGCAGCGACCTGCCGATCATCGAACTGGCGCAAATGGTGTGCGATGCGGTCGGCTTTACGGGCAGGATCACCAGGGACGAGAGCAAGCCGGACGGCACGCCGCGCAAGCTGATGAACGGGGACAAGATCGCCGCGATGGGCTGGTCACCGAAGATCGGCCTCAAGGAAGGGATCGCCGATGCCTATCGCGCCTTCCTGGCTACGCAGGGCTGACGCGCTACTTGCTCGGACTCAGAATGCGCGGTCGTGCACCAGCACGCGAAGGGTGGAGAAGACGATCTTCACATCGCTCAGCAGGCTCCATTGGCTGACATATTCAAGGTCTGACTGAAGCCGGTCGACAAGGTCCCGCTCGGTATCGGTCGCGCCGCGGAAGCCGCGGACCTGTGCCAGCCCGGTGATGCCGGGGCGCAGGCAATGGCGCTGCCAGTACTTGCGATCGACCTGCCGGAACATCTTGCGCCCGGCCTTGGAACCCAGCGCGTGCGGGCGTGGGCCGACGATACTCATGTCACCTTTCAGCACATTGATCAGCTGCGGCAGCTCATCAAGGCTGGTGCGGCGCATGAAGCGGCCCATGCCCGTAATGCGGTCATCATCCTTCGATGCAGAACGGGTGCCGTCGCTATCGCCCAGCTCTTCGCGCATGGAGCGGAACTTGAAGATATCGAAGAACTGGTTCCCGCGGCCCATGCGGCGCTGCATGAAGAACACCGGGCCGCCATCCTCCAGCTTGATCAGCAGGGCACAGACCAGCAGCATGGGTGACAGGACCAGCAGGCCAAGGCCGGATGCCGCCACGTCGAACGCGCGCTTCATGATCCGCGCGCGCATGCCGAGCTGGCCGGTGGAAACCACCAGCGCGGTAACATCGGCTTCCTCGTGCTTGACGATGGCCATCGCGCCCAGCTCATGCGCGAAATCGCTGATCACTTCGCCGTGGATGCCGCAGCCCTTCAGCACCTCGGCCCAGGCGCGGCGGTCTTCCGGGCCGCAGCTGACGATCACCATGTCCATGTTGCGCAGATACTTGGACAAGCGGTCCAGCGCGGCCGGATTTTCCATGTCCGGATCAAGGCCATGCTCCGTGGCATCGATACGGTAGAGGTTGGGAATGCGTACCTACGGGCCACCAGCCTGGATCAGCAGGCGGTTGGTGGCGCTTGGGTCCCAGTGGTGGACAATGAACCGCGAGACGGCGAACCGCAACAGCACCATCAGGACAGCAGCGGACACCATGCCCGACACGAACACCACGCGAGACATTTCGGCGTTGGATTTCGCGAAGAAGGCAAACAGGTTCAGCAGCAGCGCCGATATCGCCAGCGCCTTCATCGCGCGCCAGCCGGCTGAGCGCCAGTTGGTCAGCCCGTCACGTGTGTAGACACTGCCGTAAAAGGCGATGGTCTGGTACAGCGGCAGCAGGAGGTAGGCCGAAAGCATCGCTTCGTTGGTCAGCTGTGTCCGGTGATAGGTGACCACCGCAAGGGCAAATGCGCCCAGCAGAAGCAGCCCGTCAGCAATGATCAAGCCGAGGTAGATCTGCAGCCGCCGCCGTTCCAGCGACATGGC
>CAYXTJ010000197.1:0-1792 GCA_964467715.1 uncultured Sphingomonadaceae bacterium
GGAACGGCTCCACTTCGGGGCGCCATACGGCCTCGTCCCGGCTGGCCAGGGCTTCAAGATCACCAGCTTCGGCAGCATGGTCATCCACCCATTCGCGCAAGGCCGGTCCGCCGTTGATCACGTCGATCGCAAGTCGCTCGAATTCATATTCGTAGGGGAAATCGCGCCAGATCTCGTAATCGGGATGCAGCTTGCGGATAGCCTTGTAAGCAAGCGCCTGCAAGCGCCACGGGCGGAATACCTCGTGATCGTAGAAGCTGCCTTCTGCATGGATCATCAGCGCGCTGCAAAGCTCGCCCGCATGCTTGTGGAAGGTCGGCGTGAACCAGCATTCGCGCAAGGCACAGCCGCTGAGCCATTCTGGCGCGAGGCGCTCCATTTCGGCCAGTACCGCCTTTGCATCGAGGTCAGGCGCGCCGAACAGCACCTCCAGCGGGCGGGTTGTGCCGCGCCCTTCGGACAAGGTCGTGCCTTCGATCATCACCGTCCCGGCATAGGCACGTGCCATGTTGAGGCTGGCGGCATTTGGGCTGGGATTGATCCAGATGCGGTCTTCCGGCCAGCCGAAACCGCCCATGCGGGTCTTCGGCCCGGCTTCGGGCAGCCAGTCGTGCATAGTGACGACGCGATATTCCACATCGAGCCCGAAATGCGCGATGAACCACTGCCCCATCTCGCCCATGGTCAGGCCATGGCGCATCGGCATGGGCGCAGCCCCGACAAAGCTCTCCTGCCCCGGCAACAGCAGCGTGCCTTCTACCGGCCTGCCAGCCGGATTGGGACGATCAAGAACCCACACTTCCTTGCCGTGCTTTGCCGCCTCTTCGAGCAGGTACAAAAGCGTGGTGACGAAGGTGTAGATGCGGCAACCAAGGTCCTGCAGATCGAACAGGAAGACATCGGCGCTCGCCATCATCTCCGCAGTCGGGCGGCGCACCTCGCCATAAAGCGAATAGACGGGGATGTTGTAGGCAGGATCAATCTCGTCCGCCGTCTCCATCATGTTGTCCTGCTTGTCGCCCTTCAGGCCATGCTGCGGGCCGAACGCGCTGGTGACATTCACACCCGCGGCAATCACCGCATCGAGCGAATGGGTGAGGTCAGCAGTGACGGATGCCGGATGGGCCACCAGCGACACCCGCCTGCCTTCCAGCGCGCCTTTCAGTTCCTGCTCTGACAGCAGGCGATCAATCCCGAATTTCATAGCGCCTGCGGTGGCCCAAGCGCGATGGCAAAGCAAGACGCGTGATGGAAATCGGGCTTTTCCGAGCTGGCATGGGCTGCAGCCCAATAGGACTTCGTGCCGTCATTTTCCTCAAGCACGCAGGTCATCGACACATCGGCAGGCAAAGGCGGTAAATCCGCCAGGGGCAATGCTGCTTCGAGCACGAAGTTCTCGCCATCATGTTTGGCGGAGATGAGCGGATCGTGAGACATGGGCCGGTCCGCCATTCTCTCGCGCCAGTCGGTAAAGTCATAAGCCGCCCAGCTTTGCGAGGGCGCGAAGTTGAACTCGCTATAGGCTGTTCCACCACGCGGTTTCACGAAAATCTCGAAGCAGGTGGTTGTCCACAATTCGTCCGCGCGCATTGGCCCGGTATGATCGCGAATGGCGAGCGTCCATGCTGCGCTGACCGTCCAGCGCAGATGCAGCCACGGCCCCACAACCTCGCACTGTGCTGTGACCTGCCGGACATTGCCGGGCAGGAAAGCCGGGTGCGCCACAAGCTGTATCGTTTGCATCACGCCGATCCCGTGCTACGCGGCCGGCCGCGGTTCCGAGGGCCGCAGA
>CAYXTJ010000198.1:0-1789 GCA_964467715.1 uncultured Sphingomonadaceae bacterium
GATGCGGAAGAAGAAACAGCAGCTGCCTGATAGGCGCTGATCCGTTCTTCGAGGGGCAAGTACCCGAGAGACGGGGGGAACACAGCGAGACGGCCCGCTACCATCACCGGTAGCGGGCCGTTTTCGCTTTCCTACACCACCTTCAAACCGTGAAGGTCCAGCCCGCTCGGTTCCTGGAACAGCCGCAGTCCGAATTCGGGCAGGATGGCAATCAGGTGATCGAAGATATCCGCCTGGATGCCTTCATAGTCCGCCCACACGGTGGTGCCAGCAAAGCAGTAGATTTCCAGCGGCAACCCCTGCGGCGTGGGTTCGAGCTGGCGCACCAGCAGCGTGAAGCCCTTGCTGGCCACACGCGGATGAGCGCGGAGATAGGCGATGACATAGGCGCGGAAGGTGCCGACATTGGTGAAGCGGCGGGCGTTCACCGGGTTGATGTCTCCCGCCAGTTCGCGCGCGTTCCATTCGCGCACTTCCTGGTGCTTCTCCTCGATATACTTGTCGAGCAGGCGGAAACGGCGCAGGGCCTCCACCTCCTCTTCGGAGAGGAAGCGCACCGAGTTCTGGTCCAGCGGCAGGGCGCGCTTGATCCGCCGTCCGCCGGCATCGCTCATGCCGCGCCAGTTCTTGTACGCGTCGGAGATCAGCCTGTGCGTGGGAATTGTGGTGATGGTCTTGTCGAAATTCTGCACCTTCACCGTGTGCAGCGCGATATCGACCACGTCGCCATCGGCATTCATGCTGGGCATCTCTATCCAGTCTCCCACGCGCAGCATGTCATTGCTGGACAGCTGGACCGAGGCGACGAGCGAGAGGATGGTGTCCTTGAACACTAGCATGAGGACAGCGGCCATCGCGCCGAGGCCGGACAAGAGCAGCAGCGGCGATTCCTCGATGAGGACGGAGATCATCAGGATCACCGCGGTGCAATAGACCGCGATCTTGAGGACCTGGACATAGCCCTTGATCGGGCGGCTCTTCGCCTCGGGACGGCGCGAATAGAGCTCGTTCAGATAATCGAGCGCCTTGCTGATCGCCATGGCGATGGAGAGCACGATCAGCGCACGGGCCACGTTGGTGACCAGCGTCATCACCTCGTCCGGCAGGTTGGACACCACATCGATCCCGCGCGAGATCAACAGCAGCGGGATAACCGTGGCGAGGCGCGCTGCGGCCTTGTCCGCAGTCCTCGTGCGGGTGTCGAGGAAGGGCGCGGCGATGCGCAGGATCACCTTCTTCAGCAGGAAATTGACCGCCAGCGCAGCCAGCGCCAGCACGCCCAGCCCGATCAGCGATTGCACCCAGGGAACCTGAGCGGCAAAGAAACTGGTGATGTCTTCAATCATGCCAAGCACCCTAGCGTGGTTGCGAAGGAAACCTCAAGTGCGAGAGGCTGGACAAACGCCCGCACTCTCGCCAATCGGCATTCCATGACTGCACACAAGGAAGGCGATCCGACAACGCTCAACCGGCTCTATGGCCGCAGCCAGGGCAAGCCGTTGCGCAGCTACCAACAGGATCTGGTCGACAACTTCCTGCCCAGCATCGCCGTGCCCGAAGAAGGCCCGGTTACGGCAGAGCGCCTGTTCTGCAATGATTGCCCGCTGCATTTCGAGATCGGCTTCGGTGCAGGCGAACACATGGCCTACCGCGCGGACCTGCTGCCCGATCATGGCTTCATTGGCGCAGAACCGTTCCTTAACGGCGTGGCCGCAGCGCTCGCCCATGTGAAGCAGGGCAATCTCGGCAATGTGCGCATCCAGCATGGCGATGCGCTGCAGGTGCTGGG
>CAYXTJ010000199.1:0-1784 GCA_964467715.1 uncultured Sphingomonadaceae bacterium
CATCCCGATCACATCGCGCTCACCTACATCAACTGTTCGACCGAGGTGAAGGCGTTGTCCGACATCATCGTGACCAGTTCCTCTGCCGAAACGATCCTCGCGCAGATTCCGGAAGACCAGAAGATCATCTTCGGGCCGGACCGCCACCTTGGCGGATACCTTTCGCGCAAGTTCAACCGCGAAATGCTGCTGTGGCCGGGCGTGTGCATCGTGCACGAGGCTTTCAGCGAAAAGGAGCTGCTGAAGCTGAAGGAACAGCACCCCGATGCGCCCATCGCCGCGCATCCGGAATGCCCGCCGCACATCATCGACCATGCTGATTACGTCGGCTCGACCAGCGGCATCCTGAAGTTCGCCAACAGCTTCGAGGGCGACACGCTGATTGTGGCGACCGAGCCGCACATCATCCACCAGATGGAAAAGGCGCTGCCGCACAAGACCTTCATCGGCGCGCCCGGAGCAGACGGCAACTGCAGCTGCAACATCTGCCCCTATATGGCATTGAACACGATGGAAAAGCTCTACGCCTGTCTGCGTGACCTCGAACCGCGGATCGAGATCGAGGAGCAGCTGCGGCTGGACGCAAAGAAGAGCCTCGACCGCATGCTGGAAATGGCATCGAACACGGTCGGCAAGGGTGACATCGGCGAAGTCGAGATTGAGGACGTGCCGGCAAAGGACATTCCCACCGACGACTGAGCGCAATGGCCACGCCACTTCATTGTGAGGAGCGCCCTCGATGATCCTTTCATGGCTTCGAAAGCGCAAGGCAAGGCAATTCAACGAGGCCAAGGGCTGGCTGTGGGCTGGCGCTGTCACCGAGCAGCAGGCTGGCACAGGCTGGCCGGTGGATTTCTGGAGGTTCGACTGGCACGATTGCGGCGTGGTCCGCCTGCTTGATCCGCTTTACGGCAAGCAGAAAGTGCTGCGCGAATACTGGGTGTTCGACGGCGACATGCGATACGCGTTTGCAACGGCGGAATTTTCCAACGGCATCTATGGATTTTTCCTGCCTTCGACGGGCGGGATAAAGGATATCGGCGCCGATCCGAAGTTGCGCGATCTCTCGAATGTTCCGCGCCATGCCAATGGCGATCCGCACTTCCCCTATTTCGATGCAGCAGCCTTGCCGCCATTGCTGAGCGAAGCCGAAGGGTCTTGCATGGCATGCGGCAAGCAGCAGGAGCACCTGTATCAGGGCCCGCTCTACACCCGTTGCAGCCGCTAGGTGGAGCTATGCCTTGATTGCATCGCCAGCGACCGCGCGGCAGTGGCATACGACGGCGAATTCAACGACATCGTGGCGCATTTTGAAGGGGTGGCTGTAAGTCCTTCTGCCGAAGTCGAAGAGGATATCCTCAACGAGATTCGCCACAACACTCCCGGCCACGAAACATGGCAGGGCAACGGCTGGATCTTCCATTGCGGAGATGGCGCACAGTTTCGCGGTGACGCCACGGTGGAAACCATCGCCAATGCCTCGGAGGAGAGCAAGGCGGCATTTGCCGAGCAGAACCCGCACAACAGCTGGGACGAGTTGATGGCCGATTACCGCCCCGGAACCGGCCTGTCCGTCTATCACTTCACGTGCCGGCATGGCGGGGTCGACCTGTTCCTGTGGGATTGCGACTGAGCAGCACGGCAACCAAACGCCCCGTCGCGCGTTTCACCATGCATGACAGCTGAAATCAGCTGGTTCTGGGCAAGGCTCAACGCGAACTACTGGTTCTACCCGGCGCTCTTCGCAACGATTTGCGGAGCGCTGGCCTTCCTGCTCGTCTGGC
>CAYXTJ010000200.1:0-1778 GCA_964467715.1 uncultured Sphingomonadaceae bacterium
TCCTCTGCCGGATCTTCTAAGAAGGGATAACTGAGACATGTCTCGTATTGGTAAGAACCCGGTCCCTGTGCCTGCTGGCGTGGAAGTTTCCGTCAGCGGTCAGGAAGTGAAGACCAAGGGCAAGCTCGGCGAGCTGCAGTTCGTTGCGAACAGCGCGGTCGAAATCAAGTTCGAAAACGGTGAAGTCAGCGTGTCCCCACGCGACGAAAGCCGCGATGCACGCGCCCAGTGGGGCACGGCACGGGCGCGGATCGCCAACATGGTGACCGGCGTTTCCGAAGGCTTCTCCAAGGAACTCGAATTGGTGGGCGTTGGTTACCGTGCTGCGCTCAAGGGCAAGGACCTACAGCTGCAGCTCGGCTTCTCGCACGACGTGCTGTACCCGATCCCTGATGGCGTGAAGGTCACCTGTGAAAAGCCGACTTCGATCAAGCTCGAAGGGGCCGACAAGCAGGAAATCGGCCAGATGGCCGCCGAGATCCGGGCCTACCGTCCGCCAGAGCCCTACAAGGGCAAGGGCATCCGTTATGTCGGCGAATACATCGCCCGCAAGGAAGGTAAGAAGAAGTAAGCCCGTCTCGGGTTTACGGCTTCCACAGAGGGAAACCGAAGTATGCGTACTCGTTACAACAAACGGATTGACCGTGCGAACCGCACCCGCTCCGCTCTGGCCCGCAAGGCGCGTGGTCGCCTGCGTCTGAGCATCTTCCGTTCGTCCAAGCACATCTACGCGCAGGTCATCGACGACGTGCGCGGCGTCACGCTGGCCGCAGCGTCGACCGTCGACAAGTCGCTCAAGGGCAAGCTGTCCAAGACCACCGATATGGCTGCGGCCTCGGAAGTCGGGAAGCTGGTCGCCGAGCGCGCGAAGGCGGCAGGCGTGGAGAAGGTCGCGTTCGACCGCGGCGCCTACAAGTTCCACGGCCGGGTCAAGGCTGTGGCCGATGGCGCGCGCGAAGGTGGCCTGAACTTTTAATCTGTCCAGGTGGCGGTTTCCATCGCCACCGGGCTCGACGGCAGCGGTGTTGACCTGGCCGGTCCGATCCCACCCTTGGGCGGACATCGCAGGTCTCGGCAGAAAGCGCCAAGGCTGTCCCAACACTGAAAAGGACGTAGTCGAATGGCTCGTGATGATAACAGAGGCGGCGGTGGCCGCGGCGGTCGTGATCGCCGGAACAAGCGTGAGGATGAAGGTCCGGAGCTGATTGAAAAGCTCGTCTTCATCAACCGCGTAGCCAAGGTTGTGAAGGGTGGCCGCCGGTTCGGTTTTGCTGCTCTGGTTGTGGTCGGCGACGGCAAGGGCCGCGTTGGTCAGGGCCACGGCAAGGCCAAGGAAGTGCCTGAGGCAATCCGCAAGGCAACTGAAGCCGCCAAGAAGTCCATGGTTCGCATTCCGCTCAAGGAAGGCCGGACCCTGCACCACGACGTTGAAGGCCGCTTCGGCGCCGGCAAGGTCGTGTTCCGCACGGCGCCTCCCGGGACCGGGATCATCGCCGGTGGTCCGTCGCGTGCCGTGATGGAAGCGCTGGGCGTTGCAGACGTTGTGGCGAAGTCCAACGGTACCTCGAACCCCTACAACCTGGTACGGGCGACCATCGATGCGCTGCAGCGCACGCAGTCGCCACGGCAGGTGGCACAGCGTCGCGGCATCAAGGTCGCCGACGTGCTGCAGATCGCTGATCAGGGTGAGGAGGCCATGGCCGAGGCCTGAGGGTCTGGGGTCGTGTCCGCTTAACGGAGAGAGACAATGGCTGAAAACCGTATCCGCGTAACTCTGA
>CAYXTJ010000201.1:0-1748 GCA_964467715.1 uncultured Sphingomonadaceae bacterium
TGGGGCCCGGCACACGGCGGCGCGAACGAGGCCTGCCTCAACATGCTGCGCGAGATCGGCACGCCTGATCGCATCCCGCACTACATTGAGCGCGCCAAGGACAAGAACGATCCGTTCCGCCTGATGGGCTTCGGTCACCGCGTCTACAAGAACTATGACCCCCGTGCGACGGTGATGCAGCAGACCGTGCGTGAAGTGTTCGATGCGCTCAACGTGACGGACCCGATCTTCGAAGTGGCCCTCCGCCTTGAGGAACTCGCTCTAGAAGACGATTACTTCCGCGAAAAGAAGCTGTTCCCGAACGTGGACTTCTATTCCGGTGCGATCCTGTCTGCCATCGGCTTCCCGACCACCATGTTCACCGCGCTTTTCGCGCTGGCCCGCACCGTGGGCTGGGTGGCACAGTGGAACGAGATGATTTCCGATCCCGGCCAGGTCATCGGTCGCCCGCGCCAGCTCTATACCGGCCCTAGGCAGCGCGACTACGTGCCGATCGACAAGCGTTGATCGACAACAAGGCACTGAATTTCAGGGAAAGGCCTCGCCGCTTGGCGGGGCCTTTTTCGTTCAGCCGTCGGGATCTGCCGGCAGGTCCAGCGTGAAGCGGGCGCCCTGCCCCTTAGCACTTTCCACCGTGAGCGAACCATGCATGGCGTTGGCAAGACGGCGCGAGATATCGAGCCCAAGGCCTGATCCACCATCACCCGAACGGCCTAGCCTCTCGAACTTCGGAAAGAGCTGCACCTGTTCCTTTTCGGTCAGGCCCTCGCCCTGATCAGCCACGATCACGCGCGAAGGTTCGCCATCGGTTTCGACGCGAAGCCAGATTTCGGACCCGTCCGGGCTGTAGCGGATGGCATTGCCGAGCAGGTTGAGGAGGATTTGCAGCACACGGCGGAATTCACCGATTGCCGGCGCACTTTCTCCGGGCTTGGGTGCATCCACCGTGATCCCGCTCTCGCGAGCGCGAACGCCAAGGATAACAGCAGCGCGCCGCGCCACATCGGCAAGGTCTATCTGGTCCGGTGCGGGATTGAACTTCTCGTCCTCCACCATTTCCAGCGTGATGAGATCGTCAATCAACGCAAGGAGATGTTCGCCAGCAGAGGCGATATCTGCCGCGTAGTTCGAATATTCCTCTGCCAGCGGACCCGCCAGCTGCGTGCGGATGGTTTCCACATTGGCGATGATCCGCGAGACCGGCTGGCGCAAGACCGGCGCTATTTCCAGCCCGATGCCCGGTGTGCGCTTCGTCTTCGGTGCGCCTGCTGCCGTCGCGGGAGCAGTTGCAGTCCTTGGCTCTGGAGGCTGCTTGGCTGTAAGATAAAGCTCGTATCATCGCTTCCTGCCGCCGGTGTTCCCAGAGGCACCAACAGGGCTGTCCAGCCCCGGTCCGATCCGTCCAGCTTCAGTTCCACACCATCCAGAAGCCGCCAATGGACAGGCTGGCGCTGGCTGTTACCGGCAAATTCAACAAAATCGGTCCACAGCGTTCCTGCCCTTGCGCGCATCTTCTGCACAAGGGGCAGCAATTCGGTGCATTCGCTCCCGACGCTCAGTACTTCCTGCCGCGGGCCGAGCCTTGCGAAGAGTTCGGCAAACTGGCGCGCCATGGCCACCTGTCGCGCGCGCTCTGCGGCGGCATCGTCAACCCGGGCGGGTTCGCTCTGCCAGTTCGATACAGACAGCACGCAGCCATCGCCATCAGGCTGCACTTCATCGCGCGCCGTGATGGGCCGGGCAAGCTT
>CAYXTJ010000202.1:0-1695 GCA_964467715.1 uncultured Sphingomonadaceae bacterium
GTTCCACCAAGCCTCACGCGGTTTACAACATCGGGAACCACGCCGCGAGAAGCTGATTGACGTAATCGAGGTGCTGGAACAGGCCTGCGGCAGGAAAGCGGTGCGCGACATGCTGCCCATGCAGCCGGGCGATGTGCCGCGCACCTTCGCCAACATCGACGCGATCCGGAAAGACCTTGGCTATGAGCCGACCACCTCGGTCGACGTCGGCATCCCGCGTTTTGTGGAGTGGTATCGGGAATATACCGGCGTCTGATCAGCCCTGCCGGAAAATCTCCGGCGTGATCTGCTCGATCGAGGTCAGCCCCAGCATGGCCATGACACGCGCGGTTTCTGCCTGCAGCAGTTCCAGTGCGCGGGTGACACCTGCTTCACCGGCTGCACCGAGACCGTAAAGCGTGGCGCGGCCTATCAGCACGGCATCAGCGCCGAGCGCCAAGGCCTTCATCACATCGCTGCCACGCCTGACGCCGCTGTCAAACAGCACGCTCATCCTGTCGCCCACCGCGGCTGCGATGGCGGGAAGGGCGTCAATTGAAGCAATGGAGCCATCGAGCGAGCGGGCACCGTGGTTGGAGACAACGACCGCATCCGCGCCCATTTCCGCGGCCCGCAAGGCATCAGCCGGATGGAGCACTCCCTTCAGGACAAAGTTGCCTTTCCATCGGTCCCGCAGCAGCTTCATGCCGTCCCAGTCGAGATCATCCTGCTTGAAAAGCGCCCCGGGCTTTGCACCGCGCGCCACCGAATGCTTCAGGTTCTTTGGCAGGTTCGCTTGTGCCGGAATACCGCCATCAAGCATGTAGCGCCCGATTACGCCTGTCAGCCAGCGCGGATGGAGCAACATGTCAGCCAGATTGGTCCGGTTGAGGCCGAACGGCATCCCGAAACCGTTGTGATAAAGATATTCGCGATTGGGGGTGACTGGCAGGTCCAGCGTCACGAACAGGGTATCGCAGCCAAGCTCCTGCGCGCGGTCTACCACCGCATAGGACAGTTCGCGGTTCTGCCACAGATAGAGCTGGAACCACTGGCGGCCGCCAGCCGGCACGATGTCCTCCACATCCATCGTGCTGGCACTGGAGATGGTGAAGGGCACGTCTGCCTTCGCCGCAGCCTTGGCAAGGTGGATATCGCCCTTGTGCCAGACGATGCCCGCAGCGCCTGTCGGGCCAACGGCAATCGGCATGGATGCGGGCTTGCCCAAGATGGTGCAACGGGTGTCAACGGCATCCACCCTGCGCAGCACGCGCGGAACGAAGGTGTGCGCTTCCAGGGCATCGCGATTGCGCGCCATGCCGTGCTCGTCCTCCACGCCGCGCTCGAGATATTCCCACACGCCCAGCGGAAGGCGCCTGCGGGCCTTGCGGCGCAGGTCCTCGATGTTCCAGCAGCCCAGCGTTTGCATCATGGCGATCGTCAGCCGCGACCGAGGAAAGGAAGCTTGTTCTGGACCATCAACGCTTCGTAGAAATTCAGGTGGTCCGGCATGTCGCACATGTGGATGATGATCCCGGCGGCTTCTTCCGGAGTCGCCGCAAAGTTCTCCGGCAGCTTGACGGAACCGGGCATGATCTCGGTTGCCACGATCCCGGGATGGAAGATGGATACGGCGATCTGGTTGTCGCGGCCATCCAGCGCCAGTGCATGGGTCAGTCCCTGCAGGCCGAACTTGCTCGCGGTGTAAGAAGGGCA
>CAYXTJ010000203.1:0-1682 GCA_964467715.1 uncultured Sphingomonadaceae bacterium
AGGGTGTGTTGCCGGACGACAACGAGCTGGCGGCGCTGCCCGATGGATTGCCCGGCGGCTTCGTGGCCCGGGAACGGCTGGTTTCCACGGATGGCAAGAGTGTGCTGGCCGCAGACGGGCAAGGCCGGCTCGCCATCGTGATCCCCCACGGCGCGCATTATCTGGCGCGACTGGCAAATGGCCGCCTGTTTGCGGAGGAGAGTGGCACGTCCCTCACGATCCGCGACGGCTCGCTTGCTTTGCGATTTGAGGCAGGGGATGGCGCGCCCGGCTGGCGGACGAGGATCGGCCGCGCGCGGGATCAATCATGAGCGGGTTCGATCCCCTTCCCTATGCAATCCCTGCATTTGTTCTGCTGATCGGACTGGAGATTGCCTGGGCGTGGCGCAGCGGGCGTTTGCGGATCTACGAAGCGCGAGACACCGCCGTCTCGCTGGCGCTTGGCGTGGGCAGCCTTGTTGCTGGTGCGCTGGCGGCGATCGCCACTGTTCCCTTGCTGGTGGCGGTCCATTCGGCAGCGCCCTTGTCCCTCGGCTGGACCTGGTGGGTATGGCCCCTGTGCTTCGTGGCGGATGATTTCGCCTATTACTGGCAGCACCGGACCGGGCACCGCGTGCGCTGGTTTTGGACAGCGCATGTGAACCACCATTCCAGCCAGCACTACAACCTTTCCACGGCCTTGCGACAGACGTGGACCGGCTTCATTGCCCTGTCCTTCATTTTTCGCCTGCCGCTGGCGCTGGCGGGGTTCGAGCCCGGCATGATCCTGACCTGCGCGGCGTTCAACCTTATCTACCAGTTCTGGATCCATACGCAGGCCATTGGCCGCATGCCGCGCTGGTTCGAAGCCGTTATGAACACGCCATCCCATCACCGGGTGCATCATGCCACCAATGGCCGCTATCTTGACCGCAACTATGCCGGGACCTTCATCGTCTGGGACAGGCTTTTCGGCACGTTCGAGGCCGAGGCGGGCGACGTACCGATACGCTACGGCATCGTGAGCCAGCTCGGCAGCTTCAACCTGCTGCGTGCGGCATTCCATGAATGGATCGCGATTGGCCGCGATGTCTGGCACGCACCCTGGCGGCACAAGGCATCCTACCTCTGGCGCGAGCCGGGCTGGAGCCACGATGGCAGCAGGGAGACATCGGACACGATCCGGGAGCGTGCGGCCCGCAAGGACAGTGCCTGAGACAGCGCACCCGCAGCCAACAGCCTCAACCCCGCCCGCGCCGATCAGATGCGCGCAACGCCGCCACTTCCCATCGTGAACCCCACACAGGCATAGAAAAAGGGCCGGAGGTTTCCCCCCGGCCCCTTTGTCTCACCGTTCGGTGGGTTCGGCTTAGTTGCCCGAACCCGGACCGTAAGTGATTTCCACGCGGCGGTTCTGCAGTTCGCGGACACCGTCAGCGGTATCGACACGCGGCATGCTTTCGCCGAATGCTTCGCTGGATATGCGACCACCGGGGATGCCACGGGCAGTCAGGTAACCCTGGACTTCCTCGTTACGACGTTCGGACAGGCCGACATTGTAGGTTACCGAGCCGGAACGATCAGCGTGACCGGCCAGCATGATCGCAGCACTGCCGCAATCGCCATAGGCGGTGATGGCCGAATCCAGAACCGTGGCTGCCTCAGGCGTGATGTCCGACTGATCCCAGTCGAAGAACACGATG
>CAYXTJ010000204.1:0-1637 GCA_964467715.1 uncultured Sphingomonadaceae bacterium
TTCGGCAAGCCTCTCCCGGGAGGTTCTCGCGCGCGATCAGCTTCGCCAGTGGAGGCTGGTTGTAGATGTCACGCGTCAGGTGGATCGATTCCACCATGCCTTCCATGTCGCCGGGGGCAGAGAACATGTTGAGGAAAATGCGCGGGGCGCTGCGCGGGTCCTTGTCGCGCAGCTTGACCCATCCGCGCGATTGCAGCGGCAGGTAGCCGGTGCGCACGGATATCCGGCTGACAGGCTTGCCCGTACCGGGGAACCACAGGCCCGCATCGCCTGACAGGGGCAGGCACATCATCTGCACATCGGGCCGGTCCGCATCGGGTTTGAGCCGGGTGAAGATATTGGCCAGCGTACCCGTCTGCGCGAAGGGGCCGGTGCCGTTCAGATACCATTGCGCTGCCGCGATGGCGGCGCGATCCATGCGCAGGTGTTTGGTCAGGCCGTGATCATCCTTGAGGTCCCATTCGTTGATCACCACGGGATGATCGGCAAGCTCCGCGCCCACGCCTGGCAAGTCATGCACGACTTCGATATCGTGCTCGCGCAGGTCATCCGCCTTGCCAATGCCTGACAGCATCAGGATATGCGGCGAACCATAGGCACCTGCAGACAGAACGATCTCGCGCTCTGCCTGCGCTCTTCGCAGATCGTCCTTGATCGAATATTCGACCGCCACCGCGCGGCCGTTCTCGATCACCAGGCGATGCACCAGCGCGCCCGTCTGCACGGTGAGGTTGGGGCGGCCCATCGCCGGAGCGAGATAGGCCCGCGCCGTGCTGGCCCTGCGGCCATTCGCGACGGTTGATTCCATGCGGCTGACGCCGTCCTGTTCGGCACCGTTGGGATCTTCGTTGAGTGGAATGCCTGCCGCAATCGCTGCATCGCGATGCGCTTCCCACAGGATATCGGGATGCTCCATCCGCGTGATGGTGACGGGGCCACCGGTGCCGTGGCGCTCGCTTGCACCACTCCAGTGGTTTTCCGACCTCCGGAAGTAGGGCAGCACCTCGTCATAACTCCAGCCCGAGAGCTGGCCTGCGGCCCAATCATCGAAATCGCGCCTGTTGCCGCGCACGGCGATCATCGCGTTGATCGATGAAGTTCCGCCCAACGTGCGCCCGCGCGGTATGCCCAGCTTGCGGCCATTGAGGGCAGGCTCCGGCTCGCTTTCGAACTGCCATGTGCCCATATTGCCCAGCGCCACGCGCGGGAAGGCCAGCGGCATCAGCTGCAAGGGGTGGCGATTGGGGCCGCCGGCTTCCAGCAGCAGGACCGACACAGCGGGATCCTCGCTCAACCGAGCCGCCACCACGGCACCGGACGAACCGGCACCGATCACGATGTAATCGTAACCCCTCTCCATTGCCGCAGAGTGGCACCAGCGTTGCGTTGCGTCCAGATATGAAAAACCCCGCCGGAGCGGGGCCTTTCGTTTATTTGTCTGCCGACAGCTTACTGGTCGAGGAAGCTGCGCATCTTGCGGCTGCGGCTCGGGTGCTTCAGCTTGCGCAGCGCCTTTGCCTCGATCTGGCGGATACGTTCGCGCGTCACGCTGAACTGCTGGCCCACTTCTTCCAGCGTGTGATCGGTGTTCATGCCGATGCCGAAACGCATGCGCAGCACGCGCTCCTCGCGCGGCG
>CAYXTJ010000205.1:0-1627 GCA_964467715.1 uncultured Sphingomonadaceae bacterium
CACGCTCGCGTTAGTCGGGCGCGTTGCGTCCGATATTCGTCGTGGAATAGCGCGCGTGAAGATTGCAGAGCGCAAGGAAGGCATGGCGTGATGAGCGGCGATGCAGCGACTCGTCAGAAACGCTCTCGCTGGGCCCTTTGGCTTCCCTTGGGGCTGTTCGCGGCGTTCCTCTTACTGGTCTTTTACGGCCTTGTACGGCCAGCCAATCGCGACATCGAATCCGCCATGGTGGGCAAGCCCCTGCCGGAGTTTGCCTTGCCGCAGGCTGTGCCGGAGCGGGAAGGGCTGTCCAAGGCCGATTTTGCGACAGGTGAACCCAGCCTCCTCAACATCTTTGCGTCATGGTGCATCCCCTGCGCTATCGAAGCCCCGCAACTGGAACAGCTCCGGCAAGAGGGTGTGACCGTCAACGGCATCGCCATTCGCGACCGTACCGAAGACCTCAATGGCTTTCTTGAACGCAACGGCAATCCATTCGAACGAATCGGAGCGGACAATGTCAGCGCGGTGCAGCTTGGCATCGGCTCATCCGGCGTGCCCGAAACCTTCGTGATCGATGGTCAAGGCGTGATTCGCTACCAGCATATCGGCATGGTGCGCGATGCCGACCTGCCGCTGATCCGTTCGAAACTGATGGAGGCGGGACAGTGAATCGGTTTCTTGCCGCCTTGCTTCTCCTGTCCCTGGCTGTCCCGGCGGTCGCGCAGGATGGCTTGCCGCCTGCGCCATATGCCTATCAACAGCTCGAAGACCCTGCGCTTGAGGCCAAGGCGCAAAAGCTTATGGAAACATTGCGCTGCCTGAAATGCCAGAGCCAGGCGATTGCCGACTCGGACGCGCCGATGGCCGGAGATATGCGCAGCGAGGTGCGGATGCGGATTGCCGCAGGCGAGGAACCGGAAGCCGTGCGGCAATGGCTTGTGGAAAGGTATGGGGATTATGTCAGCTATTCTCCTCGGCTGACGGCGTTGACGTGGCCGCTTTTCGTGGTGCCGCTCGTGCTTGTCCTGCTTGCCGTATTCCTGCTGCGCGGTCGGTTTCGGCGGAAGGATGAACCATGAGCTGGGTGCTTGCCCTTGCACTGGCGCTAGCCGGTTTCTGCATTGCGGCGTTCGTGCTGAAAGCACCGCACCAGTCTTGGGAGGCAATGGGGGCTGCGCTTTTTCTTGGCATTGCCGGATATGCATTGCAGGCATCGCCTGGTCTGTCCGGATCGCCAAAGGCGGCGGCTCAGCAGGCAGCAACCGATCCGGCAGCCATCGTCGAAGCGCGTGATGCTTTGGCTGAACGCGGAATCCCTGTTAGCAATCAATGGCTTGTTATTGCCGATGGGTTGGCTCGCAATGGGCAGTATGCAAGTGCCGCCGAGGTTCTGCTCGGCGCTGTCGAGGACGATCCCGAGAAAGGCGAAGCATGGCTGGCGCTCGGCAATGCACTGATGGCACACGCCGAAGGGGTGCTGACGCCGGCATCGCTACACGCTTTTCGCAAGGCTGAACGGGCCGCGCCAGACAGCCCGGGACCGCCATTCTTTCTCGGACTTGACCGGCCCCCACCGAGTGGTCCGCGTTAATTGTTAGTGTAAAACTGCCTCCGGCGCCATGGCTGGCCGCAGGTGGAGCGAAGC
>CAYXTJ010000206.1:0-1625 GCA_964467715.1 uncultured Sphingomonadaceae bacterium
CCGGATCAATGATCCAGATGCAATCCAATCTCGACGTCGCGGACAACAGCGGCGCCAAGCGCGTCCAGTGCATCAAGGTGCTGGGTGGCTCGAAGCGTCGCACCGCGAGTGTCGGTGACGTGATCGTGGTTTCCGTCAAGGAAGCCCAGCCGCGTGCCCGCGTTAAGAAGGGCGACGTGCACCGTGCCGTGATCGTGCGCACCAAGAAGGACGTTCGCCGTCCCGATGGCAGCGTGATCCGCTTCGACAGCAATGCCGCTGTCCTCGTCAACAAGAACGAGGAGCCGGTCGGCACCCGTATCTTCGGCCCGGTGGTGCGTGAACTGCGCTCCAAGGGCTTCATGAAGATCATCTCGCTCGCGCCGGAGGTGCTGTAATGGCTGCTGCAAAGATCAAGAAGGGCGACACCGTCGTCGTGTTGTCCGGCAAGGACAAGGGCCGCACCGGCACTGTCCAGCAGGTCATGCCGAAGGAAGGCAAGGTCGTGGTTGAAGGCGTGAACGTCGCCACCAGCCATCGCAAGCCGAGCCAGGTGAACCCGCAGGGCGGCATCGATCGCGCGCCCGCTCCGATGGCGATTGCCAAGGTGGCAGTTGCTGATCCCAAGGATGGCAAGCCGACCCGCGTGCGCTTTGAAGAGCGTGACGGCAAGAAGGTCCGCGTTGCCGTCAAGTCCGGGGAGACTATCGATGGCTGATTATACGCCGCGCATGAAGGCCCGTTATAACGACGTGATCGTCAAGGCGATGACCGAGAAGTTCGGTTACGTGAACCAGATGCAGGTTCCCAAGCTTGAAAAGATCACGATCAACATGGGCGTTGGCGAAGCCAGTCAGGACAAGAAGAAGGTCCAGACTGCTGCTGAGGAAATGGAAAAGATTGCTGGCCAGAAGCCGGTGATCACCAAGGCGAAGAAGTCGATCGCCCAGTTCAAGCTGCGTGATGGCATGCCAATCGGTTGCAAGGTGAACCTGCGCCGTGACCGCATGTACGAATTCCTCGACCGCCTGGTCACGATCGCGATGCCGCGTATCCGTGACTTCCGTGGCCTGAATCCGAAGAGCTTCGACGGCAATGGCAACTATGCCATGGGCCTGAAGGAGCAGATCATCTTCCCGGAGATCAGCTACGACCAGATCGAGAAGGTGCGTGGCATGGACATCATCGTCACCACCACCGCAAAGACCGATGAAGAAGCGCGCGAACTGCTGCGTCTCTTCGGTTTCCCGTTCCCGGCTGAACAGGCCGATGAAGAAAAGGCTGCCGCGTAAGCGGCGCAGGAGAGCTTAAGTCCAATGGCGAAACTGAGTTCCATCAACAAGAACGAGCGTCGTAAGAAGCTCGTCAAGAAGTACGCAAACCAGTACGCGAAGCTGAAGGCAATTGCCGACGATGAATCGCTCGATGATACCGAGCGCCTCATGGCCCGCCTGAAGATGGCCGAGATTCCGCGCAATGCGAATCCGACCCGTGTGCGCAACCGTTGCACCACCACCGGCCGCCCGCGCGGCTACTACCGCAAGTTCGGGCTTTGC
Organism: uncultured Sphingomonadaceae bacterium; assembly: GCA_964467715.1. Taxonomy (GTDB): domain Bacteria; phylum Pseudomonadota; class Alphaproteobacteria; order Sphingomonadales; family Sphingomonadaceae; genus Alteraurantiacibacter. The sequence continues at coordinate 1,536 of CAYXTJ010000206.1, forward strand.
CGCATCGAACTCCGTGATCTGGCCAACAAGGGCATGATCCCGGGCGTAACCAAGTCGAGCTGGTGAGGAATTAGAACATGGCTATGACCG
>CAYXTJ010000207.1:0-1572 GCA_964467715.1 uncultured Sphingomonadaceae bacterium
GAACTCGCGACCTCCGGCGTGACAGGCCGGCGCTCTAACCAACTGAGCTACACCCGCTTGAAGTGGCGTTGCACCGCTCGGGAAGCGCGCCTCTAGGGCAGGTCAGAAAGGCTGTCAACTAGCCGAATGACAGGAAATGCAATTCCCCGCATTTTCTCCCTGCGCCCCCCATGCGGGAGCGCAGGAAAGTCAAACGGCGACAGGCGCGCGGATCACTCCTTGGGGCTCATAATCGCGCACCTCGAAGTCCTCGAATCTGTATTCGAAAATGGATTCGCGCTGGCGCAGAATCGCCAGTTTGGGTTCACCAAAGGGAGTGCGCGAAAGCTGCTCGTCCACGAGGTGCTCGTGATTAAGGTACAGGTGCGTGTCACCGCCCATCCACACCAGCTCGCCCGGCTTGTAGCCCGCCTGCTGTGCGAGCATCCTGCCCAGCATCGATGCTCCGAAAAGGTTGAACGGCAAGCCCAGCGCGACATCGCAGCTGCGCTGGTAGAGCAAGCAGTTGAGCCGCGCCGATTCCCCCTCGCCTGCAACATGGAACTGGTAGGTCTTGTGGCAGGGCGGCAGCGCCATGCCCTCGAGCTCCCCCACGTTCCAGCCTTCGATGATATGGCGGCGGCTGCCGGGATTGCTGCGCAGGCTTTCCACCGACTGCTGCACCTGGTTGATACCCGGGCCTAGCCGGAAACCGCCCGATCCATCGGGCTGATAGGTCGCCCAGTTGACCCATTGCTTGCCATATACCGGGCCCAGCTCGCCCCATTGCGAGGCAAATTGCTCGTCTGCGACGATCCGTGCCTCGAAATCCTTCTGGCTGATGTCTTCGCCGGAGGCCGCGCGGTACTTGGCGAGGGGCCAGTCCGACCAGATCGTGACGCCTTCCTGCAGCAACGGGCGGATGTTGGTATTGCCCGTCAGGAACCACAGCATTTCCCGCGCGGCGGCCTTCCAGAAGACGCGCTTCGTCGTCAGCAGCGGAATCCGGTCATCGGACAGGTCGAACCGCAGCTGCGCGCCGAAGATCGACCTTGTGCCCACTCCGGTACGATCCATCCGCTGGTCCCCATGCTCCCAGATGTGTCGCATGAGATCGAGATATTGCCATTCGGGATGGGTGGAGTTTTCGCGGCCAACGTGTTTCATGAGATGATCGCTAACAGTTACCTTTGTTTCAGACCAGCCGAGCCGCCGGGGCTTACTCACACTTTTGAACCTTCTTGCCTACAAACCCTGTGCGTCCACCTGCAATCCACCATACTTTGAAAGCGTTTATCTTAGCTGGAACCGTATGGTGGAGCCTACACACGATGCAGAGCCTACCTCGCTCGAACGACTGAAAGTAAGAATTGAACGGCTGCAGGCCGAGCCTGAAGGGCTGCCGCCCTAGCCACTCCGCGGGAGGGGCGGTCAGCCAAAGGTTTTGACCGCGGGTTTATGTCGGTCCCAAAAGCAACCCAGAAGTTCTGCAAAGTATTATCTTGACAGTCGACAGGATCACTTCGCTTTGAGGAAAAATGGTCGGGGAGAGAGGATTCGAACCTCCGGCCCCTGCCTCCCGAAGACAGTGCT
>CAYXTJ010000208.1:0-1507 GCA_964467715.1 uncultured Sphingomonadaceae bacterium
TGTCTCACGCTTCCCTTCTTAGAAGATCCGGCAGAGCACTTCGCCACCAACGTTGCGGGCACGGGCTTCGCCGTCTGCCATCACACCGGAGGAGGTCGAAATGATCTGCACGCCCAGGCCGTTACGGAACGGGCGCAGGTCGTTAATCTTGGTGAACACGCGACGGCCGGGCGTGGAAACACGGTCCAGCTCACGGATAACCGGGTCACCGTCGTGGTACTTCAGCTCGATGGTCAGCTCGGAGATACCCTTGCGCACTTCCTCGACCTTGTAGCCGCGGATGAACCCCTGGGATTCGAGCACCTTGAGCACGCTTTCACGCATCTTCGACGCCGGCGACTTCACCGACGAGAGGCGAGCGCGCTGACCGTTGCGAATGCGGGTGAGCATATCACCCAATGGATCGGACATTGCCATGTGCGTTCTCCTTACCAGCTCGACTTGATCACGCCGGGGAGGCGACCCGTGGAGCCCAGCTCACGCAGGGCAATACGGGAAATGTTGAAACGACGGTAAACCGCGTGCGGGCGGCCAGTGAGGCCACAGCGGTTGTGCATCCGGATGCGCGAGGAGTTGCGCGGCAGCTTCTGCAGCTTCAGCACAGCCATAAACCGCTCGGATGGGTCCAGGTCCTTGTTGGCGATGGTCGCCTTCAGCTCGGCGCGCTTCTCCGCGTACTTGTTGACCAGGCGCTCCCGCTTCACTTCGCGGGCAATCATAGACTTCTTAGCCATTTTTCAGATCCTCTCCGCTCAGTTCGCAAACGGCATTTCGAAAGCAGACAGCAGCGCCTTGCCTTCTTCGTTGGTGGTCGCGGTGGTTACGATAACAACGTTCAGGCCGCGGATCGTGTCGATCTTGTCGTATTCGATTTCCGGGAAGACGATCTGCTCGGTGATCCCCATGGCGAAGTTGCCACGGCCATCGAAGCCCTTGCCGGTCAGGCCGCGAAAGTCGCGGATACGCGGCATGGCGATGGTGATCAGGCGATCGAGGAATTCGTACATCCGGGTCCCGCGCAGCGTGACCTTACAGCCGATTTTCATCCCGTCACGGATCTTGAACCCGGCTTCGGACTTGCGCGCGATCGTTTCGACCGGCTTCTGACCGGCGATCAGGGTCATTTCGTCCATGGCCTGCGTCAGCACCTTACGGTCGGTCACAGCGCCGGATACACCCATGTTGAGCACGATCTTTTCCAGCTTCGGCACAGCCATGGGGTTCTTGATCTCAAGGTCAGCGGCGAGCTTGGGCACGACCACTTCCTTGTAGTGTGTTTTCAGACGAGGTTCGCTCATGTCGTCGGCCTCCCTCAGGAAATCACGGCGCCGGAGCGCTTGGAGAACCGCTCCTTCACGCCAGCGTCGTTGAAGCGGTAGCCAACGCGGGTTGGCTTGCTGTCGGTCGGATCGATGATCGATACGTTGGAAATGTGCAGCGACGCTTCCTGACGAATGATCCCGCCGGTGTTGGCCTGGGACGGCTTCTGGTGCTTGGTGACCAGGTT